>NZ_JBFREV010000035.1:0-65609 GCF_052114485.1 Cupriavidus sp. KB_39
CTGGAGGCGTTCCGGAAGGCGGGGATCGAGCACTGTTTCATGGGACTGACGAACTCGGCAAACCACGGGCTGAACGAGGACTACAAGGAGGCTGGACAAATCCTGGATGCCCTCCGGGCTGGTCTCGTCGTGCGCTATCGTGATGACAGTGAGTGGACGATCACGAAAGGCATGTCACCGGAGGCCCCGCAGTTCAACTTGATCGGATATAGCTACGGCTCCTTGCTAGCCGCGCAAACTGCCTGGTCCTATGCACGCGCAGGCCACGTGATCGACCATCTTGTCCTGATCGGATCCCCGATCGACGAGGATTTCCTATCCGATCTACAGACGCACCCCCGCATAGGCAAGGTTGTGACGATTGATCTGCGGGAGTTTGGGGATCCGATCTATGCCGGAATGTCCTGGGTCGAACTTGTTGCCATGGCGCCCATTCTTGGCAAACAGATGCTGGATGGAAAGGGAGAGGGACACTTCTATTACGCGCACGCCGTGAAAGACAGTCCACGTCGGTGGGAAGGCCTTGCGAAGCGTCTCGCATCGGAAGGCCTACGATGACGCCGGGATCAAGGTTGCTGCGCACCATGAACGTCATCGCGTGGCTTCTTGCCATCGTGGGCGTGGCCTACGTCGTGGCGCTGGTGCTGACCCCTTTCAAGCCCGGGGACCGCTATACCGGTCCGGCTGCGGCCTACCTTGCGATGGCCGCGCTGGCAGTCGCCGCATTGCTTATCGTGGGTCTGCTTGTCTTCTTCATCGCGCTCGTCCGGCGTCGCCCGCACAAATGGGCGATGCTCCGGGCGTTCGCAATTGGCATCGTTTGCGTCATGCTGGCGTTTGCGGTGTCCAGGGTATGGATCCATCACCAACTCCACCAGAAACAAAAAAACCCCGGCAGCAATGCCGGGGTGGCCAGTACTACCGGTGTTTTCGGCGCCGGCACCTTCAAGATTCAGACGTCTAATCGGCCTGGATATTGAATTCCTTCACGAGTTTGGTGTAGCGCGCGGTGTCCGCCGCAATCAGCTTCTGGAGCACGGCGGGCTCGCCGCCGACTGGTGTGACGGCGATGGTCGCCATCCTGGCGATGACGTCGGGCTGCTTGAGGATCTCGTTCACATGGCCGTTCAGCGTGCGGACGATTTCCGGCGGCAGATTCTTCGGGCCGAGCATCGCCTGCCACGCGCCAATCTCCACGTCCTTGTAGCCCAGCTCGCCCAGCGTCGGCACGTTCGGCGCGAAGGGGGAGCGCTTGGTGTCGGCCACGGCCAGCGGCACCAGGCTGCCATTGCCGACGTACTGCGCCACGGCGCCGTAGGTCACGTAGGTCATCGGCACCTGCCCGCCCAGCACGTCGACGATGGCCGGCGCCGTGCCCCGGTACGGCACCTGCGCGATCTTCACGCTGGCCGACTTGTTGAACATCTCGCCCATGATGTGCATCGGCGAGCCATTGCCCGGCGTGGCGTACGTCTCCAGCTTGCCGGCCTTGGCGCGCGCCACGAGGTCGCTCATCTTGGTGATGCCGGTGGTCTTGGCCACCACCACGAACAGCGATTGCGTGCCGAGCTGCGCAATCGGCGTGAAGTCGTTCTGCACGTCGTAGGTGGCGCCGGTGCCGGACTTCAACACCAGCGGGGCGATCGACAACGTGTTGGGCGCCATCAGCAGCGTGTAGCCGTCGGCGGCGGCGCGCGCCACGTAGGCGCTGCCGATGGTGCCGGCGGCGCCGGTGCGGTTCTCCACCACTACCGATTGCTTCAGCCGCGCGCCGAGCTTGTCGGCCATCAGGCGGGCGAGCACGTCCACGTCGCCGCCGGCGGGGTAGGCCACCACGATGGTGATCGGCTTGTTGGGGTAGCCGCCCTGGGCCATCGCGGGCAGGGCGGCGAGCAGGGCAGCGGCGCCGAAGGCCGCACCCATGGCGGCGAGAACGTTGCGGCGGACAGTCTTCATGGTCGAAACACCTCTTGTCAGGGTTCGCGCCCGATGCGGGGGCATGGCGGCGCGAAGGAGTCGGGGAAACGGTGCTGTGCCGGATTTCCCATCGGGCTTGTGGCGAGCGGCGCGCAAGGCAGAGGACACGCTGCCCGGCGCCGCGTGCGTCCGCCGTTCTTAGAAGATGTGCTTGATGCCGAGCATGGCGCCAAACTGCTGGCCGCCCGGCTTCGTGTTGGCGCCGGCCTGCGCGCCGCTGACGGACAACGTCAGGTTGCCGTCGTTGTTGATAAAGCCGGCGGTCGCATACACGGCCGTGCGCTTGCTGAAGTTGTACATGCCGCGGATGGCGTACAGCATCGACTTGTTATCACTGCTGTTGTAGTTCAGATAGTAGACCTGGCCGGCCAGCGTGAACGCGGGCGTGATGTCGTATGCGGCGCCGATGTAGTACAGCGCCGAGATCGGCGTGGCGCTGCCCTGGTTCTCGCGGCGGATCACGCCGGCGCCGATCTTGGTGCGATCGAGCAACACGTAGCCAGCCAGCGAGGCGCGGTCGTCACGGAGGCTGCTGCTGGTCAGGCCGGCGAAGGCGCCCGGGCCACCGCGCTGCGAGTCATACGCGGCGGTAATGCCCCAGGTCTTCTGGTCCCAGCCGATCATGGCGGACCACTCGCGGCACTGCGACTTGTCGGCCGGATTCTCGCCGGCGCAGTTCGTGCCGGCCGGGCTCGGACCGGCGTTGGCSACGTCGCGGCCGAAGCTGTACGTGCCGCCCACGGTCAGGCCGCCGAAGGTGCCCTTGTACGCGATGGCGTTGTCGGCGCGGGTGTTCGGGATGTAGCTGTCCAGCGAACCGGAGCCGAACGCGTTCGGCCCGAGGATGTCCGGATCGAGCACGGCCCAGAACAGCATGGTGTACTGGCGGCCGAACGAGACCTGGCCCCACTTGCCGCTCAGGCCGACCAGCGCCTGGCGCCCGAACAGGCGCCCGCCCTGGTTGGCGGTGCCGGAATCCGGCGCGAAGCCGGACTCCAGCACGAAGACGCTCTTCAGGCCGCCGCCGAGATCCTCGGTGCCGCGCAGGCCCCAGCGGGACGGCACGGTGCCGGTCAGCGTATTCATGCGGGCCACGCTGTTGCCGGCCGCGCCGACGTTGTTGACGAACTCGACGCCGGTGTCCACCACGCCATACAGTGTGACGGACGATTGCGCCGAGGCCAGCAGGGGCGCTGCGGCCAGCAGGCCTGCCGCGTACTTTCCGATCTTCATCTACCGTTTCCTTCTCTAGTTTTCGTGGGCTCGTCTGCGTTTCCGTCCGGCCGGGGCATGTTGGGGGACCGATCCGTCTTTGCGTTTCATTAGTAAAACAATGAACTACATAGGAAACGTTCAGCGAAATATAGACAGGAGAGCCTGCGGCGTAGATCAGGGGGAACCCTAGTGAGGCGACATGGCGACGCCGTGGCATGGCGCGGATACCACAAAGGCCTGGAATCGTTGTGGTGCGCGGCTTCCAGGGCAGCGCACCGCCTTTGCGAAAGTGGCCGGGCGGGCGAAGTCAGTCCTCGCTCGGCAAACCGAGGCAGCAAGCCGCTTTCGGGTGAAATCTGACGATGCCCCGTTGCGGGGCATGCCGAGGCCGTCCGGACTGCGCGTGGCGGCGGCGCTTCAGACGTGGATTTTTTCTACTTGTTTACCCTGATCCCACCCCTCCCGGAACCCGGCCTATAGTCGAGGAGTTTTATTTATAAATACAGGTTTCACATATGGAACAAAACGCGCCCCATCGAGCACTTGAACCGGGCGCCGACCTGCTGGCGGCGTTGGACAACCATTTCGCCGCGCGTACCGTGATGGTCGATGCGCAAGGCACACGCGTGTCCTGCCGCGTCGGTGGCGCGCATGGTCCGGTGATCGTGTTGCTGCACGGCATCAGCTCCGGCGCGGCATCCTGGCTGCCCTGCGCGAGCCTGCTCGCCGCCGGCGCGCGGGTGATTGCCTGGGATGCGCCAGGTTACGGCGATTCCACCCCATTGCCGATGCCCGCCCCCACGGCCCGCGACTACGCCGCGCGGCTCGAGCAACTGCTGGCCGCTCTCCAGGTCCGCCCGGACCTGATCGTCGGCCATTCGCTCGGCGCGCTGATGGCCGCCGGCTACGCCGCCCAGGCCGCGCCGGACATGCAACCGGCCAGCTTCCTTCTATTGAGTCCCGCACTCGGCTATGGCGCGCCGGGTAATGAGGCCAAGTCGCGCGAGGTCTCGGCCCAGCGCCTCGAAGCGCTCGACACCCTCGGCGTCGATGGTCTCGCCCAGCGCGGCCCCACCCGCCTGCTCAGCCCGGCTGCCACGCCCGATGCCCAAGCCTGGGTGCGCTGGAATATGCGCCGCCTGCATCCGGACGGCTATCGCCAGGCGGTCGCATTGCTCTGTGGCGATGACATCGATGAATACCTTGCCGATGCCTCCCGCCCCGTGGATGTCGGCTGCGGCGCGCAGGACGTGGTGACCACGCCCGCCGCCTCGTCCGCGCTGGCCGGGCGATGCCAGTTCCCGTTCCACCTGATCGCCGACGCCGGCCACGCCTGCTACATCGAGCAGCCCCGGGCCGTCGCCCAACGGATTCGCGCCACGCTGCACGATTAAGGCGAGGGTTTCAGCACTTCTCCGCCACGAACCGGCGCTTCACGGGGTTAACCCCAGTCAATTTTTGAAGCGTCGTTGTCTATAGTCGTACCTGTGTTCAATATTTAAACTCGTGTTTCACAGGTAAAACAAAGCGAGCCTGAGAACGCGAGCGCGGTTGAACCCGCCGTCCCCAACAAAGCCAGCCATGGAGCAAAGCGCAATGGAAAGCCTCTCGTACAACCCGAACCTGGTGCCGTGGGAGCGCCCCGCGCCGAACAACGTAGCGGGCAAGGGCCATATCGAGCAGCCGGGCAAGGTGGCCAACATCGTCTGGCAGACCCGTGCGGCGGCCCCCACCGCGTACGAGAACGCGCTAGCCGATGCGCTGGAGGCGGCCTTCGAGGGCGGCGCCAAGAACCCCGGCGACATCGTCCGCGCGCTCAACCGCACGAATTTCCTGGCCGCCGATGGCCAGCCGTGGACCGAGGAAGCCTTCCTCGCCGAAATGCGCCGCCTGGGCGCCTGACGCCGGAACCCCAGCGAGACAAGACATGGAATCGAACAAGCAAGCACGTGCCGAGGCGCGTCTGAACAGCGGCCTGCGCAACTACTGGTATCCGGTGGCGGCGTCGTGGCAGGTCACCCACGCGCCCATCGGCATCACCCGCCTGGGCCAGAACATCGTCGTGTGGCGTGACAACGCCGGCGCGCTGCACGCGTTGGAAGACCGCTGCCCGCACCGTGGCGCGCGTCTGTCGATGGGCTGGAACCTCGGCGACCGCGTGGCCTGCTGGTACCACGGCGTGGAAGTGGGCGGCGACGGCCAGGTCAAGAGCGTGCCGGCCGTGGAGAGCTGCCCGCTGGAAGGCCGCACCTGCGTGCGCAGCTACCCGGTGCAGGAGCAGGCCGGCGCGATCTTCCTGTGGTTCGGCGACAGCGCCCCGGCCGAAGCCGATGCCCTGCGCCTGCCCGAGGAACTGGTCAGCGACGAMCACACCAACTTCCTCTGCGTGGCCCACTGGGACTGCAACTACCGCTACGCGATCGACAACGTCATGGACCCGATGCACGGCGCCTACCTGCACGCCGTCTCGCACTCGATGGCCAGCGGCGAGAAGTCGGCCGTCATGCAGATCCGCGAGACCGAGAGCGGCCTGATCTTCGAGAAGACCGGCCAGCGCGGCGTGAACTTCGACTGGGTGGAATTCGGCGAGACCGGCACGCTGTGGCTGCGCCTGTCCATCCCCTACCGCGACAAGGTSGGCCCCGGCGGCCCGTTCGGCATCGTCGGCATGGCCACGCCGGTGGACGAGGATCACTGCCTGGTGTTCTTCTGGCGCACCCGCCACGTGCAGGGCTGGGAGCGCGACGTGTGGCGCTTCCTGTATCGCAACCGCCTGGAAGGGCTGCACTGGGACGTCCTCGAGCAAGACCGCGTGGTGCTGGAGTCGATGGCGCCGAACGCGCGCGACCACGAGATGCTGTACCAGCACGACGCCGGCATCACCCGCGTGCGCCGCCTGCTGAAGCGCCGCGCCGATGCCGAAGTGGCCAACGAACCGGTGGCGATGCTGCAACCGGCAGGCGGAGTCCCCAGCCATGCGTGACGCCGCAACCGCCAACCTGCTGGCAGGGCGCAAGGTGCTGGTCACCGGCGCCGCGCGCGGCCTCGGGCTGGCCTTCGCCACCGCGATTGCCGAAGCCGGCGGCGCCGTGGCGATGGCCGACATCCTCGCGGACCGCGTGCAGGAATCGGCCGCCGCCTTGCAGGCGAGCGGCTTCAACGTGGTGCCGCTGACGCTGGACCTGAACGACCCGGCCTCGGTGCAGGCCTGCGCCGCCGCCGCCGCAGAGGCCCTCGGCGGCCTCGACGGCCTGGTCAACAACGGCGCGGTCACCGATTCCGGCGGCCGGGACCTGACCGCGCTGGACGTGGCCACCTGGGACCGCGTGATGAGCGTGAACGTGCGCGGCACCTGGCTGATGACCGCCGCCTGCACGCCCGCGCTGCGCGCCAGCGGCCGGGGCGCCGTGGTCAACCTGGCCTCGGACACCCCGCTGTGGGGCGCGCCCAACCTGCTGGCCTACGTGGCCAGCAAGAGCGCCATCATCGGCATGACCCGCTCGCTGGCCCGTGAACTGGGCGATGCGCAGGTCACGGTCAACGCCGTGGCGCCGGGCCTCACGCTGGTGGAAGCCACCGAATACGTGCCGCAGCACCGCCACGACCTGTACCGCAACCAGCGCGCGCTCCAGCGCGAGCAAGTCCCCGACGATGTCTGCGGCGCCGTGCTGTTCGCGCTGTCCGACCTCTCCCGCTTCGTCACCGGCCAGACCCTGGCCGTGAACGGCGGCTTTGTCATGCACTGAAACCAAGGAACCCGATCCAATGAGCGATATGTCCCAACAGGAAAACATCAAGCGTAGCTGGGAGCAACCTGCCGACGCCTCGTTCGACCAGTGGATGGAAAGCCGCGTGGCGCGCTTCTCCACCCGCCGGTACGACTGGGATGCCCTGAAGTTCCAGGCCGACTACGACCCGAAGTACCGCCGCGCCCAGATGCGCTACCTCGGTACGGGCGGCACCGGCGTGGCCGCGGACACCAACACGGTGCCGTCGGAGCATTTCACGTTCTCCACGATGATCATCCCGGCCGGCCACGAAGGCCCGTCGCACCTGCACACCGATGTGGAAGAGGTCTTCTTCATCCTGCGCGGCAAGATCAAGCTGGTCCTGGAGAAGGACGGCGAGCGCTTCGAGACCATCCTGACCGACCGCGACCTCGTGTCGGTGCCGCCGGGCGTGTACCGCGAGGAAATCAACATCGGCGACGAAGACGCGCTGATGTGCGTGATGCTCGGCGCCAAGAAGCCGATCACGCCGACGTACCCGCCCGAGCATCCGCTCACCCAGGTCAAGCGCTGAACCGCGCCGATCGTCGATCCATCCAGCCATCCGCCATGAGCACCCAACCACTGCCCGCCGAGATCCAGGACCGGTACATCGTGCCCGGCCTGGAGCGTGGCCTGCGCCTGCTGGCCGAGTTCAGCGCGCGTGACCGCGTGCTGTCGGCGGCCGACCTCGCGCGCCGGCTCGACGTGCCCCGCTCCACGGTGTTCCGCCTGCTGGCGACGCTGGAAGCCACGGGCTACGTGGAGCGTGCCGACGGCGGCCGCGAATACCGGCTGGGCCTGGCCGTGCTCCGGCTCGGCTTCGACTACCTGGCCTCGCTGGAGCTGACCGAACTGGGCGCGCCGCTGCTGAACAAGCTGCGCGATGAAATCGAGTACCCGTGCAACCTCGTGGTGCGCGATGGCCGCTCGGTGGTCTACGTCGCCAAGTCGGCGGCGTCGCGCCCGTTCGCCAGCAATGTCAACGTGGGCACGCGCCTGCCGGTGCATGCGACCGTGCTGGGGCGCGTGCTGCTGGAAGACCTCTCGCTGGCGCAGCTACGCGAGATCTATCCGGAGCCGCAGTTGCAGATCTACTCGGACAGCACGCCACGCACCGTGGACGCGCTGTTCGAGATGGTGCAGCAAGACCGCTCGCGCGGCTACGTGCTGCACGAAGGCTTCTTCGAAGCCAGCATCTCCACCATCGCCGCGCCGGTGCGCGACCGCACCGGCAAGGTCACCGCCGCGCTGGGCGCCACGATCCCGGCGTCGCGCATCGACCCGGAGCAGCTCGGGCTGATGGTGGAACGGGTGAGGGCGTCCGCGCGCGAGCTGTCGCGGCTGCTGGACTACCGGCCGCATCGCGCCAACGGGCACGGCAAGGTCGTGTCTTTACATCGGGAATGAGCAAAAGAGGGGAGTGAGGACGATGTCCATGATTCAACTCGACGGCAAAGTGGCCGTCGTGACCGGCGGGTCCTCCGGCATCGGGCTGGCGACCGTCGAACTGTTGCTGGAAGCCGGCGCCGCCGTGGCCATGTGCGGCCGTGACGAACGGCGCCTGCGCCAGGCCGAGGCCTCGCTGCGCGCGCGTTTCACCGGCTGCCGCCTCTACGCGGCCCAGTGCGACGTGCTGCAGGCTGCGCAGGTCAACGCCTTCGCCGCCGACGTGGCGCGCGAACTCGGCCCGGTGGACATGCTGGTCAACAACGCCGGCCAGGGCCGCGTGTCGACCTTCGCCAGCACCGAGGACGCCGCCTGGATGGAGGAGCTGCAACTGAAGTTCTTCTCCGTGATCCACCCGACCCGYGCCTTCCTGCCGCAACTCGAGCAGTCGGGGCAGGGCGCCGTGGTCTGCGTGAACTCGCTGCTCGCCACCCAGCCGGAGCCGCATATGGTCGCCACCTCGGCGGCGCGCGCCGGTGTGCACAACCTCGTGCGCTCGCTGGCCACCGAATTCGCGCCGCGCGGCGTGCGCGTGAACGGCATCCTGATCGGGCTCGTCGAGTCCGGCCAGTGGCGCCGCCGCTTCGACGCGCGCCCGGAGGAAGACCGCCACCTGGACTGGACCGCGTGGACCGCGCGTCTGGCCCGCCAGAAGAACATCCAACTGGGCCGTCTCGGCCTGCCGCAGGAAGCCGCGCGCGCCATCCTGTTCCTTGCCTCGCCGTTGTCTTCGTACACCACGGGCAGCCACATCGATATTTCCGGAGGACTCTCCCGTCATGCGTAACGAACAACAACAAGTCACCGTGGGCTGCGCCATCGCGGCCTTCCTCGAACAGTGCGGCGTCAAGGCTGCCTTCGGCGTGATTTCGATCCACAACATGCCCATCCTCGACGCGATGGGCGAGCGCGGCAAGATCCGCTTCGTGCCGGCGCGCGGCGAAGCGGGCGGCACCAATATGGCCGATGCCTACGCCCGCACCACGGGTGGCCTGGGCGTGTGCCTGACCAGCACGGGCACGGCGGCGGGCAATGCCGCCGGCGCGATGGTCGAGGCCCTGACGGCCGGCACGCCGATGCTCCACATCACCGGCCAGATCGAAACGCCGTACCTGGACCAGAGCCTCGCCTATATCCACGAGGCCCCGGACCAGCTCACCATGCTGAAGGCCGTGTCGAAGGCCGCCTTCCGCATCCGCAGCGCCGACACCGCGCTCTCGACCATCAAGCTGGCCGTGCAGACCGCGCTGACGGCGCCGACCGGCCCGGTCAGCGTGGAAATCCCCATCGACATCCAGGCCGCGCTGATCCCGATGCCGGCCGACCTGCAACCGCTGCCGGTGCCGCAGCACCAGCCCTCGGCCCATGCGCTCGACGCGCTGGCCGACCAACTCGCCAAGGCCCGCCGGCCGATGCTGTGGCTCGGCGGCGGCGCGCGCCACGCCAGCCAGCAGGTCAAGCGCCTGCTGGACATGGGGTTTGGCGTGGTCACCTCCACGCAGGGTCGCGGCATCGTGGCGGAGGACGATCCGCGCTCGCTGGGCGCCTACAACCTCCACAAGCCCATCGAAACCTTCTACCAGACGTGCGATGCGATGCTGGTGGTCGGCTCGCGCCTGCGCGGCAATGAAACCCTGAAGTACGAGCTGAAGCTGCCGCGCCCGCTGCTGCGTATCGACGCCGATCCGGCCTCGGAAGGTCGCTGCTACCAGAGCGACCACTTCGTCAGCGGCGACGCCGCSCTGGCGCTGGATGGCCTCGCCGATCGGCTTGAAGGCCGCCTGAAAGTGGACGCCAGTTTCGCCGCCGACCTGCGCCGTGCCCACGACGTGGCCGTGGGCGCGCTGGTGGACGGCCTCGGCCCGTACAGCGCGCTGGTGCAGGCGCTCCAGCAGGCGGTGGGCCGCAACTTCAACTGGGTGCGCGACGTCACGGTGTCCAACAGCACCTGGGGCAACCGTCACCTGCAGATTTTCGATTCCCGCGCCGGCGTGCACGCGCTCGGCGGCGGTATCGGCCAGGGCCTGGCCATGGGCATCGGCGCCGCCATCGGCGCGGCGGCCACGGCTTCGGGCAAGAAGACCTTCACGCTGGCCGGGGATGGCGGGTTCATCCTGAACCTGGGCGAACTCGCCACGGCGGTGCAGGAGCGTGCCGACATGGTCATCGTGCTGATGAACGACAAGGGCTACGGCGTGATCAAGAACATCCAGGACGCGCAGTACGGCGGTCGCCGCCACTACGTGGACCTGCACACGCCGGACTACGCCCAGCTCTCGAAGTCGCTCGCGCTGCGTCACCGCCGTGTGAGCAACCTCGCCGACATCGGCGCGGCGCTGGAAGAGGCCACGGTCGAGCCGGGCCCGTTCCTGCTGGAAATCGACATGCTGTCCATCGGCAGCTTCAAGACCGTGTTCGCCGGCCCGCCGGTCAACAAGCAGCAGCCGATTGCAAGCCCGACTTCCAGCCCCGTATCGACCCCGGCGGCAGCAGCCGCTGCGGCGGCGGCTTAAGCCAACCAGGAGAACGTCCATGCTGCATGTGTCCATGGTGGGTTGCGGGGCGATTGGCCGCGGCGTGCTGGAACTGCTGAAGTCGGAYCCGGATGTCGTGTTCGACGTCGTGATCGTGCCGGCGGGCACGATGGACGCGGCACGCGGCGCGCTGTCGGCGCTGGCGCCCAATGTGCGCGTGGCCACCGGGCTGGCCGATGGCGACCGTCGCCCGGACCTGCTCGTGGAGTGYGCGGGCCATCGCGCGCTGGAGGAGCATATCGTGCCGGCGCTGGAGCGTGGCATTCCGTGCATGGTGGTGTCAGTCGGCGCGCTGTCCGAGCCGGGCATGGCCGAGCGCCTGGAGGCGGCAGCCCGCCGTGGCAACACGCAGGTGCAGCTCCTGTCGGGCGCCATCGGCGCCATCGACGCGCTGGCTGCCGCCCGCGTGGGCGGTCTGGACGAAGTCATCTACACCGGCCGCAAGCCGGCCCGCGCCTGGGCCGGMACGCCGGCGGCCGACCTGTTCGACCTCGACGCCCTGACCGAAGCCACGGTGATCTTCGAAGGCACCGCGCGCGACGCCGCGCGGCTCTATCCGAAGAACGCCAACGTGGCCGCCACGGTCTCGCTGGCCGGGCTCGGCCTGGACCGCACGTCGGTCAAGCTGCTGGCCGACCCGCACGCGGAGGAGAACGTCCACCACGTGGAAGCACGCGGCGCGTTTGGCGGCTTCGAGCTGACCATGCGCGGCAAGCCGCTCGCGGCCAATCCCAAGACGTCCGCGCTGACCGTGTTCAGCGTGGTGCGCGCCCTCGGCAACCGCGCCCACGCGGTGTCGATCTGAAGTGAATCTGACATGAGCACACAACAAGTCCTCCCGATCTGCATCGCCGGCGCCTGGCGCCTGGGTTCGGGCGACCGCTACGCCACGCGCTACCCCGCCACCGGCGAAGTCGTGGCCGAACTGAACGCGGCCAGCCTGGCCGATGTGGAAGAAGCCGTGCAGGGCGCCCATCGCGCCTTCCTGACCAGCGGCTGGGCGCAGCGCAAGCCGCATGAGCGCGCCGCCGTGCTGTACCGCGTGGCCGAGATGATCCGCGCGCGCGCCGAGCCGCTGGCCCAGCGCCAGCGCCTGGACAATGGCAAGCCGATCAGCGAGACGCGTGCGCTCGTCGCCAGCGCCGCCGGCACGTTCCAGTTCTTCGCCGCCGCCTGCGAAACCATGGAGGAATCCATCACGCCGCAGCGGGGSGACTGCCTGACCATGAGCGTCTACGAGCCGATGGGCGTGGTGGCCGCCATCACGCCGTGGAATTCGCCGATTGCCAGCGAGGCACAGAAGATGGCGCCCGCGCTGGCCGCCGGCAACGCCGTGGTGGTCAAGCCGGCCGAGGTAACGCCGCTGATGGCGCTGGAACTGGCCGCGATCTGCGAGGAAGCTGGCGTGCCCCGGGGCCTGATCAGCGTGCTGCCGGGCAAGGGCTCGGTGATCGGYGACGCCATCACCAAGCATCCGCTGGTGCGCCGCGTGTCGTTCACGGGCGGCACCACCACSGGCAAGCACATCGCCCACATCGCCGCGGACAAGATGATGCCGGTGTCGCTGGAACTGGGCGGCAAGTCSCCGACCATGATTTTCGACGACGCCGACCTGGACCACGCGGTGAACGGCGTGCTGTACGGCATCTTCAGTTCGTCGGGCGAATCGTGCATCGCCGGCTCGCGCCTGTTCGTGGCACGCGCGCAGTACGAGCCGTTCATGGACCGTCTGGCCGCCGCCGCCGCCAGGCTGCGCGTGGGCGATCCGGCCGACGAACGCACCCAGATGGGCCCGCTGATCACCGACCGGCACCGCGACAGTATCGAGTCCTACGTGGCGATGGGCGTGGAAGACGGCGGCCAGCTGCGCACGGGCGGCATGCGCCCGGACGTGGCGGGGCTGGCCAACGGCTACTTCTACATGCCGACCATCATCGAAGGGCTCGATAACCACGCGCGCATCTGCCAGGAGGAGATCTTCGGGCCGGTGCTGGTGGCGATGCCGTTCGACGACGAGGACGACCTGATCGCCCAGGCCAACGACAGCATCTACGCCCTGGCCGCCGGCATCTGGACGCGCGACTACAAGCGCGCCTGGCGGGTGGCACGATCCGTGCAAGCCGGGAACGTGTGGATCAACACCTACAAGCAGTTCTCGATCTCGACGCCGTTCGGCGGCTGGCGGGACAGCGGCCTGGGCCGCGAGAAGGGACGACTGGGCATCCTGCAATACATGGAACAGAAGGCCGTGTACTGGGGCCTGAACGAACAACCGCTGCCGTGGGCCAACTGAGCCCGGGTATCAACCGGCAGGACGGAGAAGCAAGATGAAGGTATTGGGAATCGACGAAATCACCTACGGCGCCGACGACTTCGACGCGTGCCGAGGCTTCTTCAGCGACTGGGGCCTCACGGTCAAGCGCGACGACGCCGAGGCGCTGGACTTCGAAACGCTGAACGGCTGCCGCGTGCTGGTGCGCAAGATCGCCGATCCGGCGCTGGCGCCGGCCATCGAGGACGGCCCCACGCTGCGCGAGGTGGTGTGGGGCGTGGCGGACCAGGCGTCGCTGGAGGCGATTGCCGACGCCATCGGCGCCGAGCCGACCTTCGTGCGCCAGCAGGACGGCGCGCGCGTGGGCTGCACCGACCCGAACGGGCTGGCCGTGCGCTTCCAGGTCTCGCGCAAGCGCGAGGTGGAGGTGGAATGCGCGGTGATGAACACGTGGAACGAAAAGCCGCGCCTGAACCAGCGCAGCCCGGTCTACGAGCGCGCCGCGCCGATCGAGGTGGGCCACGTGGTGTTCTTCGTCACGGACGTGAAGGCCACCGAGCGCTTCTATGTGGAGAAGTTCGGCTTCGTGCAGTCGGACAACTATCCGGAGCGCGGCGCCTTCCTGCGCTGCGCGGCCGAGGGCGGCCACCACGACCTGTTCCTGCTGCAGCTGCCGCAGCCCAAGCGCGGCCTGAACCACGTCGCCTTCACGGTGCGGGACATCCACGAGGTCTTCGGCGGCGGCATGCACATGTCCCGCACGGGCTGGGACACCCAGCTCGGCCCGGGCCGCCACCCGATCTCGTCCGCCTACTTCTGGTACTTCAAGAATCCGGCCGGCGGCCTGATCGAGTACTACGCCGACGAGGACCAGCTCGACGCCCACTGGGAGCCGCGCGCGTTCGAGCCGGGCCCGACCGTGTTCGCCGAATGGGCCATCGAGGGTGGCATCGACGGCAATACGCGCCGGCAGAAGAACGCCGGCGGCCCGCAGGGCAAGTTCCTCACGGAAAAGCGTTGAATCGGTGTTGAAGTYGCTGTTGCCTCTGGCGAGGCAAGCATTGAGAAGGAAGCAGTCATGAGTGCCAGTCAATCCCTGACGATGCGCGTGCAGGCCATGCGGTTCGAGGCGCGCGGTGTGGTCAGCATCGAGCTGCGCGACCCCAGCGGCGCCACCTTGCCCGARTTCAGCCCGGGCGCGCATATCGACCTCCACCTGGCCAACGGCCTGGTGCGCAGCTATTCGCTGTGCGGTGCGCCCGAGGCGCGCGACCGCTACACCGTGGGCGTGCTGCAGGACCGCAACAGCCGGGGCGGCTCGCGCTTCGTGCACGAGCAGCTGCGCGTGGGCAGCACGCTCACCGTGGCGACGCCGCGCAACCACTTCGCGCTGGACGAGGACGCCGCGCACACGGTGCTGGTGGCCGGCGGCATTGGCGTCACGCCCATCGTCTGCATGGCGCGCCGGCTGGCCGAGCTTGGCCGGGCGTTCACGCTGGTGTACTGCGCCCGTTCGCGGGAGGAGGCGGCCTTCGTCGACACCCTGTCGGCCTATGGCGACGCCGTGCGCTTCCATTTCGATGACGAGCAGGGCGCGCCGCCGGACCTCCAGGCGATGCTGGCCGGGCAGGAGGCCGGCACGCACTTCTACTGCTGCGGCCCCGGCCCGATGCTCAACGCCTTCGAGGCGGCCTGCGCGGCCCACGGCTACGCCAACGTCCACATCGAGCGCTTTGCCGCCGACCCGGCCACCGAGGCGGTGCAGGAGGGCGAGTACAGCGTCACGCTGCAACGCACGGGYGCCAACGTGCGCGTGCCGTCCGGCAAGTCGCTGCTCGATGCCCTGCTGGAAGCCGGCGTGGCAATGGAGTACAGCTGCCGGGAGGGCGTGTGCGGCTCGTGCGAGACCGCCGTGCTCGACGGCTGCCCWGACCACCGCGACAGCGTGCTCAGCAACAGCGAGCGCGCCGCCAACAACACCATGATGGTGTGCGTATCCGGATGCAAGGGCCAGCGGCTCGTGCTGGATCTCTGAGCCGCCGAGGAAACCCCCACCGATGTATATCGATAGCGTAGACGGCGCGGCATCAGCCAGCGCCACGGCCCCCGCACACCCCCAGGCCAACCCCCGCGCCGTTACGCGCGGCCAGATCATCGCCCGTATCGAGCGGATGCCCGGCAACGCGATGCATATCCGCGCCCGGCTGCTGATCGGCCTCGCCACYTTCTTCGACGGCTTCGACGTGATCGCCATCGCGGCCACGCTGCCGCTGCTGATCGCCAACTGGTCGCTCACGCCGGGCCAGATCGGCTTCCTGATCGCGGCGCCCTCGGTGGGCCAGCTGGTCGGCGCGCTGCTGTTCCCGGCGCTGGCCGAGCGCTTTGGCCGGCTGCGTTCGGTGGGCTGGAGCGCGGGCATCATCGGCCTGATGAGCATTGCCTGCGGCTTCGCGCCGTCGTTCGAGATTTTCGCGCTGCTGCGCATCATCCAGGGGCTGGGGCTGGGCGGCGAACTGCCGGTGGCGGCCACCTATATCAACGAGGTCACCCGCGCGCATGGCCGGGGCCGCTTCGTGCTGCTGTACGAGGTGGTGTTCCCGATCGGGCTGATGGTGTCCAACGCGATGGGCGCCTTCCTGGTGCCGCGCTACGGCTGGGAGGTGATGTACTTCCTGGGCGGGGTGCCGATCGTGCTGTTCTTCGTGCTGCGCAAGCTGATTCCCGAGTCGCCGCGCTGGCTGGCGGAGAAGGGCCGGCTGGGCGAGGCCGACGCGGCGCTGAGCGCCTTCGAGGCCCGCGCCAAGCAGCCGCTACCACCAGTGGGCGATACCTCGGCSTTCGACGCCATGGCGGCCCGCCACCCGCGCCGCCGCGTGCGCGACCTCGTCGGCCGCGTCTATATCGGCCGCACGCTGGCTGTGTGGATGCTGTGGGCGACCTGCGGTTTCATCCAGTACGGGCTGTCGACGTGGCTGCCCACGGTCTACAAGACCGTCTACCACGCGCCGCTGCAACTGGCGCTGAACCTCGCGGCGGGCGCCTCGGTGCTGGGCGTGGTCGGGTCGCTGATCTGCGCGATGGTGGTGGACAAGGTGGGCCGCAAGCCGGTGATCAAYGTGTCCTTCGTGCTGTGCGCGGTGTCGCTGGTGCTGGCGGGCGTGTTCCACGCCTCCACGGTCTACGTGGTGGCCACGTTCTGCGCGCTGGCGATGGGCTTCCTGGCCTGCGGCTTCATCACGGCCTATGTCTACACGCCGGAGCTGTACCCCACCAGCATCCGCGCCATGGGCTGCGGGCTGGGCGGCGCGTGGCTCAAGATCTCGGCGATCTTCGCCCCGGGGCTGATCGCCAGCACCATCGGCAGCGGCAACCTGAGCCTGGCGTTCTACGGGCTGGCTGTGGTGCCGCTAGTGGCCGCCGTGACGGTGTTCTTCCTCGGCATCGAGACCAAGGGTCAGGTGCTGGAGGCGCTGGAGGCCTAGCCTCGGCAACGCTGAAGGGGGTCAGTCGCGGCCGGCGCCGGTGCAGATGCCGTGCAGCTTGCGCAGGCCCGTGTACAGGCCGTGGCGCTCCTCGGGCGTCAGCAGGCGGATCACCGATGCCTGCCCGCGCTGCGCCAGCGGAATCACCTGCGCATGGAGCGCCTCGCCAGCGGGCGTGATGCGGCAGATCAGGCGCCGGCGCGGCGTGCTGCCTTCCGACTCCAGTGTGACGAGCCCCCGGTCCTCCAGCAGCCGCAGGGTGCGGCTGACCAGCGCCTTGTCCGAGGTGGACTGCTTGACCATCTCCGCGAAGGACAGCTCCTTGCCATGCGCCAGCAGCGCCAGCATGCGCCATTCCGGCACGGTCAGTTCGAACTGCGTGGCGTACGGCTCGGTCACGCTGCTGCGCAGCGCCGTCACTAGCTGGCTCAACATCGTCGTCAGGAAGTCGTTGACGGTCAGTCCTGTGCCCGCCTCGTCGAGTTGAGACCAGGGATCTGCGGCCGGAGTGGCTTGTTCGTGTGCGGAGGTGGGGCTGGACATGGCGAAGTGGAAGGCGGGAAAGGATGCCGCGGAATGTCGCGGGATGCCGCAAGACGGCCGGAAACCGGCGGCGATTGTCTCACAGCTGGCGGGGCCCGCAACTTTGTGCCACGCAGCAAAACACGACAGATCACAAGGGGCTATGTCAATCCGGGATTAACTTAAGTTGAGTCATCAACAAAGTCGCCCTAATCTGAATTCGTTCCTGATGTGAATCCGGGTTTYWTAGATAAAACATATCTGCTAGGGTTCGGAGTGGAGACGTGCGGGGGCTCGTGCTGTGCGCGACGCCGCATGTTATACGGATCCGTTGCCAGCCGGCTGAAGTGCGAAAAGCCGGCGGCAGGACCGAACGCTACGCAGAGAGAGACCATGAACCAGGACCTTCCCAGAGAGGAAACGCAGCAGGAAACGCAGCAGGAAGTACAGGACACACAAGATAAGTACATCGTGCCGGGGCTCGAACGCGGGCTCAGGCTGTTGGGCGAGTTCAGCAGCAAGGACCGCACGCTGTCGGCGGCGGAACTGGCGCGGCGGCTGAAGGTGCCGCGCTCGACGGTGTTCCGGCTGCTGGCCACGCTGGAGATGATGGGCTTCGTGGAACGGACCGACGGCGGGCGCGAATTCCGCCTCGGCATGGCGGTGCTGCGGCTGGGCTTCGACTACCTGGCCTCGCTGGAGCTGACCGAACTGGGCCGGCCGTTGCTGGACCGCCTGCGCGACGACATCCACTACCCGTGCAACCTGGTGGTGCGGGATGGCCGGTCGATCGTGTACGTGGCCAAGTCGGTGGCGGCGCGGCCGTTCACCAGCACGGTGAACGTGGGCACCCGCCTGCCGGCGCATGCCACGGTGCTGGGACGCGTGCTGCTGGAAGACCTCTCGCTGGAGGCGCTGCGGGAGCTGTATCCGGAGCCACGGCTGGAGGTGTACTCGGACAGCACGCCGCGCACCGTGGAAGAGCTGTACGAGATGGTGCAGCGTGACCGCCAGCGCGGCTATGTGCTGCACGAAGGCTTCTTCGAGGCCAGCATCTCGACCATCGCCGCGCCGGTGCGTGACCGCACCACGCGCGTGGTGGCSGCGCTGGGGGCGACCATCCCGGCAGCCCGGATCGATCCGGCGCTGCTCGATTCGATGGTCGAGAAGGTGCGCGAGGCGGCAGGGGAGCTGTCGCGCCTGCTGGATTACCGGCCGACCCTGCAGGGCAGGGTGGCCAACGAATGACGCCGGGCTGATGCCCCGGCGGATGGCGAAATCACGGAAGGAACGGGGCTGGCATGAGGAAAGCACGGTGGATGGGGATGGCGGCAGTGCTGCCGATGGTGGCGATGGTGGCGATGGTGGCGATGGGGGCAGCGGGTATGGCACAGGCCGCCCCGGCCTGTCACACGGTGCGGATCGTGGTGCCGTTCCCGGCCGGCGGCCCGGCCGACCAGCTTGCCCGCACGCTGTCGCAGGGGCTCCAGCAGCTACCCCACCGCAAGGCCGCCACGATGGTCGTCGACAACAAGCCCGGCGCCAACGGCAATATCGGCATCGACGCGGTGCGCCGTGCGGCGGGCGATGGCTGCACCTGGCTGGTGGTGCCGGCCGGCAACCTGACCATCAACCCCACGCTGTTCCCCGCGCTGTCCTATCAGGTCACGCGCGATTTCCGGCCCGTCTCGCTGCTGGCCAGCTCGCCCAACGTGCTGGCCGTGAACCCGGCGGTGAAGGCGCGCACCGTGCCGGAACTGATCGCGCTGGCGAAGCAGGCGGATCAGGCGAAGTCGCCGCTCGGCTACGCCAGTCCCGGCGTCGGCAGCGGCCTGCATCTGGCCGGCGAGCTGTTCCGCAACAAGGCCAGCGTGACCATGCTTCATGTCCCTTACAAAGGCACCACCCAGGCCGTGACCGATGTGGTGGGCGGGCAGGTGCCCGTGCTGCTCGGCACGTGGCCCACGCTGGCGCCGTTCATCCAGTCCGGCGCGCTGCGCGCGCTGGCCGTCACCCAGTCGAAGCGCTCTCCGGCGGCGCCGGACGTGCCGTCGCTGGCCGAGCAGGGCATGCCCGGCATCGACGTCAGTTCCTGGTACGCCCTGCTGGTGCCGTCCGCCACGCCCCAGCCGCTGGCCGATGCGCTGGCCGCCGATGTGCGCACGCTGTTCGCCACCGCGAGCGTGCGCGATGACCTGAAGCGCCAGGGCCTCGAGCCCGTGGCCAGCACCCCCGACGCCCTGGCCGCGCGCATCCGCGACGACACCGCGGCGTGGGCCACGCTGATCCGCACGTACCACATCACGGCGGAATAGCCTCCGGGCGTCCCTCAGACGCCCCTCCCCGAGTTTCCAACCCAGTCGTACCTGGCCGCACCCTGCGCCGTGCAGGGTGGCCTGCGGCCGTCATTTCAGCGTGACTTCTTGCACGAGCGAGGGCAATCATGGATTTTGTGTTGAACGGAAAAGCGACCCGCTTCGACGGCGACGGCGATACGCCGCTGCTGTGGGTGATTCGCGATGACGCCGGCCTGACCGGCACCAAGTACGGCTGCGGCATCGGCGCATGCGGCGCCTGCACCGTGCATGTGGATGGCAACGCGCAGCGGTCGTGCGTGACGCCGGTCTCCAGCGTGGCGGGCCGCAAGGTCACCACCATCGAAGGGCTCTCGCCGGACCGCTCGTCCAAGGTGCAGCAGGCGTGGATCGCCAAGGACGTGCCGCAGTGCGGCTACTGCCAGTCCGGCATGGTCATGGCGGTGACGGCGCTGCTCAAGCAGAATCCGCACCCCACCGACAAGGAGATCGACGCCTCGGTCAGCAACCTGTGCCGTTGCGCCACCTACCACCGCATCCGGGAGGCCGTTCATGCTGCCGCAAAGTAACCCCATCGCCAGCCCCGCGCGGCGCGGCTTCCTGAAGGGCGGCATGGCGCTGGCCGGCGCGCTTTGCATTCCGCTGCCGGCGCTGGCCTCCCGCACCGTGGACAGCGGCCCGCACGGCACGCATGAGATCACGGACTGGATCTGGATCGAGCCGAACGGCAAGATCACGCTCGGGCTGTCGCAGTGCGAGTGCGGGCAGGGCGTCTAYACCGGCATGCCGCAGGTGCTGGCCGATGAACTGGACGCCGACTGGCAGCAGGTGGCCGTGACCTTCGTSACCGGCCGGGACGCCTACCGCACCGGCGCCGCGTACGAGGAGCCGCAGCAGTTCGTTGGCGCGTCGATGTCCGCCACGCTGTTCTACCAGCGGCTGCGCRTKGCCGGMGCSCAGGCGCGCGAGGTACTGGTGATGACCGCCGCCAAGCGCCTGCAGGTGCGCCCGGGCCAGTGCTACACGGAGAAGGGTCGCGTCTATCACGGCGCCACGGGCCGCTCGTTCAGCTATGGCGAGCTGGCCGAAGAGGCGGCGAAGCTGCCGCTGAACCCCACGCCGCGCCTCAAGAACGAAGCCGCGCACCAGTTGATCGGCAAGGACCTGCAGCGGCTGGACACCCCGGCCAAGGTCGACGGGTCCGCCGAATTCGGCATCGACGTGAAGGTGCCGGGCATGCTGTACGGCGCGCTGAAGTTCGCCCCCACCGTGACGGGCARGGTCACCGGCCTGCGCAACGCCRAAGCCGTCAAGGCCATGCCGGGCGTGCAGGCCGTGGTGCAGGCGCCGGACGCSGCCATCGTGGTCGCCACGAGCTACTGGCTCGCCAAGAAGGGCGCCGATGCGCTGGAGCTGGAGGTCGATCCCGGCYCGTCCAGGTCGCTCGACAGCGACCAGATCCTGGCCGCGCGCCAGGCCGCGCTCGGCGCCCCCGAGGCCGTGGTGGCGACGCAGCTGGGCGACCCGGACGCGGTGCTGGCCGCCGGCGGCAAGCTCGTCGAGGCCGATTACCACACGCCCTACATCGTCCACGCCACGATGGAGTCGGTGAACGCCACCGTGCACGTGCGCGAGGACGCCATCGAGGTCTGGGGGCCGATCCAGGGCCAGGACTTCGTGCGCAACGCGCTCGGCAAGCTCTACCAGCGCAAGCCCGAGACGATCATCGTCCACACCACCTTCCTTGGCGGCAGCTTCGGGCGCAAGTTCCTGCCGGACTTCGTGGTGCACGCGGCGCGGGCCTCGGCGGCGGTGGGCAAGCCGGTCAAGGTCATCCGCTCGCGCGAGGACGACATCCGCCATGGCTTCTACCGGCCCGGGGTGTCGGGGCGCTTCCGCGCCGTGCTCGACGACAAGGGCCTGCCGCGCGCGCTGCATGCCCGGCTGACCGGCCAGTCGCTCTACGGCGTGATCAAGGCCGAGCGCATGGCGAAGAACGGCGGCTGGGACGAGACCATGCTGGAAGCGCTCTACGACTGCGTCTACCGCGTGCCCAACCTGAAGGTCGACATGATCGACGTGAAGCAGCCAATTCCGGTCAGCTTCATGCGCAGCGTGGGCTCCACGTCGAGCATCTTCATGCTGGAGAGCTTCGTCAACGAGATGGCCGACGCGGCCGGCATGGACCCGTACCGCTACCGCCGCGCGCTGCTGGCGCACAACCCGCTGGCGCTGCGGGTGCTGGACGCGGCGGCCAAGGCGGCGAACTGGGACCGCAAGCCGGCGCCCGGGGTGTCGCGCGGGTTCACGTTCAACCTCTACACGGGGCGGGGCGAGGCATTCCAGACCTATGTGGCGATGGCGCTGGAGCTGGAGCGCAGCGGCAAGGCGTTCCGGGTGCGGCGCGTGGTCTGTGCGGTGGAGTGCGGACGGGCGATCAACCCGAACCTGATCCGCGCCAATATCGAGGGCGGCATCGGCTTTGCGCTGACCAACACGCTCAAGAGCGAGATCACGTTCAAGGCGGGCGTGGTGCAGCAGAGCAACTTCCACGACTATCCGCTGCTGCAACTGGCGGAGATGCCGAAGRTCGACGTGGTGATCGTGCCGAGCGACCGGCCCCCGCAGGGCTGCGGCGAGGTGTCGCTCGGCCCGGTGGCGCCCGCCGTGGCGCACGCGCTGTACTTGGCGACCAAGGCCCGGCGCAGGTCGATGCCGATGAAGCTGGAGGCTTGACGGTGGCCCGCTAGCGGGAGAGGGGCCGGGGGAGAGGGGCGGCGTATCCCGAAGCCGTTTAGCGCTTGCCCGCCCGATACCCCAGCAGCGCCGACAGGTCCTTCGCTGCCGCTTTCACTTCCTTTTCCACCCGTTCGCGCAGCGTGCCGTCCGCCTCGAAGCGCTGCTGCGGGCCGGCCACGCTGATCGCGGCGATCACGTCGCCCGTGGCATCCATCACCGGCGCGGCGCAGGCGTCGATGCCCGGCTCGAAGGCCGAGAAGCTCCACGCGCAGCCGCGCTCCAGGTCCGCGCCGAGGATCTCCGCCAGCCGGGCGTGCGTGGCGGGGCTCTGGCCGGTCACGGTGGGCAGGGGGTCATCGCCCAGCCGCTCGCGCAGCGCCTCGGGCGACAGGTGCGCAATCAGCATCCGTCCCGGCGTGGTCAGGTGCGCCGGCACGCGGCTGCCGACCTGGATGTTGCTGACCAGCCCGGTGTTGGGCATGTCCCGCAGCAGGTAGAGCACGTGGCCGCCGTCCGGTACCGCCAGATAGGCCGACAGTTGCAGTGAGCCGCTCAGCTGCGCCAGCACGCGCCGCGCGAAGGTGGTGAGGTCGTTCGCCGCCAGCACGCGTGACGCCAGCTTCAGGAACGAGAACCCCACCGTGTGCCCGCCCTGCGGCAGCCGCTCGACCATGCCCTCGTGCTCCAGCGTGGCCAGCAGGCGCATCACCGTCACGCGGTTCACGTCGATGCGCCGGCCCACCTCGCTCAGATTGGCCGTCGAGCCGCCTTCGGCAATGAAGCGCAGCAGCCGCAGGCCGCGCATGACCGGGGTCACGAGCGCCTGCGACCCGCCGCTGGCATCGTCGCTATCGAACGCATTGGGGTTGTCGAGGGAGTCGTCTGGCGCGGCGGTCTTGGGCATCGGCACGTGGAAAAGAAAAACGGAACGGGTGCAGGCAGGATCAGCCGAGCGCCACGTTCCAGGCGTTGTAATCGTACACCCAGTCCGCGTTGCCGCCGGCCTTGAGCCACTCGTTGCCGCGCGAGCCGATCTGGATGCGGCTGGTGCGGTCGTGGCGGGCCGCCTGGTAGCGCGCCAGCGCCTCGGGGATGGTGTCGTCGCTGGCATCGGACAGGCAGCGCGCCAGCACCACGCCGTCCTCGATCGCCATGCCGGCGCCCTGCGCCATGAACGGCATCATCGGATGGCAGGCATCGCCCATCAGCGCGATATGGCCGGTCGACCAGGACGGCAGCGGGTCGCGCACGTACAGCGCGGAGATCAGCACGTCGTCGCAGGCGTCGAGCAGTGCGCGGGCATCGGGATGGAAGCCGGCGTAGGCGGCGCGCAGGTCCTCGACCCGGCCCGGCGTGGTCCAGGACTCGTTGCGCCAGCTGTCCTGCGCCACGGTGGCGAACACGAAGATCTCGCGGCCACGATTGAGCGGGAAGGTCACGATCTGGCTGGTCGGCTCGGGCCCCCACCACTTGGTGAAGGCGCCGAGGTTCGGCACGCCGGCCAGCTTCTCCGCCGGCACCACGGCGCGGTAGGCCACCACGCCGGTGAAGATCGGGTGTTCCTCGCCCAGCAGGGCCGTGCGGACGATCGAGTGGATGCCATCGGCGCCGATCAGCACGTCCACCTCCTCGGTATTGCCGTTGGCGAAGCGCAGCGTGGCGCCGCGCCCGCCGTCCTTCGGCGCGACGTGGGTGGCCTTATGCGCCAGCCGCACGCAGGCGCCCGGCACGGCGGCTTCCAGCGCGGCCATCAGGTCGCCCCGGTGCATGGTGAGCTGCGGCGCRCCGTAGCGCTGCTCGGCTTCGTCCGACATGGCGAGGCGGGAGGTTTCCGCGCCGGTGTCCCAGGTGCGGCTGATGCGGTGCGTGGGCCGGGCCGCCGTTTCGCGCAGCGCGGCGCCCACGCCCAGGCCGTCCAGCGCGCGCACCGCGTTCGGCGTGAGATTGATGTCCGCGCCGACACGTGCGAACCGCGCCGCCTGCTCGTAGACCACGACATCCATGCCGAGCTTGCGCAGGGCRATGGCGGCGGCCAGTCCGCCAATGCCGGCACCGTTGATGCCGATCTTTCCTGAAACCATGGGGGCGCTCCGTCTTGTGGCCGATGCGTTACGCGTCGGCCGACTGCTCAATGAAATGTTCAAATATGAACGACAAGTTCATAAAAAGAATATTGAGCATGGCGCGCCCCGTCAAGCGGGGAATCGAGCTATCTATTTAGGTGGCATCGCGGCGTGACGGTTCGATCGCCTGCTGAAGCGTGCGCGTCACCGGCGTATCGGTGGGGCTGACCACCGCATAGGAGTAGCGGCCCTGCCGCCAGTACTGCGCCAGCAGGTTGCCGTCCTGCCGGTTGCCGTTGCCGAAGCGCAGCAGGTTGCCCGGCGGCCGTACGTAATAGACGATGGTCTGGCCCTGGTCGTTGCGGTACAGGACCATCGCCGCCGTGCCCTGCTCGGTCGGCATCAGCCGCCCGCCGGCGGGCCGGAAGCCGTACTGGGTGAAATCGGGCAGCGGGGCGGGCTGGACGAAGTGACGGTCGAGCCAGGACTGGAGCGCGCGCGGATCGGTCGCGCTCACATCCACCACCTGCGGCCCCTCGCTGGCCGCGAACATGCGGTAGGCCTGCACGGCGTCGGCCATCGGCAGATAGTTCTGGCGCATGGCGAGTTCGCGGGTCTGCCAGCCGCCCACGCCGCCGATGCCGAGCGCCATCACCAGCGAGGCGGCCACGGCCATGCGGCGCTGCGCGCGGTCGCGCAGGGTGCGGCGGATGYGGAAGGGGTCGAGCCGCGCSGGGGTGTCCGCCGGGGAGGGCTCCGGCAGGCTCGCGCGCAGTTGCTGGGCGGCGGCCCGGATSGCGTCGATCTGGCGGGCGAGGTCCGGGTGCGTGGGCAGCAGCGCGTCGATCTGGGCGCGGCGCGCAGTGTCGAGTTCGCCATCCACATAGGCGTGGAGTTCGGCGTCGGCGGGCATCAGGGAGTGTTGGGTCGTCTTGTGGATGGTCATTTCAGGACCTGGACGGTGGGACGGGCGGGTTGGCCTTCGGTCATGTCGCGCATGGCTTTGCGGGCGCGCGACAGCCTGGACATGATGGTGCCGATGGCCACGCCCAGCGTATCGGCGGCTTCCTGGTAGGTCAGGCCCTCCACGGTGATCAGCGTGAGCAGCGCACGCTGCTCGGCCGGCAGGTGGTTGAAGGCTTGCAGCGCGGAGCGGGCCAGCACCACGTCCTCGGTGGAGGGCGCCATGTCGGCATCGTCACCCACGCCGAACAGCGCCAGCACGCCGGCGTAGCGCTTGGCGCGGCGCTGGCCGTCGAGGAACTGGCGGTACAGGATTGTGAACAACCATGCGCGCAGGTCGCCGTCGTGGTGGCGGGCGGCGCCGCGCGACAGCGCGCGCTCCAGGCACGCCTGCACCAGGTCGTCGGCGCTCGCCTCCTGCCGGGTCAGCGTGAGGGCGAAGCGACGCAGGCGCGGAATGACTTCGCGCAGGGCGTCGTCGGTCARGGTCTGGCTCATGGCGAGTGTCCGGAAAAGTTCTTGTACCGCTTGCAGCGTAAGACGAACGGCATGGGCGCTTATTCCCGCCATGCCCGACTTTATTCCATCGCCACTGAATAAAAATGTGAAGTGTCGGAATTGTCTTACGTACATTTCAGCAGCGGTCTTCTGCTTCGATCTGGTGGGGAAACGTAACCTGCAAGTACAGCGTGGCCATGACGCAGCGAGTGTGATGCAGCGTGTGGCTAGAACAGGGTTCCGTCCAAAGGATCCACCAAGAAAAGGAGCACGACATGATGACCAAAAAGTGGCTTGCCGCAGCAATGTGTTCGATGATGTTCGCCGCCCCGGCAGGCGTCGCCTACGCCCAGGCCGGCTCCAAAGCCGACTACGACGCCGCCACGAAGCAGGCGGATGCGGACTACAAGGCGGCCAGCAGCAAGTGCGATGGCCTCAAGGCCAACGCCAAGGACGTCTGCAAGGCCGAAGCCAAGCGTGACCGTGACGTGGCCAAGGCCAACGCCGAAGCCAAGCGCGACGGCACCGAGAAAGCCCACGCCAAGGCCATGAAGACCAAGGCCGACCGTGACTATGACGTCGCCAAGGAAATGTGCGACGACAAGAAGGGTAACGACAAGGACGTGTGCGTGAAGGAAGCCAAGGCCACGCACGAACGTAACCTGGCCCCGGCCAAGACTGAGAAGGCCGCCGCCACGGGCACCAGCACCGATGTGGCCGAAGCCCGCGCCGACGCCAAGAAGGACACCGTGGACGCCGCCTACAAGGCTGACAAGGAAAAGTGCGATGCGATGTCCGGCGATGCCAAGGACAAGTGCCAGGCCAACGTGAAGGCCAAGTACGCCAAGTAATCCAATCCGTCGGATAGCCAACAGGAGTGGTACATGAATTGGGACCAGATCGAAGGCAAGTGGGAACAGGCCAAGGGCAAGGTCAAGGAGAAGTGGGGCCAGCTCACCGACGACGACCTCACGGTCATCAACGGTAAGCGGGACCAGCTCGCAGGCCGCATCCAGGAGCGTTATGGCTACACCAAGGAGCGCACCGAGGAAGAACTGAAGGCCTGGGAACGCGACACGCGCTGGTAATCCAGCACGGGCCGGCAGCGATGCCGGCAGGCATTCCGCACGGCGGGACGATCAGTCCCGCCGTTTTTGTTTCCCCACGGAGCACCATTCCCCTTCGGTGGGGCAGGGCCGTAACCGTTGCGAATTCAGCGCGGCTTAGGTCTGAATACAGCCAATTTTAGTGCGGACAGATCACGCACGCCGTACCATGGCGGTCCCTCCTGCTGCGCCGCGCGCATCGCGGCTGTGCATGTACGCGATCCTTCCCGCCTTCGTTTCCGCGATCTTCCTTGGGTATGGGCTCTATGTGCTCGTGACCCAGGGCGTGACACGCGTGTCGGCGGCGTTCTTCCTGATGTGCGTGACCACTTTCGCGTGGCAGGGCACCTGGGCGTTCCTGTTCCAGGCCACGCACCCGGACGTGGCGGTGGTGCTCGCCAAGGTCGGCTACCTGTTCATCCTGTTCCTGCCGACCACCTTCTACCAGTTCATTTGCGAGGTCACCGAGTGCCGCCGCGAGCGGCCCGCCGTGCTGGCCTCATACGGCCTGAGCCTGATCCTCGCCGTGCTGCTGCTGACCACGAGCCAGGTGGTGTCCGGCTACTACACCCTGTTTTTTGGCGATTATCCGAAGGCCGGGCCGCTGCATCCGCTGCATGTGGCGCAGACCGCGGTGCTGGCGTGCCGGTGCGCATGGCTGCTCTGGGTGGCGCGCGCCAATGCCACCGTGGAGCGCCGCCGCCGCTTCAATCTCTGTCTGGTAAGCCTGGGCCTCTATTCGCTGGCTGCGGTCGACTACGCGGTCAACTACGGCTACGCGTTCTATCCGCCGGGCGTGGTGTGCATCGCGCTGAGCCTGGGCATCCTCGCCGTGACCGTGGTGCGCTACAACCTCATGCATCCGTACTCGTTGGCGGCCACCGTGGCGCACGAGGTGCGCACGCCGCTGGCCACCATCCGCATGCAGGCGCAGGAGATGGCGCGGACCTTCCCGCAGGTCATCGAGGGCTACCGGCTTGCCGTGGCGCACGGGCTGATCGAAGATCGCCTGCGGCCGGGGCAGCTYGAGCGCATGGGCACGGTGGTGGAGGGCATCACGCGCGAGGTGGATGGCACCAGCACGGTCATCGACATGGCGCTGGCCTCSGTCACGCTGGAGCGTGTGGATCGACGCAGCTTTGCCCCGCACGGGCTGGCGGCCTGCGTGGAGGCGGCGCTGGCGCGCTACCCGTTCCAGCCCGGCGAGCGCGAGCGCGTGCACCTGGCGCCGATGCCGGCCGGCTGGCGCTTCGTCGGCTCGGACACGCTGCTGGTCTACGTGCTGTTCAATCTGCTGAAGAACGGCCTCTACGCCGTGCGTGCGCAGGGCGAGGGCGGGATCGAGATCTCGGGCGCGGCCGAGGGCGGCTTCTACCTGCTGCGCTGCCGCGATACGGGTTCGGGCATTCCCGCCGATGTGCTGCCGCGTATCTTCGACCCGTTCTTCTCGACCAAGGCGCACGGGAGCGGCAACGGCCTCGGGCTGGCCTTCTGCCGTCGCGTGGCCGATGCGTTTGGCGGCCGCATCGACTGTGAGTCCGTGCCGGGCGTGCACACCACCTTCACGCTGCGGCTGCCGCGCTTCCACGCCACGGTGGAGCCGGACAGCCCCTTCCCCACGCGCGCCACCGGCTGAACCAGCCCGACGGCGCGCGACYCATCAGTTAGTCAGCGGCGGCAGCACCAGCTCGTATTCCTTCACCTTGTCGATGATTTCCTTCGGGAAGCGCGTGATGCGCTTGTCCCGGTCCGCGAACACGATCTGCTGGTAGCCCAGCGACACCGGCCGCCCCTCCACGCAGAAGCGGAACAGCAGGTAGGCCGAGCACTGGCGCACCTGGAAGGTGTTCAGGTAGCAGTCCACGCGCTGGAACGGGAAGGTTTCCTCCACGTACTCCTGGTGGGCGCGCTTGGTCACGAACACGCCGCCGGCGGCCAGCAGGTTGCCGTGGATGCACTCGTGGAACCAGCGCTCGCGGCAGATGCCCTGCCATTCGAAGTACCGGGCGAAGTAAGTGTTCATGAACGCATTCGAATCCTTGAGATAGATGTCGATCGCATGGTGGAAGGTCTTTTGAGGCGGGGTCTCCAGTACGTCCTGGCCAAGCAGGGCCGTACCGCGGTTCAGCACTTGCGGGATCACGTCTCGCATCAACATGGAATGACTCCTTTAGATGGCTGCAAAGCGGCAGCCACGCCCGCCCCGGCGTCGCGCGGGGCATGGAGGCATTCTGCGGGGCTTTGTCACCGGCCATGGGCGGACGTGGAGGGGTAAACACACGCGAGAGCGGCGCCAGATAAGGGAGAGAGGAAGGGGTTTGCCGTAAACCCTAGTAGTCTAGCCAACTAGACTTTTATAAAGTCGCCCTATCTTATTAGTGCGCATCTCGCGCCGCGCATGTCCGACGCCGCCGCCCAACTTCTCTCCCGCAGCCGCGAGCCGGTCTATCTCCAGCTCGCCACGATCTTCCGCCGGCAGATCGAGAGCGGCGCATGGCGGCCCGGTGAGCAGATTCCGTCACTCGARGCGCTGTGTCGCGAATACGGCGTCGCGCGCATGACCATGCACCACGCCATCTCCCAGTTGGATGCCGAAGGGCTGGTCGCGCGCTCGCGCGGGCGGGGCACCTTCGTCAAGGCGGCAGGGCGTGACCGTCGCCCGCTGGCGCTGCCGACCAGTTGGGATCAGGCCGTGGCCGTGGGCGAYCGCCTGTCCACCGAGGCCATCGTCGAATCCACCGCCGACGTGCCGCTGCCGGATGACCTCGGCATGCCGTGCGACGCCCGCCGCGCCGCCGCCTATCACTTCCTGCATCGCGCCCATCGGCTGGACGGCCGGCCGTTCGCCGTGGGCGAGGTCTATATAGAAGCAGCCGTGTTCGCGCGCGAGCCCGAGGCATTCCGCCAGGGCGCCTCGGTGCCGGTGCTGGACCGCTTTCCCGGCCTCCAGGTTTCGGCGGCGCGCCAGCGGCTGTCCATCGTGGCGGCCGGCGGCGACGCCGCCAAGGCGCTGGAGCTGCCAGTCGGCGCGCCGGTGGCGGAGTTGCGCCGCTTCGCCTGCGTGGACGACGTGATCGTGTACTACGCGCGCATCGAGTTCCCGACGGAATTCGTCTGCCTAGATTTCGACTTGCTGGCATCACGTGGTTGATGCCGCACATTATTCAGATCCCACTCAACAAATAACCCGAACGGAACCCGAGACATGGAGACGACCCAATCCCCGATGAACGGCGCGGAAAGCCTGGTCAAGACGCTGCTGGCCTGCGGCGTGGATACCTGCTTCGCCAACCCCGGCACCAGCGAGATGCATTTCGTGGCCGCGCTGGACCGCATTCCCGGCATGCGCTGCGTGCTGGGTTTGTTCGAGGGGGTGGTGACCGGCGCCGCTGACGGCTACGCCCGCATGGCCGACAAGCCGGCCGCCACGCTGCTGCACTGCGGCCCGGGCCTCGCCAATGGGCTGGCGAATCTCCATAACGCACGGCGCGCGCAGACGCCCATCGTCAACATCATTGGCGATCAGGCGACCTACCACCGGCCGCTCGACGCGCCGCTGACCGCCGATACCGAAGGCTGGGCGCGCCCGGTGTCCGTGTGGACGCGCACGGCCACCCGTGCCGCCTCGGTAGGGGCTGACGCCGCCGTGGCGGTGCAGGCTGCGCGCGGCGCGCCGGGTGGTGTCGCCAGCCTGATCCTGCCGTCAGACGTGTGCTGGGATGCCGGCGGCCAGGTGGCCGCGCCGCTGCCGGCGCTGCCGGTGCCCAAGGTTTCCCCGGACGCCGTGCAGAACGCCGCGCGCGTGCTGCGCAGCGGCCAGCCCACGCTGATCGTGCTGGCCGGCAGCGCGCTGCGCGAAGCCGCGCTGGCCGATGCGCACCGCATCGCCGCCGCCACGGACGCGCGCCTGATCACGCCGATGTCCAACGCCCGCGTCACGCGTGGCCGGGGCCGGCTGGCCGTCGACCGGATTCCGTATTCGGGCGATGTCGCGCGCGCCAAGCTCGCCGGCATCCGCAACGTGATCCTGGTGGGTGCGCCGGCGCCGGTGACGTTCTTCGCCTACCCGGGCCAGTCGCCGCGCCCGTACCCCGAGGACGCCAATATCCATGTGCTGGCCCGTGCCGAGGAAGACCTGGCCGAGGCGCTGGCCCGGCTGGCCGACGAACTGGGCGCCCGCAACGCCGCGCTGCCGGCTGCCGCCACCCAGGTGCCGCGCGAGACCGCCAAGGGCGCCGTGACCTCCGAGGCCGTGGCGCAGACGCTGGCCGCGCTGCTGCCGGAGCAGGCCGTGGTGGTGGAGGAGAGCGTGAGCTTCGGCCGAGCCTTCTATCCGGGCACCGTGCACGCCGCCCCGCACGACTGGCTGCAACTGACGGGCGGTGCGATCGGCGCCGGCCTGCCGCTGGCCACCGGCGCCGCCATCGCCGCACCGGACCGCCGCGTGGTGGCCCTGCAGGCCGATGGCTCGGGCATGTACACGCTGCAATCGCTGTGGACCATGGCGCGCGAGAAGCTCGACGTCACCATCGTGCTGCTGGCCAACCGCAAGTACGCGATCCTGCTGGGTGAGCTGGCCGGTGTGGGCGCCAACCCGGGCAAGACCGCGCTCGACATGCTCGACCTCGGCAATCCGGACCTGGACTGGGTCAAGATGGCCAACGGCATGGGCGTGGAGGCCGCGCGCGCGGACAACATGGAAACCTTTGCCGATCTCTTCGCGATGGCCAACCAGCGCAAGGGCCCGTTCCTGATCGAACTGGTGATCTGACCCGCCTTCCGGAGACCCCATGCCGCAATCCATTCCTGCCGTGACCGATCCCGGTCCGGACAAGCAGTACGCCGAGGCGCTGGCCGCCGGCCAGTTCCGCATCCAGCTTTGCGGGGGCTGCCATCGCCATGTCTTCTATCCGCGCAATATCTGCCCGCACTGCGGCGGTGATGCGCTGGCCTGGACCACCCCCGCCGGCACCGGCACGGTCTACTCGACCAGCGTGGTGCGCCGCAAGCCCGACGCGGGCGGCGACTACAACGTGGTGCTGGTGGACCTGGACGAAGGCGTGCGGATGATGAGCCGGGTCGAGGGCATCGCCCCGGCCGAKGTGCGCATCGGCATGCGCGTCAAGGCGCGYGTGGCGCCGGCAAWGAGCGAYACCGAACCGGCGCTGGTCGTGTTCGATCTGGTTGGGGAGGGCTGAACCATGGCAAGCAACGGATCGCACCTGCGCGGCGGCGTGGCCATTGTCGGCGTGGGCCAGGCCGGCCTCGGCGAGGCCCATGGCAAGACCGAGATGGAAATCCTCGTGGAGGCGGCCAAGGCGGCCGTCAAGGATGCCGGCCTGTCGATGCGCGACATCGACGGCATCGCCACGGCCAGCGTCGGCGCCACCATGTGGGTCATGCCGGTGGCGGAGTACCTCGGCATCCAGCCGAAGTTCGTCGACAGCACGATGATCGGCGGCTCGAGCTTCGTCTCGCACATGCTGCCCGCGATGATGGCGCTGGAAGCCGGCCTCTGCGACGCCGTGCTGGTCTGCTACGGCAGCAACCAGCGCACCTCCACGGTGGGCCGGGCAGGCATCGGCAAGGTGCGCGCCGTGCTGGACCCGCAGCCGTACGAGAACCCCTACCAGCCGCTGGCGCCGATCACCTCCTACGCGCTGGCCGCCGCGCGGCACATGCACCAGTACGGCACCACGCGCACGCAGCTGGCCGAGGTGGCCGTGGCGGCGCGCCAGTGGGCGCGGATGAACCCCGAGGCGATGATGCGCGACCCGCTCTCCATCGAGGACGTGCTGGGCGCCCGCATGGTGTCCGACCCGCTCTCGGTGCGCGACTGCTGCCTGGTGACCGATGGCGCCGGCGCTTACGTGATGGTGCGGGCCGACCGCGCGAAGTCGCTGGCCAAGCCGCCGGTGTACGTGCTCGGCAACGCCACGGCCACCTGGCACCGGCAGATTTCGTCGATGCCGGACGTGACGGTGACGGCGGCGCAGGAAAGCGGCGCCCGGGCCTTCGCGATGGCGGGGCTCAAGCCGTCCGACGTGGACGTGCTCGAACTCTATGACGCCTTCACGATCAACACGATCCTGTTCCTCGAGGACCTGGGCTTCTGCGCCAAGGGCGAGGGCGGGGCGTTCGTCAGCGGCGGGGCCATCGCCCCGGGCGGGCGGCTGCCGGTGAACACCAACGGTGGCGGCCTGTCATGCGTGCATCCGGGCATGTACGGCATGTTCATCACCATCGAGGCGGTGCGGCAGCTGCGCGGCGAGTGCGGCGAACGGCAGGTGGCGGGGGCGGAGATCGCGCTCGTGCACGGCAATGGCGGGACCTTGTCCAGCCAGTCCACCGCGCTGCTGGGCACGGCGGCGGCGCTCTGATTCCGCTCTGACCCGCCTCCCTCACCCGCGCGGGGGACTCCCGGCGCGCGGTGAGGGATGACCCATCATCGTCCATTGTCCCGTCGGGACCATGGCGGGAACATCCTTCGCATCCACACAGCGAGGGAGATTCCATCATGAAAAGTCGCCTGTATTACTCGATCGCGGTGCTCTGCGGCGGCGTGTTGCTGGCCGCCGTGTGGTTCGGCGCCCCAAGTGCGCGCGGCGAGGCGATTGGCGAGGGGGCCGCCAACGTCAGCTGCACGTACTCGCACCGGCTACCGGACGATCCGATCATCTACCCCGGCAAGCCGGGGATCGCGATGTCGCATGACTTCTTCGGCCATACCACCACCACTGGTAACACCACGGCGGAAGACCTGTACACGGAGCACAGTTCCACCTGCGAGAACGCGGCGGACAACACGTCCTACTGGGCGCCTTCGCTGAAGCTGCCGGATGGGCGCGTGGTGGCGCCCCAGTACCAGAAGACCTACTACCAGAACCGGGCCTTCCCGGCGAACACGCACCGGCGGGTCACGGTGATTCCGCCCGGGCTGCAGATGCTGGCCGGCGATCACCGTGGCACRGGGCCCAGCGTGGCGGTCAACTTCCTCTGCACGGGATCGAAGAAGGGCTACACCCGYACGCCSCCGAACGATTGCGTGCCGGACGCGAATGGCAACGTCCAGCTGAATATCGCGCTGGCGTTTCCGAACTGCTGGGACGGGGTGCACCTGCATCCGTTCCGAAGCGGCCGGAACAACATCGCCTATGCCAATGCCGACGGGGTCTGCCCGACGGACTACCCCGTGCCGCTGCCGCACCTGAGCTTCAATCTCGCCTACCARATTGGTGATGTGAGGGATCTGACGGACGCGCAGCTCTCGATGGACCCGACGCTGGACAAGAACGGGAATGTGGAGAGCCTGAACTGGGGCTCGATCTACACGGCCCATGCCGATTTCTTCAATGGCTGGACCGAAGACGCGATGCGGTACATCGTCGAATACTGCCTGAACCTCAGCCGTTCCTGCTCCCGCACCGTGGCCTATGCGTTCACCCGGCCTACCGCGGACGCCACCGTCCGTGGCGGCGAGACCGCGAACGATAACTTCGGGCAGGAGGCATCGCTGCTTACCCAGCGTGCGGTCGGCAGCGAGCCGGAATCGAAGATCTACATCATGATGCCGATTCCGAAGGGCGCCGTGGAGATCCCGCCCGAGTTCACGCCGGAGTACCGGCTGATGATCTGGGGCGGCGGCGTGGATGCCACGGCCATCATCAGTGCGCAGAGCACGGCGACCAACTGGCACGAGGACCATATCAACAACCATAACGCGCCGACCTGCGGCGGGCCATCCGCTACGCTGTACCTGGATACGGCCAAGGCGTACCGGTACTTCAACGTCACGGATCTGGTCAAGACGGCCATTGCCGGCGGCCACGACACCATTTCGTTCTGCATCCGTGGCAACCCGTCCGGCAAYGSCTTCAAGTTCGACAGCAAGGARGGCGCGAACGGCGCCATCCTGTACCTCTATGCGTTGAATCCGCTCTGAGCGCSCTGGCTCAGCGCGCCACCTCGGCCCAGGCCTGCATRGCCTGGCCGCCSGCATCGTCGCCGGTCCACAGGATGACCCGGCCATCGCGCTCCGGGTCGTCCTGCCCGCCTACGCTCACCGTGTCCTGATGGAACAGCGGCGCCACGCCACGGAAGCCGAAGCGCGCCACCCGTGCCTCAGGCCGGGCGTGCCGCAGCAGCTCCAGCATCAGCATGGCCTGCAGGGGGCCGTGGACGATCAGCCCGGGATAGCCTTCCACGTCACGCACGTAGTCCAGGTCGTAGTGGATGCGGTGCCCGTTGAACGTGAGCGCCGAGAAGCGGAACAGCATGACCGGATCGGCCTGCAGCGTGCGGCCGAACTGCGCCGTGTGGGGCAGGCGTGGGCGCGGCGGCTGGGGGGTGCCGCGCTCGGGCATGGCGCGATAGACGATGTCGTGCCGCTCGGTCAGCGCGGTCTCGCCGTCCACGGTCAGCACGTGGTCCACCGTCACGAACCAGAGTTCGCCGGTGCGGCCGGACTTGTGCTGCACATCGGTGATGGTKGAGGTCTTGGTCACCGTGTCGCCCACGCGCAGGCCGCGCGTGAACGTCAGYTCGCCGCCGGCCCACATGCGGCGCGGCAGCGGCACGGGCGGCAGGAAGCCGCCCAGCGCGGGATGGCCATCGGCGCCGAGGTCGCGTTGCGGGGCGCGCGGCAGGAAGTAGAGCCAGTGCCATAGCGGCGGCAGGGGCTGGCTGGCGACGGCTTCGCCATCGAGGTCCAGCGTGGCGGCCAGCGCGAGGACTGGTTCGGGCGCGAGGGTCTCGGTGCGTGTCTCAGAGCGGCCGATCCATTCGCGCAGTTGTTCGAGCGTGGGGGTCTGGGTCATGGGATTGGATTCCTTCCTGTCAGCGGGCGAACGGCAGCCAGTCGCGCACGTCGGCCGCCTGTTCGAGTTGCCAGACGCGCGCGATGATCGTGCGCATCTCGGCTTCCGTGGCGCCGTGCCGGAACGCGCCGAGCTGGATYGCCTTGGYCTCCAGTTCGGGGCGCGACAGCGTGTTGTCCGGATCACCCTTGGGTACGTCCACGCGGGCGCCTAGCGTGCGGCCATCGTTGGTGCGCACGGTCACGCGGCCAATCCACTGGCGCGGATAGGCGGCGTTGATCTCGTCGTCCAGCTCCATGGTGACCTTGTCGCGGAACGCGGCCACCTCGGCGTCGCGCAGCGCGTGCTCCTCGAATTCACCCAGCCCGGCGTGGGCATACCAGGCTACCAGCCCGAGYACGGTGCCCATCGAGAACTTGGCCTGATGRATGGTGCGCGGGTCCACCACCGGGCCGAGCACGTCGATGGCGCCCTGATGTACATGGGCGGTGACGGCGGCGATGTCGCTGGCGCGCAGGCCATCGCGCTGCATCAGCGCCTTGAGCGCGTCGGCGGCGGGGTGCGTATGGCGGCACGAGGCGAAGAACTTGAACGAGGTCTCTGCCGTGGCCCAGCGCGTGCCCAGGCCATCGGTCAGCGCGGCGGGGTTGGCATCGCTCGACATGCCGGCAGCCATGCCCTGCGCCCCTTCGAGGATCTGCCGGGCGCCGGTAAAGCCCGCGCGGGCGAGCCAGGCCGACTGGAGCCCATCGGCGGCGGCCTTGGCCGTGTGCAGTTGCTTGGAGTCGGCGGCGTCGCGCAGGAATTCCCACAGGCCGGCGGCCTGCGTGCCGGCGGTGCCGAGCGCCTGGTTGATGCCTTCCGCATCCAGGCCAAACAGCTTGGCCACCGCCGCCGCAGCCGCCAGCGTGCCGACCGTGCCGGTGGTGTGGAACACCCGGTAGTGCGAGCGGCCCATGAATTCGCCGATGCGGATRCCGGCCTCGTAGCCGGCGATGCTGGCCAGCAGCACCTCGGCGCCGGTCTTGCCCTCGGCCTGCGCGGCGGCCACCACGGCCGGGAACACCACGGCGGCCGGATGCAGCACCGAGCCGTTATGCACATCATCCTGTTCCACCACGTGGGACGAGGCGCCGTTGATCAGCGCGGCGAAGTAGGGCGAGGTGCGGCGCCGGTCGACAAAGACCTCGGCGTCGCCGCCCTGCGGCCCCATCGCGGCGGCGAATTCCTGGATGCGGCGCACGGCGGGCGCGTCCTTGCCGGCGATGGCCGATGCCATCCAGTCGAGAAACAGGTCCTTGGTGCGCTCGATGACCGGCGCGGGGACGTCGTCGAGCGTCAGGCGGGCCAGGAAGKCGCAAAGCTGGCGCGTCGGGTATTGCGGTGCGGCTTGGTGGGACATGGGAATCTCGGCAATCTCAGTAGGAACGGGGCAGGTCCAGCACGTGTTCGGCCACGTAGGACAGGATCAGGTTGGTCGAGATCGGCGCCACCTGGTACAGGCGCGTCTCGCGGAACTTGCGCTCGATGTCGTACTCGGCGGCGAAGCCGAAACCGCCGTGGGTCTGCAGGCAGACGTTGGCGGCCTCCCACGAGGCATCGGCGGCCAGCAGCTTGGCGATATTGGCCTCCTTGCCGCAGGGCTTGCCGGCGTCGAACAGCTGGGCGGCCTTGTAGCGCATCAGGCTGGCCGCCTCCACGTTGACGAACGAACGGGCGATGGGGAACTGCACGCCCTGGTTCTGGCCGATGGGGCGGTCGAACACGATGCGCTCGCGCGCATAGCTGCTGGCGCGCTCGACGAACCAGTAGCCGTCGCCGATGCACTCGGCGGCAATCAGGATGCGCTCGGCGTTCAGGCCGTCGAGGATGTACTTGAGCCCACGGCCTTCCTCGCCGATCAGGTTCTCGGCGGGGATCTCCAGGTTGTCGAAGAACAGCTCGTTGGTCTCGTGGTTGACCATGTTGCGGATCGGCTGGACGGTCAGGCCCTTGCCGATGGCCTCGCGCAGGTCCACCACGAACACGGACAGGCCCTCCGACTTCTTCTTCACCTGATCCAGCGGCGTGGTGCGGGCCAGCAGCAGCATCAGGTCCGAGTGCTGCACGCGCGAAATCCACACCTTCTGGCCGTTGACGATGTATTTGTCGCCCTGGCGCACGGCGGTGGTCTTGAGCTTGGTGGTGTCCGTGCCGGTGGTCGGCTCGGTCACGGCCATCGACTGCATGCGCAGCTCGCCGGAGGCGATGGCCGGCAGCCAGCGCTGCTTCTGGGCCTCGGAGCCATGGCGCAGCAGGCAGCCCATCACGTACATCTGGCCGTGGCAGGCGCCCGAGTTGCCGCCGCTGCGGTTGATCTCCTCCATGATCACCGACGCCGCCGTCAGCGGCAGGCCGGAGCCGCCGTAGGCTTCGGGAATCAGCGCGGAGAGCCAGCCGGCCTGCGTCAGCGCCTGGACGAAGGTCTCCGGAAACGCGTTCTGTTCCTCCACCCGCTGCCAGTAGGCGGAGTCGAAACCCGCGCAGAGGTCGCGCACGGCTTCGCGGATTTCCGGGTAAATCTGGTCTTGGTCCTGTTCGGGAAGCATGGCAATGTCGGTCCGTGTCGAAGTGTGGCCATTATTCCCGAGGGGCCACGCCGGGGACATTCGGATTTGCCGAAGCGAGGCTTTGGGGCGGGGCCAGGGGGTTTGGGAAATCTGGCCCGGCCGGTCCGGGGGGGGCAGGGACCCATTAGGGGGAACCCTTGCACTTCACGGGCGCCGTGCTCCGCCTTCGGCAAATCGGAATTGTGCCGCGCGGCGATTGCTTCCACGCTGCGGCCATCGATTCTCAAACCAGACGCGTGGAACACGCGCACCCAGGAGACGCTGTATGAAATCATCCAGGCCGAAGACCGCCGTGATCGCCCATCATTGCCGAAACGTGCTGTGGGCGGCACTTGGCATGGCCGCCGCCGTGGCCCTGACCCTGCCGGGACGCAGCCACGCGGCAGACCCGTATCCGGCCAAGCCCATCACCATGGTCGTGCCATTCGCGGCGGGCGGCCCCACGGACGTGGTGGCGCGCTCGGTGGCGGCGGCGATGTCCAAGTCGCTGGGCCAGACCGTGGTGGTGGAAAACCGCCTCGGGGCGGGCGGCACGGTGTCCGCCGCCTACGTGGCCAAGGCCGCGCCGGACGGCTACACGATCCTGATCCATCACAACGGCATGGCCACGGCGCCGGCGCTGTACTCCAAGCTGTCGTACAAGCCGCTGACGGACTTCAGCTTCGTCGGCCAGGTGGCGGACGTGCCGATGACGCTGCTGGGCCGGCACGACCTGCCGGCCAACACGCTGCCGGAGCTGATTACCTATATCAAGCAGAACCAGAACAAGGTGAACCTGGCGAACGCCGGGCTGGGCGCCGTGTCGCAGCTATGCGGCATGCTGTTCCAGAAGGCCATCGGCGTGGAATTGCAGACGATTCCGTACCAGGGCACCGCGCCGGCGCTGACCGCGCTGCTGGGCGGTCAGGTGGATGTGCTCTGCGACCAGACCACGCAGACGCTGCCGCATATCAAGGCGGAGAAGGTGAAGCTGTACGGCGTGACCACGGCGGAGCGGATTCCCGCGCTGCCGAATACCCCCACGCTGCGCGAGGGCGGCCTGAAGGGCTTCGAAGTCAAGGTCTGGCACGGCATCTACGCGCCCAAGGGCACGCCGCCGGCGGTGATCGACAAGCTCAACGGCGCGCTGCGCGCCTCGCTGAAGGACCCGGCGGTGGCGGCGCGGCTCCAGGAACTCGGCGCGGTGATCGTGCCGGCGGACAAGCAGACGCCTGAGGGGCTGCGCACCTGGCTGGCGGCGGAGATCGACAAATGGTCGCCGATCATCAAGGAAGCCGGGGTGAAGGCGGACTGACGGCCCGCTGACCCCGGGGCGGCGGGAGACCGGCTAGACCGGCTCCCGCGCCGCCTCCACCAGATACTGGATCAGCGTTTCGGCGAACTGGGGCAGTTCGCGCCCGGGCCGGCGCACGAGCCGCAGCTCGCGGCGCGCCCAGTCGTCCTCCAGCCGGATAAAGCGCAGCACCTTGCGRCTGGCGTAGCGGCGCGCGCAACTGTTCGGCACGATGGCGATGCCGGCGCCGGCTTCCACCATCCGGCACACCGCGTCGAAGCTGCCCACCTGGATCCGCAGGCTGATGCGCTTGCCCATGCCATTGGCAATCCGGTCCAGGAAGGACTGGATCGCCGAGAACTGGTTCAGCCCGACGAAGCGGCAGCTATCGAGCAGATCGGCGAAATGCAGCGTCTTGAACGCCGGCAGCGGATGGTTGACCGGGGCGATCACGATCAGTTCGTCGCTGCAGAGCTGCATCGCGTCCAGGTCCTGSGTGGCCACCTCGCCGGCCACGATGCCCAGGTCGGCCGCGCCCGCGCCGATGGCCGAGACGATTTCGGCGGACAGGTGCTCCTCCAGCTCGACATCGACATCGGGGTTCTCGGACAGGAAGCGCGACAGCGCCGTGGCCAGGAAGGAGTTGGTGGCCGTGGTGTTGGCCAGCAGCCGGACCCGCCCCTTCACGCCCTTGGCATAGGGCCGCAAGTCGGAATGCATGCACTCCAGCTCGCGGAACACCTCCCGCGCGTGGCGCAGCAGGGCGTCGCCGGCCGGTGTCAGGCGCACGCCTTTCACCTGGCGGATCAGCAACTGGGTCTGGAACGCCTCCTCCAGCTGCTTGATGCGCGTGCTGGCGGCAGGCAGGGACAGGAAGCTGCGTTCGGCCGCCCGCGTCAGGTTCTCGGTCTCCCCCACRTTGAGGAAGAGGCGCAGGTCGGTCAAATCGTAGTGCATGGTTTCGTTCGTGCCAAAGGCCACTTTTGTGATTTGTGAATTCCAAAGTCAGCGCCGACAATCTATCGTATCTTGCGCCGCAATAAAACGGGGATGTTCCCCGGTGCGGCGGCAATGGCGCGCCAGTGCGCAGAACAGGAGCGAGACGATGAGCGGTTTGATGGCAGGCAAGGTGGTGGTGGTGACGGGCGCGGGTGGCGGCATCGGGCGTGGGATTGCCCTCGGCATGGCGGCGGCCGGCGCCAAGGTGGTGGCGAACGACCTGGGCGTGAGCATGACCGGCGAGGGCGGCGACGCCGGCCCGGCCGAGCGCGTGGCGGCGGAGATCCGCGCGGCGGGCGGCGAGGCCGTGGCCAACACCGACAGCGTGTCGGGCTGGAGTTCGGCCAATGCCATCGTGCAATGCGCRCTGGACCACTTTGGCCGCATCGACGCGGTCGTCAACAACGCCGGCAACCTGCGCGATCGCATGTTCTTCAAGATGAACGAGGAGGAATGGCGCTCGGTCATCGACGTGCACCTGAACGGCACGTTCTATGTCAGCCGCGCGGCGGCCAACTACTTCAAGGACCAGGAGAGCGGSGCGTTCGTTCATATGACGTCGACCTCGGGCCTGATCGGCAACCTCGGCCAGGCCAACTATTCGGCGGCGAAGCTGGGCATCGCGGCGCTCTCGAAATCCATCGCGCTGGATATGGCGCGCTTCAACGTGCGTTCGAACTGCATCGCGCCATTCGCCTGGAGCCGCATGACCAGCTCGATTCCGTCCGAGACGCCGGAGGAGAAGGCGCGCGTGGCGCGGCTGCAGAAGATGGAGGCGGGCAAGATCTCGCCCGTGGCCGTGTTCCTGGCCAGCGACGCCGCGCACGAGGTCAACGCCCAGATCTTCGCCGTACGCGCCAACGAGATCATGCTGATGAGCCAGCCGCGCCCGGTGCGCTCGGTGCATACCAGCGAGGGCTGGACGCCGGAGACCGTGGCGGAGATCGCCATGCCGGCCATGCGCAGCAGCTTCTTCGCGCTCGATCGCTCGCCCGACGTGATCAACTGGGATCCGATCTGATCCACGCCAAGCCGTTGGCGGCGCCACACGTGTGATCGTGTGTGCGCCCGCTTCGGAAATTGCTGCGACGCAAAACGCCGCGCGCGCGGACCGTGGCACGCAAAGTGCTCGTACCGTCCCGCAGGGTGGCGGGCCAGCGCCGCGCGCACTTGCGCGGTGCGTGGCGCAGGCTGCCACCGGGAGCAAACGCAATGTCGGTGCATGCGCGCCGGGTCGGGCGTGCAGTGGGGCGTGCCATGCGAAGTCCGATTGGCACTCGGTGGTCGACACTGCTGACGGCCCCTCATGAATCTTCACGCGGCAACTTGCCGCAGTGAAAACACCAACGTCCGCGTGGTCATCATCGCCATGCGCGCGGTGGTCGAAAGCTATGTCATGAAGGCAGGCGCGAAGCTTGCCCGTCATGCKGCTGTGCGCACGCATTGCGCATGACGTCATGCGCRGATCGTTCGTTTGCACGATGGCGGATGGCCACGTGTCGCGGCATAGTGAAAGCGCTCTGCAGAAGCGATGTCGGTGCATGACCGACAGACGTGTCAGACGTTACTGGATTCGATGCATCGTTACACACGGCGTTGTGCACTTCACGCCGGAAAGGTGTAAGGTGTGTCACAAGCATGGTCAATGGCCCGTCGCAGCGGGATGAGAACAGCGAGGGATTCGTGCAGTGCGAAACGCGAAGCGAGTTGTGTTGCGTTGCGTGTCGCAAGGAACGAACGGACGTGCATCACACGTCAACTCTGTCCTCATGAACGCCGTTATTTGACTATGATGAAGTAAAGACTTCGCAACATGGCAACTCCGCCAGGCCGGGGTGGTGGAACGCAAAATTGCCGCGAATGTCTTAGGGGAGTCAAACTGCCTTCGCCTCGGACGTGGGACTCTGACGGGAGTGAGGTATGGACATTTTTGGCCACTACGCCACGCGCTTCGAAGCACGCAAGGAAGAGGAATACAGCATCCAGGAGTACCTGGAGATCTGCAAGAAGGATCCTACTGCCTACGCGACTGCTGCCGAACGTATGCTCGCCGCAATCGGACAGCCTGAACTGGTGGATACCCACCACGATCCTCGACTGTCCCGACTGTTCTTCAACAAGGTCATCCGGGTCTACCCGGCCTTCCGCGACTTCTATGGAATGGAAGACACGATCGAGCAGATCGTCTCCTTCTTCAAGCACGCGGCGCAGGGCCTTGAGGAACGCAAGCAGATCCTGTATCTGCTCGGGCCCCCKGGCGGCGGCAAGTCGTCTCTCGCGGAAAAGCTCAAGGCGCTGATGGAAGAGATTCCCATCTATGCGCTGAAGGGTTCCCCCATCCATGAATCGCCGCTCGGGCTGTTCTCTTCCGACGAAGACGGCAAGATCATGGAGGAGGACTATGGCATTCCGGTGCGCTACCTGAATACCATTCCCTCGCCGTGGGCGGTCAAGCGCCTGCACGAGTTCAATGGCGATATCACCAAGTTCCGCGTGGTCAAGCTCAGGCCATCGGTGCTGTCGCAGATCGCGATTTCCAAGACGGAGCCTGGCGATGAAAACAACCAGGATATCTCCTCGCTGGTCGGCAAGGTCGACATTCGCAAACTGGAGGATTTCCCGCAGGACGATCCGGATGCCTATTCCTATTCCGGCGGACTTTGCCTGGCCAACCGTGGCCTGCTTGAGTTCGTGGAAATGTTCAAGGCGCCCATCAAAGTCCTGCACCCGTTGCTGACCGCTACGCAGGAAGGCAACTACAAGGGTACGGAAGGCTTCGGCGCGATTCCGTTCGATGGCGTGATCCTCGCCCACTCGAACGARGCGGAATGGCAGACCTTCAAGGCTGACAAGAACAACGAGGCATTCCTCGACCGGATCTATATCGTGAAGGTGCCGTACTGCCTGCGCGTGTCGGATGAGGTCAAGATCTACGACAAGCTGCTGCGCAGCAGTTCGCTCTCGGCGGCGCCCAACGCCCCGAACACGCTCAAGATGATGGCGCAGTTCGCGGTGCTCACGCGGATCAAGGAGCCGGAGAACTCGAACGTGTTCTCGAAGATGCGCGTCTATGACGGCGAAAGCCTCAAGGACGTGGACCCGAAGGCGAAGTCKTACCAGGAGTAYCGCGACTACGCCGGCATCGACGAAGGCATGAACGGGCTGTCCACGCGCTTCGCGTTCAAGGTGTTGTCCAAGGTGTTCAACTTCGACAATACCGAGGTCGCGGCCAACCCGGTGCACCTGCTCTATGTGCTCGAGCAGCAGATCGAGCGCGAGCAGTTCCCGCCGGAGCAGGAAGCCAAGCTGCTCTCGTACATCAAGGAGTACCTGACCACGCCGTTCGTGGAGTTCATCGGCAAGGAGATCCAGACCGCTTACCTGGARTCGTATTCCGAGTATGGCCAGAACATCTTCGACCGTTACGTGGTGTTCGCCGACCTGTGGATCCAGGACCAGGAGTACCGCGATCCGAACACCGGCGAAATCCTCGATCGCAACGCGTTGAACGATGAACTCGAGAAGGTGGAGAAGCCCGCGGGGATCTCGAACCCGAAGGACTTCCGCAACGAGATCGTCAACTTCGTGCTGCGGGCGCGCGCCAACAACGGTGGCAAGAACCCGGTCTGGACCAGCTACGAGAAGCTGCGGATGGTGATCGAGAAGCGCATGTTCTCCACCACGGAGGACCTGCTGCCGGTGATCTCGTTCAACGCGAAATCGACGCGGGAGGACCAGGACAAGCACGAGAACTTCGTCAACCGGATGGTGGAGAAAGGGTACACGCCGAAGCAGGTTCGACTACTGGTGGAGTGGTATCTGCGCGTCAGGAAATCGTCGTAACAGCAACCGGACGCGGTCTCCTTCATCCACGCGACCTGGCGGTTGCGGCTTATCAAGGCGGGCGGACGGCTTATGGCTACGGTCATCGATCGGCGCGAAAACGGCGGCAACAAGAGTGCCGTCAACCAGCAACGCTTCATCAAGCGATACCGCGAGCAGATCCGGCAAGCGGTGGCGAAGGCGGTGTCCGGCCGGAAGATCATGGACATCGAGCAAAGTGGCCAGGTGTCCATTCCGGTCAAGGACATCACCGAGCCGGTGTTTCATCACGGCCAGGGCGGCAAGCGCGAGTGGATTCACCCCGGCAACAAGAAGTTCGTCCGGGGTGACAGCTTCGACCGCCAGCAGCAGGGCAGTGGTGGCGGSGGCTCGCGGGCCAGCGACAGCGGGGAGGGCGAGGATGATTTCGTCTTCACCCTGTCGCGCGAGGACTTCCTGAATTTCTTCTTCGAGGACATGGCGCTACCGGACCTGGCCAAGCGCCACCTCGCCAAGATCGCCGAGGTGCGCAAGGTGCGCGCCGGGTTCTCGATCGACGGCACCCCATCGAATCTCTCCATCCTGCGCACGATGCGTAGCTCGCTCGGCCGCCGGATCGCGCTGTCGAGCCCGTACCAGAAGCGTCTGCGCGAACTCGAAGCTGCCTACAGCGAGGAAATCGAGGCGCACGGCCCCTATACGGACACGGCGGTGGAGATGATGGAGAAGATGCGGCACCTGCGCGCCTGCGTGGACCGCGTGCCCTTCATCGAAAAGCTCGACCTGCGCTACAACAACCGCGTGCTCAAGAAGCGCCCGCAGGCCCAGGCGGTGATGTTCTGCCTGATGGACGTGTCCGGCTCGATGGACGAGAGCCGCAAGGACCTGGCCAAGCGCTTCTTCATGCTGCTGTACCTGTTCCTGAAGCGCAACTACGAGCGGATCGACGTGGTGTTCATCCGTCACCACACGGTGGCCAAGGAAGTGGAGGAGGAAGACTTCTTCCACTCGCGCGAATCGGGCGGCACGGTAGTGTCCAGCGCGCTGAAGCTGATGGTGGAGGTGATTCACGACCGCTATCCGGCGAGCCAGTGGAACATCTACTGCGCGCAGGCGTCCGATGGCGACAACTGGGCGGGGGACTCCGAACTGTGCGGCCGGCTGCTGCGCGAGTCGATCCTGCCGCTGGTGCAGTACTACGCCTATGTGGAAGTGGCATCCGAGGAGCCGCAGAACCTGTGGGAGGAATATCTCACGGTGAAGAACCAGTTCGAGCACTTCGCGATGCAGCGCATCATCGGTGCCGACGAGATCTACCCGGTGCTGCACGATCTCTTCCAGAAGCGGGCCGCCTGGCCCGGCAGGTAGCGGCGCGCCGGCACGGCGGCGCATCCGCGTACGTTCATGGGATAAGGGAGGAAGTTCATGGCTTACCTATCCACAGGCTCGGAGTGGACCTTCGAGCTGATCCAGCGCTATGACCGCGAGATCGCCCGCATTGCCGGCGAGTTCGGGCTCGACTCGTATCCGAACCAGATCGAGATCATCACCGCCGAGCAGATGCTCGACGCGTATGCATCGGCCGGGCTGCCGGTGGGATACAACCATTGGTCGTACGGCAAGCATTTCCTCTCCTCGGAGCGCAGCTACCAGCGCGGCCACATGGGGCTGGCCTACGAGATCGTGATCAACTCCAATCCGTGCATCGCGTACCTGATGGAGGAGAACACGATGCCGATGCAGGCGCTGACCATCGCGCACGCCTGCTACGGGCACAACTCGTTCTTCAAGGGCAACTACCTGTTCCGCACCTGGACCAACGCCGACGCGATCATCGACTACCTGCTCTTCGCCAAGAACTACGTGGCCGAGTGCGAGCAGCGCTATGGCGAGCAGGAAGTGGAGTTGCTGCTGGACTCGTGCCATGCCTTGCAGAACTACGGCGTGGACCGCTACAAGCGGCCCAAGAAGCTGTCGATCACCGAGGAGCAGGCACGCCAGACCGAGCGCGAGAGCTACCTCCAGATGCAGGTGAACGATCTCTGGCGCACCTTGCCCAAGCACCGGTCGCATCTGCTCAAGGAGGAAGAGGAGGCGATGGAACCGGAAATCGCCTTCCCGCCGGAGCCGCAGGAGAACCTGCTGTATTTCATCGAGAAGAACGCGCCCAAGCTGCAGCCGTGGCAGCGGGAGATCGTGCGCATCGTGCGCAAGATCGCGCAGTACTTCTATCCGCAGCGCCAGACCAAGGTGATGAACGAAGGCTGGGCCACGTTCTGGCACTACACGATCCTGCACCAGCTCTACGAGGAGAAGCTGGTCAACGACGCCTTCATGCTCGAACTGCTGCAGGCCCACACCAACGTCATCTACCAGCCGCCGTACCACAGCCCCTACTACAGCGGCCTGAACCCCTACACGCTGGGTTTCCTGATGTTCCAGGACCTGCGCCGCATGTGCGAGAACCCGACCGAGGAGGACCGCCGCTGGGCGCCCGAGATCGCGGGCAGCGACTGGCGCCAGACGCTGGACTTCGCGATGCGCAACTTCAAGGACGAAAGCTTCCTGCTCCAGTTCCTGTCGCCGCGCGTGATCCGCGAGCTGAAGCTGTTTTCGGTCCTCGACGACGATCGCGAAGGCAAGCTGCGCGTGACGGCCATCCATGACGACGAAGGCTATCGCGCGATTCGCCAGCTGCTGGCGAACCAGTACGACCTCTCCAACATGGAGCCCAATATCCAGGTGACGAACGTGGATGTGGGCGGAGACCGCTCCCTGACGCTGCGCCACCTGCAGAGCGACCGCCGCCCGCTGGCACACAGCTTCGACGAAGTGGTGCGCCACGTGACGCGACTCTGGGGCTTCACCGTGCGGCTCGAGGTGGCCTACGAGGACGGCCGTCGCGAACTCAAGTACGAGTGCAAGCCGGAGCGGAAGCACCAGCATCGGAAGGCGGCTTAAAAAACTGGCACGAACGTTGCTGTACAGATACCCGCACTCGGCCATGCCCCATGGCTGGGCCGGGTATCTGCGCATTGCGGCCGCACGCGGCTGCTGTACCGTGTCGACACATCACTAAACTGGCCCTTCCAGGGAAGCCAGCCGCTCCCCCATGGATACGCCTGACCGTCTTCTCCGCATTTTCCTTCGTATTGCCGAACTCAAGTCGCTGTCCAGGGCGGCGGAGGATCTCGATCAGACCCAGTCGGGCGTCAGCCGGCAACTCGCCACGCTGGAGGCGCAGTTCGGCAAGCCCCTGTTCGTGCGAACTGGCCGTGGCGTGGCCTTGACCGAGGCCGGGCAGAAGCTGCAGGAGGCCCTCGAAGGGCCGTACCGCGCGATCGACCAGGCTGTGGATGCGATCCGCGATGCCCACGGCACCACGCAGGGAACCGTCCGGCTGGCAATCGTCCACACGGTCAGCTATTACTTCATCGCCGACGTGGTGGCCAGCTTTGTCAGCGCCCATCCCAACGTCAATCTTTCGCTGATGGGACGCAGTTCGGCCGATGTGGTGGCGCTGGTGGAAAGCGGCAAGGCCGATCTTGGCGTGGTCTACGACACCGCGGTCGATACGGCCACCCTGACCACGCATCCGCTGTTCGAGGACGAGATGTGCCTGGTCACGCTGCAGCGTTCAGATGGGCTGCAGTCCGCGTCCCAGGACGGGCTCGACTTGCGCGGCCAGCCGCTGCGCCTGGTCGGCTTTCCGCACGGCTACGCGCTACGCCGGATGGTGGAGAGCGCCGGCTTGCAGCCCACGTATGTGGCCGAGGCCGAGACTGTCGATGCCATCCTGAAGCTGGTCTCTGCTGGCGTGGGCGATTGCATCCTGCCGTGCCGGCTACCCGACAAGCTGCTCCGCGAGTACGGCCTGCACAAGCTCAAGATCCGCAGCCCGTTGCTGCGCCGCCGTATGGTGGCCGTCACTCACGCCGCCCGCCACGCGCTGCCGCTGGCGGACGTCCTGCTCGCCTCGGCCTTGCAGGTGGCCCGCACCCTCAAGCCGTGACGCAGTGAGATAGCAGCTATGCGCGTGGCTACATAGCACGGCAGGCGCCTGGTTTTCATACTTCCCTTCATGCCCCGCACCGGTTGCCGGATGGCATTCCACGGAGAAGAGAAGACATGAACGCCCCCCTCAGAGACAAGTCGTACTTCGACACGCGCGCCACCAACGAGATGGCGAGGCACCTGCGCAACAGGCCGCGCACCATGCAGGAGACCATGGCCTACGCCTGCCGCATCCTGGCGATGACCGAGCAGGAAGCCGGTCTGGCCGGCCAGATCAGCGTGCGGTCGGAGCGCCCCGGCGCCTACTGGACGCTGCGCTTCGGCCTCGGTTTCGACGAGGCGACGCCGGACGACTTCATCGAGGTGGATCGTGACCTCAACACGCTGACGGGCGATGGCATGCCCAACCCCGCCACGCGTTTCCATCTGTGGGTGTACGACGCGCGCCCGGACGTCAATTCGATCATCCATACGCATTCGCCCTGGGCCTCGGCACTGGCCGCCGCGCGCCAGCCACTGGTCATCGCGCAGATGGACATGACGCCGTTGCACGACGATTGTGCATTCCTGGGCGAATGGCCCGGCGTGCCGATCGCGGACCAGGAGGGCGTGATCATCTCCGCAGCGCTGGGCGACAAACGGTCGATCATCCTGGCGCACCACGGCTACCTGACCGCAGGCAAGACCTGCGAGGAAGCCACCTATCTCTCGGTCTACCTCGAACGCGCCGCGCGGATGCAGATCCGTGCGCAGGCTTTCGGCCCGCTGACGCCCGTGGACGATGCGCTCGCCCGCGAGGCCCACGACTACCTGCTCAAGCCTTCCATCGTCAACGCCACCTTCGCGTACTGGGCGCGCCAGACGCACGGCATCGCGCCGCTGCCACCCGCCTGAGTGCCTGCCGCCGGCGCATGGCCGACGGCTTATCCGAATCCAAGGAGCGTTACGATGAACAAGATTCCTGCCGCGCGCTCACGCCGCGCGTATATCACCGCGGGCCTGGCGAGCATGATGGGCACGACGATCGAATGGTATGACTTCTTCCTGTACGGCACGGCCGCCGCGCTGATCTTCAACAAGATCTTCTTTCCGTCATTCGATCCCCTGACGGGTACGCTGGCGGCCTTCGCCACCTACTCGGTRGGGTTCTTCGCCCGGCCGCTCGGCGGCATCGTCTTCGGCCATTTTGGCGATCGGATGGGCCGCAAGTCGATGCTGCTGATCACGCTGTTCATGATGGGTATTCCCACGATCCTGATTGGCCTGATTCCGTCGTACGACAGCATCGGCTACTGGGCTGCCGTGGCGCTGGTGCTGCTGCGGTTGCTACAAGGGATTGCGGTCGGCGGCGAGTGGGGCGGCGCGGTGCTGATGGCCGTGGAGCATGCGCCCGAAGGCAAGAAGGGCTTCTTCGGCAGCCTGCCGCAGGCTGGGGTCGCGCCGGGGCTGGTGCTGTCGTCGCTGGCGATGGGGATGGTGGCGACGCTGCCGGAGCAGGACATGCTGACKTGGGGCTGGCGCGTGCCGTTCCTGGCGAGCGTCGTCCTGCTGGCGGTAGGCTGGTTCATTCGCGCCAAGGTGGCCGAGTCGCCGGACTTCGAGCAGATGAAGAAGCAGGGCGAGAAGGTGGAAATGCCGGCAATGGTCGTGCTGCGCCAGTATCCGCGCCAGGTCCTGACCGTGGTGGGCGGCCGGCTGGCCGAGGTGACTTGGTTCTACACGGTGGTCACGTTCGCGCTGGCCTATGCCACCGGCACGTTGGGCATCCCCAAGACAGTGATGCTCGACGCCACGGTTTGGGGCGCTGCCATCGCGCTGTTCACCATGCCCCTGTGCGGCATGCTGGCGGATCGCATCGGCTTCAAGTGGGTGTTCATGGCCGGTACGGTCGGCATCCTGTTGTTCTCGTCGCAGTTCTTCGACCTGTTGCAGTCGCTGGATCCACGCAACATCACCATCGCGCTCTCCATTGCCATCGGGCTGGTCTACGCCTGTCTCTATGCACCGGAAGGCAGCCTCTTTGCCGCGCAGTTCCCCGCCGAGGTGCGCTACAGCGGCATCTCGATTGCCGTGCAGGTCTCGGGCGCCATCGGAGGCGGGCTGGCGCCGATCGTCGCCACGTCGCTGCTGAAGTACGGCGGCGGCAGCCCGACCTATATCGTCTGGTACCTCGGTGCGCTGAGTGTCATCGCATTCGTGAGCGCGGCCTGCATGCGGGAAACAGCACTGGTCGGCTTGCCGGTAGCGGCGGTCAACGGGAGCCGACACGTATGACCCGCGCGAACCGACCTGTCATCGACTATTACTTCTGGCTGAATTCGGACTGGGCGTATCTGGGCGCGGATCGGCTCGATGCGCTGGCGCGGCGCCAGGGCGTCGAGATCCGGCACAAGCCCGTGAACCTGCCCGAGGTGTATGCGCGAACAGGGGGCGTACTGCTGGGGCAGCGCTCGCCCGAGCGGCAGCAATACCGCATCACGGAACTGGCGCGGTGGTGCCGCCACCTGAACATCCAGGTCAATCCGCTGCCGAAAACCATGTGCCCGAACGCGGACCTCGCGTCGGGCATCGTCATCGCCGTGGATGCGCAGGGGCTGCCGGTGCTGGAGCTGTACAAGGCCATCCTCCGCGCGCAATGGTGCGAGGAGCGCGATATCTCGTCGGAGGCCACGCTGCGCGAGATCCTCGCCGCGCAGGGGTTCAACGCGGACGCGACGCTTGTGCGGGCGCGCTCGGCAGACACCCAGGAGAYATACCGGCGCAATACCGACGAAGCCGTGGCCGCCGGGGTATTCGGTTCGCCGTCGTATGTCTTCGACGGGGAGTTGTTCTGGGGCCAGGACCGGCTGCACATGCTGGARGTGRCTGTSGCGGCGCGGCTGTCGGCGTAGGCCGTACGGGGCGAACTGCCGATCCGGCACGTCGCCCCGTCCTTTTGTACGCCTTTGTATCTGGCCGCACGCGCGATACGGGACGCGACACTAAGGGGGCAAATACGCCACGAGCGCGATACGTGAGCGGGCTTAAATAGCATCCATGGCAGCGCAACGCGACAACGACACAGCGGATCGCTGCCTTGGCATCACACACGACTGCAACCCGCTCACGCATCCACCAAGGAAATCGATCATGTCCAAGACCTTCACCTCCCGCCTCGTTCTCGCCGTTGCCCTCGCTGCCGCCGCTGTCGGCGCACAAGCTTCCGTCCTTGGCGCCCGCGACCCGTACAGCGATGGCGCCCGCGCCGTGCAGAGCGCGCGGGATGTGTTCAGCGAAGGTGCCCGCTCGGCGACGGCGGCCCGCGACCCGTACACCGAAGGCGCCCGCTCGGCGGACCCGTATCTCGACGGCGCCCGCTCGGTGCAAGACCAGCGCAGCCCGTTCACCGACGGCGCCTGACGCCGGATCCCCCCTTTTAGAACCAGGAGAAGCCAGTGTTGGTTGCTACCACGCAGGAAGACCGATCGCTCAGGCTGTTTGCTGGACTTGGCCTGTTCATCATGGCGCTGTCGCTGAGACCGGGCATTGTGTCGATGGGGCCGCTGGTGCATGCCATTCAGTCGGAATTCGGCATGAAACACGCGGAGGCGGCGCTGCTGACCGCCATTCCTGACCTGTGCATGGGTATCTGCGCGATCTTCGTGCCGGCAATCGGCCGCCGCTTCGGCGGCGACCGGGTGGTGCTGTTCTCGCTTGCGTTGTTGGGCGTGGCGTTGGCCCTGCGGGCATTCGCCGGATCGCCCGGCAGCCTGTTGTTCGCCACGCTGCTGGTTGGGATTGGGGTCGCGATTTCCGGGCCGCTCCTCGGCGGCTGGATCAAGAGCCATTTCTCCGGCGAGGCCGCGTTCTTCATGGGCATCTATGCCGCCGGGCTCGGTATCGGGGCAACGTTGGCGGCGGTGGGTAGCGAGGTCATCGCCCACGCCGGTGGCGGCTGGCGGCTGGGCGCCGGCATCTGGGCCGTGGTCTGCGTCCTCGCCATTGTGAGCTGGCGCCGCCTGACATCGGCATTTCCGTCRAAGTCGCACGCTGCCCGTGTGGAAGCYGCGGTCAGCCGTGCGCCATGGCGCTCGGGGCGGGCCTGGCTGATTGCCATGTATTTCGGGATCGGTCAGTTCATCTGCTACGCCTGCTTCGCCTGGGTAGGGGAGAGCAGCCGGGAATTGCAGATCAACGCGCTGAGCGCGGGTGTCAATCTGGGCTTGTTCGCCGCAATGATCGCGATCAGCAGCTTCCTGTCGGGCTATGTCACCGGCAAGTCATTGGACCGTCGCGGCTGGCTGGCCTGGGCGGCTCTGCTCTCGATAGGGGGCGCCGGCGTGCTTTGGTGGTCGCCGGGCATGTTCGGGGTGATGCCGGTGGTGGCGCTCGCCCTGGGCCAGGGCGTCTGCTTCGCCTTGGCCATGACGCTGCCCCTGGACAACACCACGTCCCATCATGAAGCGAGCCAATGGACCGCCTTCATGCTGTTCGTGGGCTACCTTGTTGCCGCGCTTGGACCGTTTGTCTTTGGCTTCCTGCGCGACGTGACGGGGGCTTTCCAGGCATCCTACGGCGTGCTGGTTGCCGCATCGGTGGCGCTGCTGGTGCTGACGCCGTGGCTTGCGCCACGGCTGCGGGAAGACACCGCCGAGGTCTGATGTGCGAGGGGGTTATCGCAGCTTGGCCGCCCTCGGCCGGGCTGTCGACGACGCCCCGGCCCGGTCCAGATCCACGCCCGGCAGCAGGTGCAGCAGCCGCACCAGTTCCGACTGGCGGTGCGTGCCGGTCTTGCGCAGCGTGTCGCGGATATGCACGCGCACGGTGTGGGGCGACAGGAACTCGCGCTCGGCGATCTCGTTCAGCGTCTCGCCGGCGGCGAGGCGGATGGCGATGATGCTTTCCTTCTTCGACAGGCCGAACAGCGACGTCAGCACGGCGGCGTCCAGCACCGAGCGGGACTCGGAATTGCCCAGCAGCATCATGGCCGCCGGCAGTTGCCACGGGCCTTCGACCGGCTGGCGCGAGACCAGCGGCATGACGATGATCGGCACGGGCTGGCCGCCCGACGTGATGTGCATCCAGGATCCCGCCGCGGCGCCGCCGTTGCGGCCGCCATGGACGGCGGCCTGGAGCAGGTCGCGCAGCACGCCTTGCAGGGATTCCGGCCGCGCGCGCAGCAGGCCGTTGTCGAGCGCCAGGTTGGCGTCGGCCTGTACCAGCGATTCGGCCCAGCTGTTGGCGTAGCGCACGCGCATGTCCGCCTGGAGCACCATCACGCCGAAGTCGAGGGTATCGAGGCCGGCCAGTCCCAGCGAAGCCAGGCCGCTCAGCTCGAAATTGCGGTGCTGCATGCGGGCGGCGCGAGCCCAGTGGGGCATTACCTGCGCCAGGCGGCGCTCGCGGTGGTCGGCGGGCATGAAGTCATCGCAGCCGCCGGGTGTGGCGCTCATCAGCACGCAGACTTCGGAGGTGTCGAAGAGCCGCACGCCCCGGGCGAGGCCCATGCAGTCATAGCCGCCGCCGGCCGCCACGGGTTTTGTCAGCAGYTGGGTGTCGGCACCGGATGCCATGGCGACCGATGCCGGTACGGCGTCTGCGCTGGCGAAGTGTCCCGGGAGGGCGCGCATGCTGTCCGGCATGGTGCCGACGCTGGTGTAGCAGCCGTTCGGCGTCACGCCCAGGCGTGCCTGGCCTGCGAGCTTGTCCCAGATCAGGTAGCGCGGGCTGCCGGTGCAGGTGTAGCGGGAAAAGAGGTCGAGCGCCTCTGGCATGGCCGCCACGTCCATGGCGGATTCATAGATGCTATCGACCAGACGATGGAAGACATCGTCGGCAGACGGGTGTTCGCCCATTTTCATTTCCCCCGGTGGCAAACGCCTTTTCCTCAGGACCACTGCGGCGAGGCGTGGTCCCCTGTTTTATGTTTGGATACTGCCGGCCGGGGGTTGGCCGGCCGTCACGACGATGATCCCGCACAAGCCTTGTATCGGGCCATCCCGCCTTGGGAGGGAGCCGGCAAGGGCGCGGTCCCGGCCAATCTGGCGCGGGCTCGCGTGATAGTAATGCGCGGCCCCTGTTATTTGAAGCATTCCTGGCGAATGTTCCGGCTTTGCATTGCACAAAAGCGACAACTTTGTGACGGCTGGGGACAATGCTGCACAACCGGGGGGCATTAGGCCGATTTCCCGGCAGTCCGCGTGACGAGTCCGACGCCCGGCGGGGTGGCCTCCGCGCCAGGCTTGCCGCCGGCGCTGTCCAGGCTGATCCCCCCGCCATCCACGCGCACGGTCAGTTGTGGCGCGGCCATGCGGATGCCGGCTTCGTCGAAATTTCGCTTCAGCCGCATGTTGAAGCCCCGCGTGATCTCGGCCTGCATCAGCGGCCTGGTCTTGAACTGCGCCAGCACGACGATGCCGTTGGGGTCGAAGCGGTCGAGCCCCAGGATATCCAGCCCCGAGAGCAGGTTGCGGCTGTAGCGGTGGTCGCGGGCCAGTTCGGCGCCGGTCGCCCGGATCACCTCGGTGGCGCGGTCGATGTCGCTCTCATAGCCCACCGCGATGCTGAACACGGCGAACGCATAGCCGCGCGACAGGTTCTTCACCGCCTTGATCTGGCTGTACGGCAGCGTGTGCAGGGCGCCCTTGCCGTCGCGCAGCTTCACCGTGCGGATGGTCATGCCTTCCACCACGCCGGCGTGGTCGGGTAGTTCGATCGAATCGCCAATGGCAATCGAATCCTCGATCACGATGAACAGGCCGGTAATCAGGTCCTGCACCAGGCTCTGGGCGCCGAAGCCGATGGCCAGGCCGACCACCCCCGCGCCCGCCAGCAGCGGCGTGACATTGACGCCGAGATTGGCCAGCACCGCGATCATCGCAATGACCAGCAGCCCCACGAACGACGCGTTGCGCACCAGCGGCAGGATGGTCTTGGCGCGCAGGCTCGGCTGCTGGCCGCGCCCGTGGCCCGGCGTCAGCGTCTGGGTAATGGCGGTGTCGATCAGCAGCCAGACCAGCCACGCCAGCAGCACCACGCCGACCACGCTGAGGATCGATTCGGTGATGTGCCGGCCCAGCGTGGTCGAGTCGGCCAGGCGGATGATCGACGAATTCCAGACGCGCGCCACCAGTTCGACGAACGCCATCCAGATGATGACGCGCACCAGCGCGATGCCGAAGCGGGCAAAACGCTGGATATAGGCCGAGCGCCGGCGGTCCCGCAGGCGCGGCGCGCGGACCGTGGCCTTGGGCGAGCGGCCCGCCACGAGCGTCAGCAGCAGCGCCGCCACGAACAGCGCCACCGTGACCACGGCGCGGCGCAGGAACTCGTCGGCATGCCCGGTAGCCATGATGGTGCCGACCACGGAGGACAGCACCACGGCCAGCATCGGCAGATACCAGGCATGCCCGGCCAGGCGCAGCAGGTCCACGATGGCCGGGTGGGCCTGCCGGAATGCCAGCGGGCGCAGCGAGATCAACTGGCCGACGGGGCGGCGGAAACGCACCGCAAAGACGGCAATCAGGATGGCGGCGAGGATGTTGGCGAGGGTGCCGACGAGCGCGGCGAGATTGACGCCCAGCGCGGTCACGATGCGGGGGTCGGTACTGGCCTCGCCCAGCGCGGCGAGCGCGCCGGTCACGAAGAGCAACCATGGCGAGTGCTTGAGCAGGTCTCGTATGGCGTTTGATCGGTGCGCGGAGTGGAACAGCGCGAAGATCACCTGGCACGTGGCAGACATGATCGCGCCGGCCACGATCGCATACGCCACCATCACGCCGCCCATGCTGGCCGGCGTACGGCCGTAGACCTTGTACGCGAGCAGCACGGTCATCGCGAATGCCACGACCCACGGCCCGATCCGGCGCAGAAAATAGATGCCGACATCCATCCACGACGGCACGGAGGGCAGGTGGGCCGGCTGCGCGGGCCGCAGGCGRTTCCGGTGGATGCGCCGCGACAGCTCCCAAAGCAGCCAGCCGGTCAGCGCCCAGCCGGCGAGGATGGTGGCGAACTCGCGCACGGACATGAACGCCGGGCGGGTGTCGCGGACCGTCAGCGCCTCGCGCCATTCCTCCCCGGCGAACTGGATGCGCCAGCCCCAGTAGTGCCACGCGCCGTGGTCCTTGCGCGGGGCCTTGTCGATTTCCTCGAGGGCCTTGGCAACGGCGCCGATCAGCCCGGGCGAGGGCGAAGGCGCGGATGCGGCCGTTGCCGCCACGTCCGAGGCCGCAGCGGGGGCCGAGGCGCCGCCCGCCGCCACGCCGCGCCGCAGTGCCTGCAACTGGCTAACCAGATTCTGGCGCTCGACGTCGTTCTGCAGCGTGGAAATGACTTGATCCAGCGACTGGGCGAGCGCCGCGCTGGCGGGCGCGGCTGCGGGTGCCGAGGCCGGCGGCGGGGCCGCCTTCTTCTGACTCAGCGCGAGCGCGGCCAGCGGGCCGCCGACGGCATGGGCAGCCAGCGGCAGCATGCACGCAACAAGCACGAAGCAAAGCCAGGCCAGCCAGTCAGGACGATGCGGGATACGGGGCATGAAAGGGGCGCAGCGGCAAGAGCCTTCGGCCGCATGGGGGGCGAAAAGACAGGATCGCGCCACTGTAGCGCATCGCCCGCGCCGATGCGCTATCGGGCCGGCCGGACGGGATCGACGGAAATTCAAAAAAACTGAATGACTGATTGGAACTTCATCCCCGTATCGGTCACATCGAAGGTCTAATATTCAACCCATGGACGGCGAACACGAGCCAAAGCAAACGAAGTCACCGCCCAAAAGACATTCAAATTCACTTAATGACATACCGGAGAGAAATCATGACCAAGACCACCGCCCTCAAGATCGCCGCTTCCCTGATCGTTTCGCTGGCCACCGTCGGCGCCGCCCAGGCTGGCACCGTGCCCGCCGATCAGTATGGCTACCAGTTCCGCACCGGCGTGCCGGCAGACCAATATGGATATGGCTTCCGCACGCACGACACCTTCACCGATGGCGCCCGCAGCTTCGATCCGTTCCTGGATGGCGCCCGCGGCTGATGGTTGATGCCCGATTGTTGGAGAAAAAGGCGCCGTGCCTCTCGCACGGCGCCTTTTCTTTTGTGGACGTCAGGGCAGCACTGGCTGGGCCACCGCCCGCGCGATGATCGCGTCCGCATCGCGTTGCAACAGGAACCGCTGCGTCACGAGGTCGTTGGCTGCCGCCGTCACCGCGGCCACATAGCCGGCCTGGTCCGTGTACAGCGACTCGAGCGAGGGCCGTCCGTCACCGGCCGAGACGCGCGCCGCCTCGGTCTTGTGGAAGGGGAGGAAGGACCCGGTCAGGTTGGACAGATCCACGATGCCCGGCGTGGCGACATAGTTGAACTCGACGCTGGTGCCCAGCGGCGCACGCGCCTCCRCGCTGTGGATGCCCGCCTTGGGGATGCCCGTCGAGGGGTCCACCTGCGGCACGAGGATCGCGTAGTCGCGGTTCAGGTACGCCGGCGGCAGCACCGTGGCGATCCCGGACTCGTCCTCGCGCCGGTACTGCGGGCCGAAGTCGAGCAACGGATAGCCGTTGTAGCGCGCCAGGTACTGGAAGTCAGGCACCGCCGTCTGCACGCCGCTCACGGCCCACGTCACGCCCTTCATGACGGGGAAGGCCACGTCGGCTGGGCGCACCAGCGAGCCATCGGCCAGCGCCGGCACCTGGCTGGCAGGCGGCGTGGTGCCGCGCACGACCCAGTCCTCGAGATCGATGAACAGCGCACGGAAGGTGTCGTTGTGCTGGATCACCGTGCCGGCCGGGTAGACATTACGGGTGGGCGCGAAGCTGATGCTGGTCGTGCCGCCCGCCCCGCCGTGCTGGGCGCCCGTGTAGTAATAGATACGGGCGTTGTCCGGCTGCTTCAGGTCGGCGAAGCCGTTGGCGTCGGTCAGCACCGGCGAGCCCTGCAACTGCCAGAACTCGGTGCCGGACAGGCCGAGGAAGAACTTCGGGCAGGTGTTCGACGCCGAGCAGCGCGCCATCACGCCGCCCTTGGTGCCCGAGATATCGTCCACGTAGTCCTTGTCGAGGCCGCGCGGCGCGGTCTGGCCGAACGCCGAGTGGTCGGTACGCAGGCCGCCACCGCCGCCCGGCACGGCGAAGCGCGTGTTGATGTTGGTCTGGCGGGCCGCCACGTGGGCGTAGATGCCGTCGAAGACCTTCGAGCCGTCGAGCGCCTGGTTGAAGCCCAGGTGCAGGAAGGTTTTCATCGCATTGCCGGACTGCGACGTCCCCTGGCCCAGCGCGTGGGTGATGCGACCCGCCACCGGGTTCGGCGTGCCGGCGCCGTCCGCGGCCTTGCTGCGGAAGAAGCTCACGGTGTCCCGCAGCGCGGCCAGCCCCACGCCCATCACCTTCGGGTCCTTCGCCACGTACACGAGTTCATAGAGGTACTTCGGATCGAAGCCGCCGCGCAGGCAGATGCTGGCCGGGTCGGGCTTGCCGGGGAACGCGTTGGCGCTGGCGTCGCACGTGGCGAATTTCCAGTCGCTGGCGGGAATTGCCACGCGCGCATCGGTCTCATTGACGCGCCGCGTCAGCGAGTAGCCGGGCTGGGTGTTGTCGAGGCTGGCCGGCGCGTAGGGGATCATGGTGCCGTTGAATACGCCGCCGGGCAGCGTCATCGCCGGCGCGGCCGCGCCCGGCACCAGTTCGGTCCGATAGGTGCCGGTGATCGCGGTGCCATCGGCATTCTTCGCCACCGGCACCGTCACGGTCAGCCGTGCCGGGCTCGATTTCGGTACATCGCCCTGCCAGGCCGAGTACAGCAGCACGTAGCCGCGCTCCAGGTAGACGGCATCGCTCGGGCTCGCGGCGGGGTTGACCATGGTCAGGATATTGCCGCGATTGGGCGCGTCGTAGCGCAGCACGCCGCTGGCCTTGCTCATGTCCTTGGGCTTGAGCATGACGAAGTCGGCCGAGTACTCGACCATGCCGTTCGCGTTGACGGGCGCCAGCGCCAGGTCCTGGATGATGGCGTTCTTCGGGTCTTTCGGGTCGACCTCGCCGCTGAGGGTGCCCGTCAGTTGCTCGTACTGGCCCACGCTGCCGTAGCTGCCCGCGAAGTCCTGCGTGCCGGTGATCTTGAGCGTCTGCGTGGGCGCATGCGTCTGGGGCGTGCCACCGCCACCACCGCCGCCACTGCTCCCGCCGCCGTTGTTGTCGTCGCTGCCACCGCAGGCCGTCAACATGGCCATGGCGCCCGTCAGGGCGAGCGCTACCGCGTGCCGCATCGGTGCACGTGCTTGCATCGTCTGTCTCCTCGTTGTCGTTCGGGATTGCTTGCGCGGCAGCCCTCAAGGATGGGATTGCCCCGCGCGGTCGCCGCCCGTTCGTGCGCACCGCTGTCGAAGTGAAAGCAGTGTAGGAGTGACCGATTAAGCTGATAAATTGATTGTTTGGATGAATTGATCGAGGATGTGGATGGATAGTCAGGCCCCACGCGCCGCGCGGTGTTCCGCTACCATGGCGCTCTCAATGCACGGAGAACACCGATGCCGTCGATCGACACCCTGCTGACATTCCTCGGGATTGCCGTCCTGCTGAGCCTGGCGCCCGGCCCCGACAACATCTTCGTGCTGCTCCAGTCGGCCATGCATGGCACGCGCGCCGGGYTGACCGTGGTGCTTGGGCTCTGCACCGGACTGCTCGTGCACACGGCGGTGGTGGCGGTGGGGCTGGCCGCGCTGCTGGCGGCATCGGCGATGGCCTTTACGGTCCTCAAGGTCGCCGGGGCGCTCTATCTGGTCTGGCTGGCGTGGCAGGCGTTCCGCGCACCGGTGGGGGAGATGTCACCGCAACATGCCGATGCCAATCCGCCCCGCCGCATGTACTGGCGCGGCGTGGTGATGAACCTCACCAATCCGAAGGTCGTGATCTTCTTCCTGGCCTTCCTGCCGCAGTTCGTSGTGGCCGAGCGCGGGCACGTGGCGCTGCAGCTGATGGTGCTCGGCTTTGTGTTCATCCTCGCCACGCTGCTGGTCTTCGGCGCGATTGCGTGGTTCTCGGGCGTGTTTGGCCGTGTGCTGATGCGCTCGGCCCGCGTGCAGCGGGCGATGAACTGGTTTGCCGGCACGGTGTTTCTCGCGCTGGCGGGGCGCCTCGCGCTGTCGCAGCGCTGAGGCGGTAGCCTGAGGCGGGCGCCTCAGGCGAACGTGATGGCCTTGCGGCGCTCGGCGTGCTCGAGGTGCGGCACGTTGTTGAAGCTCAGCAGCCGCTGCGTGCCGCGTCCCACGATCAGCTCGCAGAAACCGGTATTGCGGAACTGCAGGTTCAGTTCAATGGCGGTCTGCGTCGGCGCGCCGAGCAGGTCGGCCACCGCGCGGCCGATGGCGCCGCCCGAGCTGACCACGAGCAGCGCATCCTCGCGCGCCGCGCCCTCGGTGGCGTGCGTCAGCGCGGACTGCATGCGCGCGCCGAAATCAGTCCAGGTCTCCGGCATGCCGGTCAACGTGTCCTGCGTCCAGGCCGCGAACGCCGCACGGAACGTGCGCCAGTAGTCCTGGTAGTCGCCGTTCTGATGGGCGCGATGATCGCCGCCCTTGGTGAAACTGCGATACAGCGCCTCGCCATCGTATTCATTGAGGCCGGGATGGGACACCACGGCGGTATCGGTCGCCCCCATGCCGGCGAGGATCTCGGTGGCCGTGTCCTGCTGGCGCACCAGCGAGCCGGCCACCACGCGCCGGAAGCTGACGCCCCGGTCGCGGAAATACTCGCCCAGCCAGCGCGCCTGCTGGCGGCCCACGTCGGACAGGCAATCATAGTTGGCGGCCCCGAACGAGGCTTGTCCGTGACGGACCAGGAATAGCGTTGCCATGGGAAGGGGGCGTCTCGCGCCGGAAAATCATCGTGAGACGGATTCTAGAAGCCTGCCTCCCGCCCGCAAAGCAAGCTGCTCCGGAATTCATACCGGCCATCTCCGCGCTGCATTGTCCGGCGCGGAGAGGGCGGCCCGGGTCAGTCCAGCGTCACTCCGGTGTCGGCGGCCAGCTTCAGGATCACCGGCAGGTAGGCCTTGTAGGCGCGCTGCGCTTCCGCCGGGGAGCTGCCGATGGGCTCRAGACCCATCTCGTCGATCTTCGCCTGGAACTCGGGCGACTTGACCAGCGCCACGACCTCGCGGCCCAGTTTCTCGACGATGGCTTCGGGCGTCTTGGCGGGCGCCATCAGCGTGGTCGGCCCGACGATCTTGTACGCCTCATCGCCATAGCCCGCTTCGGCGAACGTCGGCACATCGGGCATCCCGCGGGCGCGCGTGGTGCCGGACACTGCCAGTGCCCGCAGCTTGCCGGTGGCAACGTACTGCCGCAGCGTGGTCACGGAACTGATCGTCATGTTGACCTGCCCGGCGAGGAGGTCGGTGACCAGCGGGCCTTCGCCGCGATACGGCACGTGGAGGATATCCACGCCGTAGGTCTTGTCCATATAAGCCTGGATGGTGTGCGGCAAGGTGCCGGGGCCCCACGAGCCCATCCGCAGCTTGCCCGGCGACTGCTGCGCGTAGGCCAGCAGCTCCTTGACGGTCTTCGCGGGCACCGTCGGGTTGACCGTCAGCACGGTGCGCGCCATGGCGATGTCCGAGAGTGGCCGCAGATCGGTGCGCGGGTCATAGGGCAGCTTCTTATATAGCGCGATGTTGGACGTGATCGGCCCGGGAATCGTCATCAGTAGCGTGTAGCCGTCCGGGGCGGACTTGGCGACGAAATCCGTGCCGATGATGCCGCCCGCGCCGCCCTTGTTCTCCACGACCACGGTCTGGCCCAGGCGCTTGGACAGCCCGTCGGCCACCTGGCGCGCCATCGTGTCGGTCAGCCCACCAGCGGGATACGGCACGATCAGGCGAATCGGTTTGGTCGGGTAGTCACCCTGCGCATGCGTGGCCAGTGAAACCAGCCCGAGCATGACGCCGGCAACGCGCGCGGCCAGTCTCCTGCGTGACGCGATGGAATGCTTCATGGTGTTGTCTCCACGTTATATCCGGCCTGAAAACAGGCGGCGCCGCTATGTTGCGGCGAGATCGGATGGCCCCATTGGGAGCGGGGCCGTCCGGAAAAAGCGGGGGAACTGGGGGTGAAGCGAGGTGTGGCGGTAGGGCGGGGGGCGCTCAGAGGTCCAGGTAGCTCGCCACCATGCGCGTGAGTTCCACGGGTAGCCGTTCATCGGCGAGCGTGAGCGGGCCGGGGTCGTTCAGCACCGCGTTGACGATCATGCCGAAGACCACCTGCATGGCAAAGCGCACGCGCTGCTCGGCTTCTTCTGGCGGGCCGGGCAGGCGCGGYACCAGCAGCGCCACGAGCCGGTCGACGATTTCCTGGCCGTTCTTCTGATGCGGCAGCCATTCCTCGGGGCGCGTGGTGGCGTGCTTGAGTGATGCGCGAATCACGCCCCGGTTGTTGTGGCAGCCGGTCAGCAGGAAACGCATCGTCTTCTCGACGATCTGGCGCGGCGGCGTCTCGGCCCAGCGCCCTTCGTTCAGGTAGCGCGCAACGGAGGCGTCGGTCTCTTCCATCACGAGCGTGCGCAGGGCATCGAAGAACGCCATCTTGTCGCGGAAKCGACCGTAGAAGGCGCCCACGGACACCTGGCAGGCCGCCGCGATCTGCGCCACCGAGACGGAGGCGAAGTCGCGCTGCGCGAGCAACTCGCGGCCGGCGGTCAGCAGCGCCTGTTCCGTTTCCTTGGCGCGGCGCTGGCGGGGTGGCTGGAGAATCGAGGGGGTATCGATGCGGGGGAAGGCCGTGGACGAAGACGTGCTATTCGTCACACTCGGAAAGGATGCTTGCATGGCGGATTCCGTATTCGAATTCGGATTCGGTTCTATGTCCGCACATTATGGTTTCGTATACCGCAGCGTCAAATTGGGGTTTACGATCCGGACGTTTTGCGGGGCAGGCCTGCGCACTGKCCGACCAGCGTCTGCACGCAGCAGGCATTACCGCTCCACTCCCCGCCGGTGACCTTGCCGTTGGCGGCGGCCAGCAGCTTGCGCTGACATCGTGCCGTGGAGGCAGGTGGCTCAAGCTGCGCATCGCGCGGGCCGCTGCCGGGCGGGTGCGCCGTCGGCAGTTCGTCGACCCATATATAGGCGGTGCCGGCCGGCGTGCTCTGCACGGACTGCGGCGGCCCCCACTGAGCCTGCACCTGCTCGACAGGCGCGCCCTGCCAGGATGCGAAGATCCGATGCATGGCGCCGCCATCGACGCTGGTGCAGCCAATGGTCACGCCGGCCGCGCAGAGCACGGCGGCGGCAAACGGAAGGCGGGGCAACGCGGGCATGGCGGCTCCATCTAGGTAGCGAACCCTCCTCGGCAGACTAGCCGAGCGGGCGCCCGGCTGGCAACGCCACTATGCGCGCCGCCGCACATTGCCTGCCGACCCCGATCCCGACTCCGATCAGGCGAACAGGGTGAGGGTTTGTGTATCCGATGAACGCTCGGTTGTCCGGGCGGGGCGTTTGATCGACGGAGCGCGGCTGGGCGCCGGCGGCTCCGGTGGCGTCAGCGCAAACGGTCGGGACGCCGCGAGCGGCACCGCCGAGGCGCGCAGGGCGTCCAGGCGCGGCGCGAGGATCTGGTAGGTATCGACATCGAACCGGGCCGGCGCGGCGAGCAGGGCAGCCGCCGCGTCGAGGTCCGTCACGGACCCGAGATAGCACCAGTTCTCCAGCACGTGCCATGGCTGTTGGGGCTGATCCGATTCCCGCCACGCCACCGCGCCGGCGAATGGCCACGGCTGCAATGCCAGCGTGGCGATGGCGGCCATCGTCCGCTCCCGATGCGCCGCGCGCGATTCGTCGCCCGTGCAGGCGCCCGCGCAGCGATGCAACTGTCGCGCGAAACACGGGTTGCCGCGCCGGTGCGTGGGTTCGAGCATCAGCGTGGTCAGACAGAGCGTGTGTTCCTCCGCCAACTCCCGCAGCCGGGCCTGGGCTGCGGCGCGGCTGCCGAACGCGCCATAGAGATTGGCATGGCGGCTGAAATCCACGTGCCGGTCCGAGCGCAGGCGCGGCACGGGCAGGCCATCGGGGATCTCCCACGAGAACAGTTCGCTGTTCTGGCGCAGCAACTGGTTGTGCAGYGGCTGCAGWGACTTGACCAACTGCGCCTCCATCAGCAGCGCGCCGACTTCGCCGCCGGTCTCGTGCCACGCCACGCGCCGCACGCCTCGCGCCAGGCGCATCTCCTTCTCATGGCGATGGTCGCCCGAGAAATGGCTTTTGATGCGCTGACGCAGGTGAATGCTCTTGCCAACGTAGAGCGGCGCGTCTTCGTCGCCATAGAACAGGTAGACGCCGGGACGATCGGGTACCTCGTCGAGCGCGGTCTCGGACAGGCCGGCCGGRAGGCTCGCCTGCTTCACCAGCGACKTGACGGCCGATTCCACCAGATCCACGGTATAGAGACCATGGAGCTTCTGCCAGAACTGCCAGAGTAGTTCGGCGTCCGCCAGCGCGCGGTGACGGCCCTTGGGCGTCAGGCCGAAGCGGGCGATCAGCGCGTCCAGGCCATGGCGCTCCACCGACGGGAACAGCGCGCGCGACAGTCGCACGGTGCAAAGCACGTCGGCGCGGAAGGTGATGCCAGCGCGCCGGAACGCATTCTTCAGGAAGCCGTAGTCGAAGCGCGCGTTGTGGGCCACGAAGAGGCGGCCTTGCAGCCGCTCTGCCAGCGACTCGGCAATCGACTCGAACGTGGGTTTGCCGCGCACCATCTCTTCAGTAATGCCGGTCATGCCCTGGATGAAAGACGGGATGCTGGCCTGTGGGTCCAGCAGCGTGTCCCATTCCTGGATGCCGTCCGGGCCGACTTCGACCACGCCGATCTCGGTAATGCGGTCACGCTGGGCATCGGCGCCCGTGGTTTCCAGGTCGACGAATACGATCGGCCGCGCGAGGGCGGTGGCGAGCGCGTGCGCATCGAGGGCGCCGGCGTCGCGGCTCGCGAGGCGTTCGGGCACGTAGGTCATCAGGTCAGGCGGTGTCGTCATGGGGCGATTCTACTGCGCCCGAAAATTCTTTTGCGAAACCCCTTGCCAGCCTGCGTTGGCTCCCTTAATATTCGCCCCCTCGCAACACAAACCGCGCTGCAAACGCAGCAGCGACAAGGGTTGCGGGGTTGATGGGTGGTCGGGCTGAGGAGTTTTCCAGCGCTGACCGCAGCGAAAAAAACTT
>NZ_JBFREV010000036.1:0-61630 GCF_052114485.1 Cupriavidus sp. KB_39
CGCGGCACGCCGGCCCCGCCCATCCGCCTGCTACACTCCCGCCATTCCTAGTCACACACCGCACACCTCCATGGCACAGTACGTTTTCACCATGAATCGCGTGGGCAAGATCGTTCCGCCCAAGCGTCACATTCTCAAGGACATTTCGCTGTCCTTCTTCCCCGGCGCCAAGATTGGCGTGCTGGGCCTGAACGGCTCGGGCAAGTCCACGGTGCTGAAGATCATGGCTGGCCTGGACAAGGAGATCGAGGGCGARGCCACGCCGATGCCGAACCTGAACATCGGCTACCTGCCGCAGGAACCGCAGCTCGACCCYGAGCAGACCGTGCGCGAGTCCGTGGAAGAGGCGCTCGGCGGCGTGTTCGAGGCGCGCAAGAAGCTCGACGAGATCTACGCGGCCTATGCCGAGCCGGACGCCGATTTCGACGCCCTGGCCGYCGATCAGGCGAAATACGAGGCCATCCTGGCCGCCAGCGACGGCAACAACGTCGACCTCCAGCTCGATATCGCCGCCGATGCGCTGCGCCTGCCGCCGTGGGAAGCCAAGGTCGGCCATCTGTCCGGTGGCGAGAAGCGCCGCGTGGCGCTGTGCCGCCTGCTGCTGTCGCGCCCGGACATGCTGCTGCTCGACGAACCGACCAACCACCTGGACGCCGAGTCCGTGGACTGGCTCGAACAGTTCCTCACGCGCTTCCCGGGCACCGTGGTGGCCGTGACCCACGATCGCTACTTCCTCGACAACGCCGCCGAATGGATCCTGGAGCTGGAYCGCGGACACGGCATTCCGTGGAAGGGCAACTACAGCTCGTGGCTGGACCAGAAGGAGCAGCGCCTGAAGCAGGAAGAGTCGACCGAGTCGGCGCGCCAGAAGGCACTGAACAAGGAACTGGAGTGGGTGCGCCAGAACCCGAAGGGCCGGCAGGCCAAGTCGAAGGCGCGTCTGGCGCGGTTCGACGAACTGAACAGCCAGGAATACCAGAAGCGCAACGAAACCCAGGAGATTTTCATCCCCGTGGGCGAGCGCCTCGGCAACGAGGTCATCGAGTTCGACGGCGTGAGCAAGGGCTATGGCGACCGCCTGCTGATCGACAACCTGAGCTTCAAGGTGCCGCCGGGCGCGATCGTCGGCATCATCGGGCCGAACGGCGCCGGCAAGTCCACCTTCTTCCGCATGCTGACCGGCAAGGAGCAGCCGGATAGCGGCGAGATCAAGATCGGGCCGACCGTGAAGATGGCGTTCGTCGACCAGAGCCGCGACGCGCTGGATCCGAACAAGACCGTGTTCGAGGAAATCTCGGGCGGTTCGGACGTGCTGACCGTGGGCCGCTACGAAACGCCGTCGCGCGCCTACATCGGCCGCTTCAACTTCAAGGGCGGCGACCAGCAGAAGCATGTGGGCACGCTCTCCGGCGGCGAGCGCGGCCGGCTGCACATGGCCAAGACGCTGATCGCGGGTGGCAACGTGCTGCTGCTCGATGAACCGTCGAACGATCTCGACGTGGAAACGCTGCGCGCGCTGGAAGATGCGCTGCTGGAATTCGCGGGCTGCGTGATGGTGATCTCGCATGATCGCTGGTTCCTGGACCGCATCGCCACGCACATCCTGGCGTTCGAGGGCGATTCCCACGTGGAATTCTTCCCCGGCAACTACCAGGAATACGAGGCGGACAAGAAGCGCCGTCTCGGCGAGGAAGGCGCCAAGCCGAAGCGCATCCGCTACAAGCCGATCGTACGTTGATCGTGGGATTCCCCTCTCCCGCGCGGGGGAGGGGAATCCGCAGGCATCACCCCCGCATCACCCCCGCACCAGCCTCACCTTCGTGATCTCCGAAGGCGCCCCGAAGCGTTTCGGTGGCCCCCAGTAGCCCGTTCCGCGGCTCACATACACCCACAGGTTTTCATGCCGGTTCAGCCCATGCACGTAGGGCTGCTGCATCGGCACGAACAGGTTCCACGGCCAGAACTGCCCGCCATGGGTATGTCCGGACAATTGCAGATGGAAGCCGGCCGCCGCTGCCGCCGGTGCGGTACGTGGCTGGTGGGCCAGCAGCACCCGCACCGCCGCGTGCGCCGGCGCGCCGGCCAGCGCCTGCACCGGGTCGCTGCGATGGCTATCGATGAAGTGGCCTGCCGAATAGTCGGTCACGCCGCCCAGCACCAGCGCTGCGCCGTCCCGCTCCACCACCACATGCTCGTTCATCAGCACGCGCAGGCCCAATCGGCGTAGTTCAACGATCCACGCTTCGGCGCCCGAGTAGTACTCATGGTTGCCGGTCACGACGAAGGCCCCGTGTTTGGCCGATAGCCGGCCCAGCGGTGCGGTGTGGTCGGCCAGCTCGCGCACGGTGCCGTCCACGAGGTCGCCGGTCACGGCCACCGCATCGGCCTGCAGCTGGTTCACGCGGTCCACGATGCGGTCCAGGTAGGGCTTCTTGATCGTCGGGCCGACGTGGATGTCGCTGATCTGGGCGATCGTGAAGCCGTGCAGCGCCTCGGGCAGGTTGGGAATCGGCACATCCACCTCGACCACCCGGGCCAGCCCGCGCGCATTGAAATAGCCGATCACGCTGACCAGCAGCGCCAGCCCCACCACGGCGGCCGCGCTGTCGGGCAGCAGGGCGGGCGGATGCCAGCCCACGGCCAGCGTCCCGAGCAGGAACAGGTCGCGCGCCGCGGTCAGGATCAGCAGCGTTGAGAAAAATCCCATCGCCAGCATGCCGAGCCAGGAAACCCGGTCCGCCCAGGGCGGCGTCAGGCGCCGTGCCAGCAGCGCGGTGGGCAGCAGCAGGGCCGAGATGACGAGCCAGAGCGCGCCCAGGCAGGCCACGGCCATCGGCACGGGCAGGTCCGGCAACAGCCGCACGCCGATATAGCCATGCAGCAGCGCCGTGATGGAGGCGGCAAAGAGAATCGAACGGCGGGGCGGCAGGGCGCTCATCGGATGGCCTTAGGCATCGTAGTTATCCGAGGAAGGTGAGGCTGGCATAACGCGGCTTCAAGGGCAGGGTGCCAGATTCAGAGGATTCTCAAGCGAAGCAAGATGCACACCTGGCCTCAGGCCGGGCGGTCCAAACCGTACCCAGTGCTGCGGTGATCTGCGCGGATTCAACGTACGAAATGAATGTTTTCGACAGGGATTGTCCCGTCTGAGCGCCTCCATTAGATTCCTCTCAGCAGCCCGCTTGTGCCGGATGCTGCGCAATTCGACGGAGTCGCCATGTCGTTCCGCTTCATGCGTGGGTTGTCCTGCCGGGCGATGGTCGCCCTGGCCTTGCTGGGCGCYACCGCGCCAATCCTGGCTGCACAGCCGCCGGCGCGCTCGCCGCTCACGCCACTCACGTGGCCGCGCAACTTTGATACCGCCGGCGACCACATCGAGCTCTATCAGCCAGAAATCGAGAAATGGGATGGCACCCGCATGTCGGGCCGCGCCGCCGTGGCGGTGGGCCCGCGCGACGGCACGCCGACCTACGGCGTGGTGCATTTCTCCGCGACGGCCGACATCGACAAGCCCTCGGCGCTGGTCCAGCTCTCCCAGATCGAGATCGAAAGCGTGGAGGTCCCCACCCGCCCCGACGCGGCCGACACGGTGCGCCAGGCGGTCATCGCGCGGCTGCCGGCCAAGGGGCTGACGGTGCCGCTGGATCAACTGCAGGCCAGCTACGCGGTGTCCCAGCAACTGGGCCGCGCGGTGCGCGTGCCGGTGAAGAACGACGTGCCGCAGATCCTGTTCGCCACCACGCCGACCTTGCTGGTGCATGTCGATGGTGAACCCGCGTGGCGCGCCGTGGGCGGCACGTCGCTGGAGCGGGCGATCAACAGCCGCGCCCTGCTGTTGCGCGAAGCGGGCGGGGAGCTTTGGCTCAACGCCGCCGGTTACTGGTACAAGTCCGAGTCGGCGGGCGGCGCGTGGGCCGTGGTGCCGTCGCCGCCGGCGGCCCTGCTCGGCGCGGCCAGCAAGATCCAGGCAAACAAGGCCGAGCCGAAGCCCGATCCGATGTTGCCGGCCAGCGGCAAGCCGCCCGCGCAGGCGCCGGCCGTGCTGCTGGCCACGCAGCCGGCCGAACTGATCGTCACCAGCGGCGAGCCGAAGATGACCCCGGTGGGCGGCACCAGCCTGCTCACGGTGTCCAACGCCGATCACGCGGTCTTCGTCGATCCATCCACCAACCAGTCTTACGTGCTGCTCTCGGGCCGCTGGTTCCGCGCGCCAATGCTGACCGGGCCGTGGACGCACGTGGCTGGCAATCAGCTACCGGCCGACTTCGCCAAGATCTCCCCGCAGGATCCCAAGGCCAACGTGCTGGTCTCGGTGCCGGGCACGCCGMAGGCGCGCGAGGCCGAGATCGCCGCCACGATTCCGCAGACGGCATCGGTGGCGCGGGCCAAGGCCACGGTGGCCGTGGTCTATGACGGCACGCCGAAGTTCGTGCCGATCACCGGCACCTCGCTGCAATACGCGGTGAACACGGGCACGCCGGTGATCGAGGTGGATAGCAACCATTACTACGCCGTGGCCAACGGCGTCTGGTTCACGGCGAGCGTGCCGGGCGGACCGTGGCATGTGGCCACCGAGGTGCCGTCCGCCATCTACACCATCCCGCCGAGTTCGCCGATCTACTACGTCACCTACGTGCGGGTCTACTCGGTCACGCCTGAGGCGGTGGTGGTCGGCTACACCCCGGGCTACATGGGCGTGGTGGTCAACCCSGACGGCACCGTGGTCTACGGCACCGGCTATGTCTATCCGCCCTATGTGGGCGCCTACTACTACGGTTACCCCGCCACCTACGGCTATGGCGCCGGGTTTGCCGTGGGCGTGACCGAGGGCTTCGCGTTCGGCTTCGCGGCCGGCGCCATCTGGGGCGCGGCGTCGCCGTACTGGGGCCCGTACTGGTGGGGCGGCGGCTACGGCTGGAACTACGTCAACGTGAATCAGGCGAATTTCTATGGCCGATGGGGCCAGGGCACGGTCACGCACGCCCAGGGCTGGAACGCGTGGACCGGCACCCAGTGGCGCGGCACGGCGGGGTCCGGCTACAACCCGGCCACCGGCGCGCGCTACCAGGGCAGCCGGGGCGCCGCATTCAATCCGTATTCGGGCGACTACGCCGCCGGGCGGCAGGGCTCGTTCTCGAATCCATCCACCGGGCGCGAAGGCGCCGGGCGCGGCGGCGTGGTCGGCAACGAGTACACGGGCAACTACGCGGGCGGCCGGCAGGTGGCGGGCTACAACGCGCAAACCGGCCGGGCTGGCGCCGCCGAGTTCGGCGTGGCCGGCAACACCCAGACCGGCGACCACACCGCCGGCAGCCGCGGTGTGGTGGTCAATCCGAACAAGAACAACGCCGTGGCGTGGAACAACGGCAACGTCTACGCCGGCCACGACGGCAACGTCTACCAGCGCACCGACGATGGCTGGCAGCAGCACACCCCCAACGGCTGGCAGCCGGTGCAGCCAAACAGCGACGTGCAGAACCGGCTCGACCAGCAGCGCCAGGCGCGCGATGTCGGCCAGCAACGCTTCGGCAATTCCGCGCAGCAGTGGCAGGGCCGCGGGGGCGGCTTCCAGGGCGGGGGCGGGCGCTTCGGTGGCGGCGGATTCGGCGGCGGAGGCGGTCGCTTCCACGGCTTCCGGCGCTGATCGCGCGCAGTCTCGAACCCGCCTGTCCGCAGAGACTGCATCGAACGATTTTGTTGAAGGCGGCGACGAAAAGWTTGAATGGTGGCGCCGCCGACRCCGCTTTAACCTGCCCACACGCACGTTGTGCGGCACGCCGCCGCGCAGCGAGACCCAACCGCAGCGGAGCGGCACATGAAACTGGTTTTCCCCATCGTCCTGGCCGTTGCCGCGCTCGGCCTGGGTGCCTGCAAGAAATCCGAACCCCCGCCGGCAGCCCAGCAGGCCGTGCCGGTGCAGGTGGTCAAGACGGCGGCGCAGGACCTGCCCGTGACCTTCGATTTCGTCGGCCAGACCGAGAGCGACCAGGCCGTCGATATCCGCGCCCGCGTGGCCGGCTTCCTGATCAAGCGCAACTACACCGAAGGCGCGGTGGTCAAGGAAAACCAGCTGCTGTTCGAGATCGACCACAAGCCGTTCCAGGTCCAGCTSGACGCCGCCCGGGCGCAGCTGGCCCAGCAGAAGGCCCGGTTCGAGGTGGCCCGCGCCAACCTCGCCCGYGTGAAGCCGCTGGCGGCGCGCAACGCGCTCTCGCAGAAGGATCTCGACGAYGCCAACGGCAACTTCCACGAGGCCGCCGCCGGCGTGGAGCAGGCCCAGGCCGAGGTGAAGACCCAGGAACTGAACCTGTCCTACACCTACGTGCGCTCGCCCGTGGATGGCGTGTCCAGCTTCGCCGTGCTGCCGGTGGGTGCCTATGTCAGCACGTCCAACAGCCTGCTGACCACGGTCTCCACGCTCCAGCCGATGCGGATCAACTTCAGCATCTCCGAGCCCCAGACGCTCGAGTTCCGCGCCCAGCGCGAGGCGAAGTCGCTGGTGGTGCCGCACGACGATCAATACACGGTGACCGTGATCATGGCCGATGGCAGCGAGTACCCACAAAAGGGCCGCATCACCTTCGCCGATGCCACGTACAACCAGAACACTGGCACCTACCTCGTGCGCGCGCTGATGCCGAACCCGGGCGGCCAGCTGCGGCCCGGCCAGTTCGTGCGCGTGCTGGTCAGYGGCGCGAGCCGGCCCGGCGCCATCGTCGTGCCGCAGCGCGCGGTCATGCATGGCCCCAAGGGCGATCTGGTCTACGTGGTGGACAAGGACAACAAGGCCCAGCCGCGGCCGGTGATGGTGGGCGAGCTGTCCGGCTCGATGTGGCGCATCGCCAAGGGGCTCGAGCCGAACGAGACCGTGGTGGTGGACGGCGCCGGCAAGCTGGCGGCCGGCGCACCGGTGCGCGTGACCGGCGAGGCCCCGCCGGCGGCGGTCGGCGAGGGCAGCCGCCCCGTCAGTGCCCCGGCCAGTGCCCCCCCGGCCCCGGCCAAGACCTGAACCGGAGCGCCCCATGATTTCCGCCTTCTGCGTCAAGCGGCCGATCTTCGCGGTGGTGATGTCGATGATCATCGTCATCGGCGGCGGCGTGGCGATGTTCGCGCTGCCGATCGCCCAGTACCCGGACATCACCCCGCCCCAGGTCACGGTCAGCGCCACCTATGCGGGCGCCGACTCGGACACCGTCGCCCAGACCGTGGCCGCGCCCATCGAGACCCAGGTGAACGGTGCGGACAACATGATCTACATGCAGTCCACGTCATCGCCCACCGGCTCGATGACGCTCAACGTCTACTTCGACATCGGCACCGACCCGGACACCGCCCAGGTGCAGGTGCAGAACCGRGTGAACCTGGCGCTGCCGCAGCTGCCCGAGGCGGTGCAGAAGACCGGCATCAACGTGGAGAAGCGCTCCACCAGCTTCCTGCTGCTGATCGGGATCTATTCGCCGGATGGCCGCTTCGACCAGCAGTACATCAACAACTACGCGAACCTGTACGTGCTGGACGCCATCAAGCGCGTCAACGGCGCCAACCAGGCGCAGATCATGGGCTCGGCGGACCTCGCCATGCGCATCTGGCTGCGGCCGGACCGCATGGCGGCGCTCGGCATCACCAGCAAGGACGTGCAGAACGCGGTGCAGAGCCAGAACGAGCAGTTCGGCGCCGGCAGCGTCGGCCAGTCGCCGAACGCCAACCCGGTGGAGCTGTCGTTCCCGCTGGTGACACCGGGCCGGCTGACCACGCCCGAGCAGTTCGAGAACATCATCCTGCGCGCCGATGCCACGGGCGCCGCCATCGTGCGGCTGCGGGACGTGGGCCGCGCCGAGATCGGCCAGCAGCAGTACATGCTGCGCTCGGCCCTGAACGGCAAGCCGGCGACGATCATCGCGGTCTACCAGCAGCCCGGCTCCAACGCGCTCCAGGTGGCCAACGACGTGCGCAAGACGCTCGACGAGATGGCCAAGACCTTCCCGGCCGGCGTGGCGTACAAGGTCTCGCTGGACACCACCGAGTTCGTCAGCGCCTCCATCGAGGAAGTGGTCCATACGCTGGTCGAGGCCGTGATCCTGGTCGTGCTGGTGGTCTTCATCTTCCTGCAGAACATCCGGGCGACGGTGATCCCGGTGCTGGCCGTGTTCGTGTCGATCATCGGCACCTTTGCCGGCCTGCTGGCGCTGGGCTTCTCGATCAACCTGCTGACGCTGTTCGCGCTGGTGCTGGCCATCGGCATCGTGGTGGATGACGCCATCGTGGTGGTRGAGAACGTCGAGCGGAACATGGCCGAGTTCAAGCTCTCCCCGCGCGAGGCCACCCTGCGGGCGATGGAGGAGGTCACCGGGCCGGTCATCGCCATCGTGCTGGTGCTCTCGGCGGTGTTCATCCCGGTGGCCTTCGTCTCGGGCACGACCGGCCAGCTCTACCGGCAGTTCGCGCTGACCATCGTCATCTCGGTGGTCATCTCGGGCTTCTGCGCGCTCACGCTCTCGCCGGCGCTGGCGGCGCTGATCCTGAAGCCAGGGCACCACACGCCGTGGCGCGGCTTCGTCTGGTTCAACGAGCGGTTCGACCGCCTGGTGCACCACTACGGCGGCTGGGTGCGCACGATCATGCGGCGCGCGGTGGTCGCGCTGGCGATCTTCGGGGCGATGCTGCTGGCTACGTGGCAGCTGTTCGCGCACATCCCCACGGCCTTCGTGCCGTCCGAGGACCAGGGCTACATCCTCGTGGCGGTGATCATGCCGGACTCCGCGAGCCTGGACCGCAGCGAAAAGGTCACCTCGCAGGTGGCCGAGATGTTCCGCAAGCACCCGGCCGTGGAGGATGCCTCCGCGCTGACCGGCTACAGCTTCATCGACAGCCAGTACAAGACCAACGCCGGCACGGTGTTCGTCGGCATGAAGAGCTTCAAGGAYCGCGGTTCCGCCGATCTGGGCGTGCCGGCGATGCTGGCCGAGATGACGCCCAAGCTGCGCGCGATTCCCGAGGCGGTGATCATTCCGGTCAATCCGCCGTCGATTCCCGGGCTGGGCTCGCAGGGCGGCTTCGAGTTCTGGATCCAGAACCGGGGCACCGGCAACACGGCCGAGCTGGAAGGCGTGACGCGCCGCTTCATCCAGGCAGCGGCCGCGCACAAGGAACTGGGCCGGTTGACCAGCACGATCCAGTCGGCCTCGCGCCAGATGCGGGTGGAGGTGGACAAGGAAAAGGCCGAGACCATGGGCGTGCCGATTGCCGATGTCTACGGCACGCTGCAGACGCAATTCGGCTCGCTCTACGTCAGCCAGTTCACGCAGTACAGCCGCGTCTGGCAGGTGATCCTGCAGGCCGAGCCGCAGTACCGGGCCACGCCGACGAATCTCGAATACCTGTACGTGCGCGGGCGGGACGGCAAGATGGCGCCAGTCTCCGGGCTGCTGAAGACCTACTACTCCAGCGGGCCGGACCTGCTCTCGCGCTTCAACAACTTCCCGGCGGCCAAGATCACCGGCGATGCCGCGCCCGGCCACAGTTCGGGCCAGGCGCTGGCGGCCATGGAGGCGGTGGCGCGGGAGGTGCTGCCCGCCGGCTACAGCTTCGCCTGGAGCGGCGAGGCCTTCGAGCAGAAGAAATCCGGCAATACCACCACCATCGTCTTCGTGTTCGGCATCGTCATGGTGTTCCTGATCCTGGCGGCACAGTACGAGTCGTGGTCCTTGCCGCTGTCGATCCTGACCGCCGTGCCGTTCGGCATCTTCGGCGCCCTGATGGCGATCCTGTTGCGGGGCTTGTCGAACGACGTGTACTTCCAGATCGGCATGGTGACGCTGATCGGGCTGGCGGCGAAGAACGCCATCCTGATCGTGGAATTCGCGGTGATGAAGCACAAGGAAGGGCTTTCCCACGCCGATGCCGCCGTGGAGGCCGCCAAGCTGCGGCTGCGGCCGATCGTGATGACCTCGCTCGCCTTCATTCTTGGCGCGGTGCCGCTGTTCATCGCCTCGGGGGCGGGGTCGAATTCGCGGCATTCCATCGGCACCGGCATCATCGGCGGGATGATCGCGGCCACTTCGCTCGCGCTGCTGTTCGTGCCGCTGTTCTCGTGGCTGGTGGGCACGGCCGCCGACAAGTGGGCGGCGCGCCGCCCGCGCAAGGTCGCGGCGCCATCCACTTCGCATCCTTCACCGAGCGCCGGGGAGCCATCATGAATGCCGTACTGCGTAGCACTGCGATGTCGGCCGCCTGTCTGGCGATCCTGGGCGGCTGCGCCATCGGCCCGGACTACGCGCGGCCGGAGGCGGCCGAGCCGCCCAACTACCGGATCGACAGCGGCGTGCTGACCGTGGCCGCCGACAGCGACTGGTGGAACAGCTTCAACGACCCGGTGCTGACCGCGATGGTCGAGGCGGCGCTGCGCAGCAACTACGACGCGCGCATCGCGGCGGCCCGCATCGACGAATTCCGGGGCCAGCTGATGGTGGCGCGCTCGGGCTTCTATCCGCAGCTGAACGCCACCGCCTCGGCGGCGCGGCAGAAAAGCGGCTCGTTCAACGGCACGCCGTTCGCGGCGCTGGGCGGCCCGCGCAACAGCTACGAGGCGCTGCTGAACGCCAGCTGGGAGATCGACCTCTGGGGCCGYATCCGCCGGCAGGCCGAGTCGGCCGAAGCCAGCCTGTGGAATGCCGAGTACACCCGGCGCGGCGTGGTGCTGGCGCTGGCGGCCTCGGTGGTGCAGGGCTACGCCACGCTGCGCGGGCTCGATGCGCAGCTCGAGGTGGCGCGCGCCACGCTCGACGCACGCGGCCGCGCACTCGACATCTTCCAGCAACGCTATCAGGGCGGCGTGATCTCGCAGGTGGAGTTGTCCCAGGCCGAGAACGACTTCTATTCGACCGAGGCGACCATCCCGCCGCTGCGCACGTCGATCGCCCAGACCGAGAACGCGTTGTCCGTGCTGCTGGGCCGCGAGCCGGGGCCGGTGGAGCGCGGCAAGCCGGTGAACGAGCTGACGGCGCCGGCCATCGGCGCCGACCTGCCTGCCGCGCTGCTGGCGCGCCGGCCGGACGTCCTGCAGGCCGAGCAAACCGCCGTGGCCGCCAACGCGCAGGTGGGCGCCGCGCTGGCGCTGTTCCTGCCGTCGGTCAATTTGTCGGGGTTCTTCGGCGCGCTGGCCACCTCGCCGGCGGGCCTGTGGCAGAGCGCCTCGCAGATCTGGGGCTTTGGCGCCAACCTCGCCCAGCCGGTGTTTCAGGGCGGGGCGATCCGGGGGCAGGTGAATACGGCCGAAGCGGTGCGCGACCAGGCCATGCTCGGCTATCAGTTCAGCGTGCTCAATGCGCTGGCCGATGTGAACAACCAGCTGTCCAACGGCATCGAGACCCGTAACCGGCTCGGCAGCCTGCGCCGGCAGGAGCAGAGCCTGCTGATCTACGCGGACCAGTCCAGCGCGCGCTACGAGGGCGGCTATTCCAGCTATCTCGAAGTGACGGACGCCCAGGAGAAGCTGTTCACGGTGCAGTTGGCGGCGATCCAGGGGCAGGTCGATGTCCTGACCGGCACCGCCTCGCTGTACAAGGCGCTTGGTGGCGGCTGGCCCGCCATCCCGAGCGATGTGCGGGACGCCGGCCTGACCGGCGACGCCCGCGCTACTGTGCCGCCTCCGCCCCCTCCCGCTAAATAGAAGTCCCTTCCCTCAGCGCGGCGACCACTCGCCGCGCCGCACGCCCAGTGCCGTCACCAGCCCGTAGGCCGTGATGCCGAGCGCCACGCCGAGGAAATGGCCGTCGATGCCCATCCCCGCCACATTGGCGAGCAGCCAGCCGCCACCGGCCGCCAGCGCGATGCGGCACAGCCCGGCGGCGATGGGGCCGCGCATCCGCCCGGCGCCCAGCGAGGCGAAGTAGAGCGCCATGCCCAGCCCGAAGCCGCCGAAGGCCGGCCCCACCCAGGACAGCGCCCGCGCGGCAATCTCGCGGACTTCGACATCGTCGGTGAACAGCGACGCGAACGACATCGGCGCCAGTCCCACGGCGGCGCCCACGGCCCCCGCGATGACCAGTGCGATCAGCGCGCCCACCCACGCCGTGCGGCGCGCGGTATGCCAGTCCCCGGCGCCTACGGCACGGCCGACCAGCGCGGTCAGCGCCGAGCCCACGCCGAACGCGAGCGGAATCATCAGGAATTCCAGGCGCGCCGAAATGCCATACGCGGCCACCACCGAGGTGCCGTAGTGGCGCAGCTGCGCGGTGACGAGGATGGTCGTCAGGTTGGCCACCGAGGCCAGCGCGCACGCCACCAGCCCGACCGACAGGATGCGATGGAACAGCGCGCCCGAGGGCCGCACGCGCAGCGTCGGCACAAAGCCGGCGCCCCCGCGCATCACCACCCAGGCCATGGCGAGCGAGGCCGCCCAGGACACCGCCGCCAGCGCCGCGCCGATGCCGGCGAGACCCATGCCCATACGCTCGGCGAAATACCACGACAGCACCGGGAACACGATCCACATCACGCACAGCACGCGCGCGGCCAGCGCGTGGCGCCCGCCGCCGCGCAGCACCGAGGCCAGCGTGTTGGTCAGCCAGGCGGGAATCGCCCCCACGCCGAACAGCCAGATCGCGTAGGTCGCGGCGGCCTCGGCGGCGGTGGGGCCGGCCACGGCGCCGAACACGGCATGCGGGAAGCCGGCCAGCGCCACGGCGAAGGCCAGGCCGGCCACCACGGCGATGATCACCGCGTGCATGACCAGCGACGAGGCGTCCTCGCGCTTGCCGGCCCCGAGCGCGCGGGCGATGGCGGACACCACGCCGCCGCCCATCGCGCCGGCGGACATCTGCTGGAGCAGCAGCGCAAAGGGCAGTACCACGGCCCAGCCGGCCAGCGAGGCGGTGCCCTGGCGCGCGGCCAGCCAGGTTTCGATCAACTGCGCGCCGGCCTGGAGGAAGGCCACCAGGCTGGTCGGCGCGGCCAGCACGGCGATGCGGCGGGCGAGTTCGGAGGCGGGAACGGGGTCGGCAGGGGCCTGGGCGCTCGCGCCGAGGGTGAGGGCATCGGGCTTATTCATGGTCGATGGCCTCGGTGCCGGCGCCGGCTTCGACGCTGGCTTCCCCTTCGCCGAAGCGCGCGCGGATGTAGCGGCCCGCGCCGGGGCCGGGCCGCACGCGCAGGTCGTCCGCGGTGATCGTGCTGCCATCGGGCCGGGTCAGGCCGCCGGCGACGATCTCGCCGCCGTCGCGCTTGTCCTCGAAGATCGTCGGCGGCCCTTTCTCATCGGCCAGCCAGCGCTCCGCCCACTGCTTGAGCGACACGTACACGGGGAAGAAGTCGCGGCCCATCTGGGTCAGCGTATAGATATGGCGCGCGCCGCCGCCCGGCGCCGGTGACTTCTCCAGCAGGCCATGGCTGACCAGCGTCTTGAGCCGCGCGCTGAGAATGTTCGGCGCAATGCCGAGGTGCCGTTCGAATTCGTCGAAGCGCGTGCTGCCGTAGTAGGCCTCGCGCATCAGCAGGATCGCCCAGCGCTCGCCGAGCATCGCCATCGAGCGCGCCACGGGGCAGGSCATGTTGGAAAAATCGGTGGGGGCCATGTCTCCTCTTTTACTTTTGATCTGCAAGTTGAGGAGAGAATAGCTTGCAAATTGAAAGTTCGCCAGCCCGTTTTCTAGGAGGTGCGGAAGACGTCGAGCCCGGCCACCGCCTCCCGCAGGAACGAAATCAGCGCCCGCGTGGCCATCGACGGATGCGGATTCGGCGTGGTGATGATGTAGAGCCGATTGCCCAGCCCTTCGGGCTTCCAGTCTGGCAGCACCGGCACCAGTGAGCCGCGCCGCACATCCTCCCAGCCGGCGTAGACCGGCAGCAGGCTGATGCCATGGCCCTCGCGCACGGCCCGGATCAGGAAAGGAAAGTGTTCCGATTGCAGGTAGGGGGTGATCTCGACGCTACATCGTTCCGGCCCATTGCAGCTATCGCGGCCCAAGGTCAATGAGAATCGTCTGGTTGTGTAGGGCGGACAGAGAAATCGGCATGCGGCGAGATCGGCCGGCTCCCGCACGGGCGGCACCTGGGCGAGGTAGCCCGGCGAGGCGCACAACTGCCAGCGGATGGCGCAGACCTCGCGCGCCACGGTGTCCAGCGGCGGCTCGGACGTGACGCGCAGTGCCACGTCGATCTCGGCGGCAATCAGGTCCGTCACGCGGTTGGCGAAGAACACGCGCAGCGAGATGCCCGGGTGCCGCTCGGCAAACTGCAGCAGCAGCGGGGCGATAAAGGCGTCCCCCAGCCCGGTGGGCACGCTGACCCGCACATGGCCGCGCAGGGTCTTGCCCAGGCTGTCGATCTCGGCCTGCGCCGCCGCCACCTCCTGCAGGATGCGCAGGCCGTGCTCGTAGAGGGACTGGCCCGAGTCCGTCATCTCCAGCCGCCGCGTGGTTCGCCGCAGCAGTTGCGTGCCGGCCTGATCCTCGAGCTGCCCGAGCTGCCGGCTGATCTGCGAGCGCGTGACGCCGCGCCGCCGGCCCGCCTCGGCGAGGTTGCCGGCTTCCACGATATCGACGAAGGCCTGAATCAGGTTGAGGTCCATGCGAGGTGTCTGAAAGATTGTAAAGTCTGGCGCAACATTGTGATTCCGAACTACCGGATTGTCGATCTCAGGGATGGGCTTTACGATGGACCGCTTGTCGAATGTTGAGATGGAGACCGCATGCCCGCAGACCTTTGGTTCGAATCGCTGCACCGACCCGGCACGGAGGTACTGGCACGCGGCACGCACCTCGCGGGCGGCTTGCGACGGCTGGGTTTGCAGGAGGGCGACGTGGTGGCCGTGCTGCTGCGCAACGACCCGGTCTTCGCCGATGTGATCTTTGCGTGTCGTACCGCCGGCACCTATTACTGCCCGATCAACTGGCACTTCACGGCCGAGGAAGTGCGCTTCCTGCTCGAAGACAGCGGCGCGCGCGTGCTGATCGCCCATGCGGACCTGCTGCCTGCCCTCAACGCGGTGATCCCCGCCGGGGTGGCCGTGCTGGCGGTGGGTGGCACGCATCCCGGCACCTCCGCTGATGCCATCGAATACGAACCCTGGCTTGCCAGCCAGACCCCGTACGACGGCCCACGTGTGGCCCCGCGCGGCCATCTGGCCTACACCTCCGGCACCACCGGCCGCCCCAAGGGCGTGTTGCGCGAAGCCGTGCCGCTGGACCAACTCGACGACCAGCTCACCCGCATGCGCTCGGTGGTGGCCAAGGCCATCGGCGTGGTGCCCGGCTGCCGCGCGCTGATGTCCGCGCCGCTCTATCACAGCGCGCCGGGCGTGTTCATCCAGAACGCCCTGCAGATGGCCGAGCGGCTGGTGCTGACGCCGCGCTTCGACGCCGAGCAGGTGCTGGCGCTGGTGGAGGAACACCGCATCGACGTGCTCTACCTCGTGCCGATCATGTACGTGCGGCTGCTGAAGCTGCCGGCCGAGGTGCGCGCGCGCTACGACCTGTCGTCGATCCGCTTCGTGGCGTCCACCGGCTCGCCGTGCTCGCCCGAGGTCAAGCGGGCGATGATCGAATGGTTCGGGCCGGTGATCCACGAGACCTATGCGTCGAGCGAGGCCGGCATGATTACCGTCGCCACGCCCGAGGACGCCGCGCAGCGCCCCGGCACGGCGGGCCGGCCTGTCGATGCCGCCAGCGTGCGCATCCTCGACGAAGCCGGCCAGCCGTGCGCGCCCGGCGAAACCGGCCTGGTCTACGTGCGCCAGCCGGCCTACCCGGACTTCACCTACCTGAACAACGACGCCGCGCGCCGGGCCATCGACCGAGAAGGCCGGGTCACGCTGGGCGACCTCGGCTACCTCGATGCCGATGGCTACCTGTTCATCTGCGACCGCGCSTCGGACATGGTSATCTCGGGCGGCGTGAACATCTACCCGGCCGAGATCGAGCATGAACTGGTGCGCTATCCGGGCGTGGCCGACTGCGTGGTGTTCGGCGTGCCGGACGACGAATACGGCGAGCGGCTCCACGGCGTGATCGAGCCGATGCCGGGCGCGGAGATCGTGCCGGCGGCCGTGATCGACTGGCTCAAGGCGCGGCTGTCGGGCTTCAAGGTGCCCCGGACGATCGAGATCACCGCGCGCCTGCCGCGCGACGAGACCGGCAAGCTGGCCAAGCGCCGGCTGCGCGACCAGCACTGGGCGGGGCGCCAGCGGCGGGTCTGAACCCCGGCCCGGCGCACCCGCCCTCTATATAAATACAAACAGGAGACAACCATGCATCGCACATTCGCCCAACTGGCGGCGGGGGCGTTCGGCCTTGCGCTGGCCATCGGCCACGCACCGGCGACCTTGGCGGCCTGGCCCGAGCGGCCGGTCAAGCTGGTGGTGCCCTACACCCCGGGCGGCTCCACGGACCAGTTCGGCCGGGCGCTGGCCGAAGGCATGGCGCGCGACCTGAAGCAGCCCGTGGTGGTGGAGAACCGCCCCGGCGCCAACACCATGGTSGGCACGCAAAGCGTGGCGCGCGCGCAGCCGGACGGCTACACCATGCTGATGGGGACCAGCGCGAGCATGGTGCTCAATCCCATGCTGTACAAGAAGACCGGCTATGACCCGAAGGACTTCAAGGTMATCGCCATCGGCATCGAGGTGCCGCTGGTAGTCGTCACCAACACGCAGGTGCCGGCGGCCAATATCCGGGACTTCGCGGCCTACGCCAAGGCGGCCGGCGGCAAGCTCAACTACTCGTCCGTGGGGCTCGGCAACCCGCTGCAGCTGGCCACCGAGATGCTGAAGTCCGAGCTGGGCATCGACATGACCCACGTGCCTTACAACGGCAGCGCGCCGGCGTTGTCGGCGCTGCTGGCCAATGACACCCAGTTGATGGTCGATGTGGTCAGCACCTCGCTGCCCCATATCAAGGCTGGCAAGCTCAAGGCGCTGGCCGTGACCAGCAACGCGCGACTGGACGTGCTGCCCAACGTGCCGACGGTGGCCGAAAGCGGCTATCCGGGCTTCCACGCCGCCACGTGGTTCGGGCTCGCCGTGCCGGCGCAGACCCCGCCCGAGGCCGTGGCCCGGCTCCAGGCCGCCGCCGCGCGCGTGCTGGTCGATCCGCAGTTCCGCAGCACCTTCGGCGCGCTGGGGCTGGTCGTGCAGGCGCCGCGCACGCAGGCCGAGATCGACCGCTACGTGGCCGCCGACCGCGACAACTGGGGCAAGGTCATCCGGGCCAACCACATCAGCCTGGACTGAGCCAACGGGGCGATCGGGGGCAGCTTGGGGGAGGGTGGGGGCGTATAGTACGGGGACGTTTCGATCCTCACCGCCCCCGCCATGACCGATTCCGCCGAGCCGCCAGATCCGTCCGCTTCGTCCGATTCGCCTGCATCGCCGCCTTCGTCCGCTTCGCCTCCCTCGTCAGATTCCCCGACGTCCCCCCCGYCCGCCGATTCCCGCGCCGCCGCCGAGACCGGCCGCCTGCGCGCGCTGCACCTGCAGGCCCGCCACGCGGCCCGGCGCAAGACCCGCCAGGTCAGCCGCATCTCGCGCACGTCGCTGCGCTACGGCGTGTTYATGTGCGGCGCCGGCTGCGTCGCGCTGTTCTCCATCGTCTTCGCCTATATCGCCGAACTGGCGTTGCGCTGGAACGCGCAGGTGACCACGGCCACGCCGTGGCTGGCGTTCGTGCTGCTGCCGTTCGGGCTGGCCGCGCTGCGCTGGCTGACCATCCGCCTCGCCCCGCAGGCGCGCGGCAGCGGCATTCCGCAGGTGATTGCCGCCGTCACGCTGCCGCCCGATGGGGTGGCGCAGGGCGTGCTGGTGTCGTTCCGCCAGTCGATGTGGAAGGTGCTGCTGACCACTGGCGCGCTGATGGCCGGCGCCTCGGTGGGCCGCGAGGGGCCCTCGGTGCAGGTCGGCGCGGCGGCGATGCTGGCCTGGGGCCGCTGGTGCCAGGACAAGTTCCGCTTCCGGATCGGCTTTCATCCCAATGCGCTGATCGCCGCCGGCGCGGCGGGCGGGCTGGCCGCCGCGTTCAATACSCCGCTGGCCGGTGTGGTGTTCGCCATCGAGGAACTCGGACGCGGTACCGCCGTGCGCTGGGACCGCCTGGTGCTGTCCGGCGTGCTGACGGCCGGGTTCCTGTCGCTGGCCGTGCTCGGCAACAACCCGTATTTCAACGTGAAGGTGCCGATGCTGGTGCTCCACGACGCCTGGGGCCCGGTGCTGCTCTGCGCCGTGGTCAACGGCGTGTTCGGCGGGCTGTTCGCCAAGGTGTTGATTGCGGGCGTGCCGGGGCTCACGCCGTCGCGCTGGCGCGCGTGGGTGGTCGACCATCCCATCTGGGTGGCATTCGGCTGCGGGCTGGTGGTGGCGGCGCTAGGCTGGGCCACGGCCGGCGCTACTTTCGGCACTGGCTACGAGCAGGCGTCCGCGCTGATCAATGGCGAATCCCACCACACGCTGTGGTTCGGGCTGGCCAAGCTGGGGGCCACGGTGGTGTCGTACTTCGCCGGCATTCCGGGCGGGATCTTCACGCCGGCGCTGGCCATCGGGGCGGGCATCGGGGAGACCGTGTCGCACTTCCTCTCGGGCATGACCGAGCCGCGCGTGCTGGCGCTGGTGTCGATGGCCGCCTTCCTGGCCGCCGCCACGCAGGCGCCGATCACCGCCAGCGTGATCGTCATGGAGATGACGCGGACGCAGGACCTGACGCTGTTCCTGCTGGCGTCGTCGCTGCTGGCGTCGTTCCTGTCGCGCCAGTTCAACCCGCATCCGTTCTATCACCACATGGGTCACGCGTTCCGGCGCGAGGCCATGGCGATCGGCCGCAAGGCCGCCCCGGGCTGACCTCCTGGCGGGCGCGTTTCCGCGGGGGTGTCTCAGTTTCGCATCGCCCCCCTTGGCCGTTGTGGCGTGGGGGCTGGCGATGGCATACCATGTGCCGCGCGCGGACCGGCAGCAGCAGACTTCCCGGCCGCGCTGTGTACCGGCGGCACACCGCGATGCGTCGGGAATCTTCTGAGGGGGAGCTGGAATGGGATCGCAACGACCGGCCGGCACGCGCCCGGCCACCAAGCCGACGACATCGACCGCCACACATCGTCCGATCGTGCAGGATCTGGGCGCCGACACGGCGATCTGGCACACGCGCGGGCTGCAAACCAATTCCCGCATGCGCACGCCGCTGGTCCAGCGCACGCCGTCGACGCAACTGCCGCCGAGCATCGTGCCGCGCCTGATGCTCTGGGCCGTGGTCATCGGCATCGCCCTGGTCGGCTGCCATTACCTGAAACAAGTGCTCTATTAAGTGCGTTATTAAGCGCTCTTGCGCGCCGTGGTAAGGTCGCGGCTGGAACCCCTGCCACGGGGTGGGCTCCAATGCGGAGCCGATTTCAGGAGTCAGTTTTGAGAGTTTCCCTCGCCGGGCTGGCCGCCGCCGCCCTGCTGGCGGCCACGGCCGCCCATGCCGCACCGAAGGCCGCTGCGTCGCAGCCTGCCGCCACCCCCGCCGCCCCCGCCGCTCCGTCCACATCCGCCACGCCGTCCGCCAATGACTTGCTGGCGCCGATGCTCCACGTGCTGGAGATCGGCAATCCGCTGCCCACACTGCCCGATTGCGCCGACCATCGCACCCCCGATGGCCGCGACGTGACCGCGTTCTGCGTGGAATTGCGCGGCGACGGCGTGATGCGCCAGGTGGGCGTGCCGCGCGACAAGCGTCCCGCGTTCATGGATGGTGCGCGCCTGGTGGCGTTCGTCGATGGCAACGCGCTGGTCGGCGTAATCGTGCCGACCGACGGCATCCGCTCGCAGGACGCCGCGGTCCAGTCGCTGACCGCGCGCTATGGCAAGCCGTTCCGGCAGGAACAGGAAGACATGAAGGACAAGGCCGGCAAGCCCGTGAAGGCGATCCACGCCGGCTGGATGCGTCGCCCGCTCACCGTGGAGCTGTACGCGATTCCCGAGAATCCGAACGAGGGCACCATCGAGCTGATGCTGCCGCAGGCGCGTGCGTTGATGGCGAACCGCGATGCCGAGGTGGACAAGGCGCTCGCCCCGCCGGCTTCGGCGCCGGSYGCCAAGAAGSCGGAAAAGTCCGAGAAGTCCGACAAGTCGAAGAAGGAACCGGCCAAGCCGGTGAAYCCGGGTTCCTGGTGATTGGGGKGTRRTMGGGTAGCGGGCGCCGGCCCTCTCCCCCGACCCCTCTCCCAAAGGGAGAGGGGAGGAACACCGCCGGTTTGCTCCCCTCGCCCGCTTGCGGGAGAGGGGCCGGGGGARAGGGGCGGCGCATCCAATTCGCGCCGGCCTCCCCGGTGCCTACAGCCCYTCCATCACCTTATCCAGCCCCCGCACCAGCCCGCGCAGGCCGCGCACCTTGCGGATGGCCAGCAGCGCGCCGGACACATACGGCTTCGAGCCATCGCCCGCCTCGTGCTTGAGGTGCAGGCGCTGGCCGTCCGCACCGAAGATCACTTCGACCCCCAACTGGTACCCGGGCAGCCGCACSGCATGGACCTGCGAGCCGGACATCGTCGCGCCGCGCGTTTCCTTCGGCCCGTTGACCTGATCCACCGGCACSACCTGCGTGGCGGCCTTGATCTCGCCGAGCCGGAAGGCCAGTTCGCGCACCGTGCCGGACGGCACATCGACCTTGCCCGCCTTGGCGTAGTCGATGATTTCCCAGTGGTCGAGGTGGCGCGCCGCCATCTCGGCGAACTTCTGCAACAGCACCACCGTGATCGCGAAATTGCCGCAGGCGAGCACGCCRCGSTCGGCCTGSCGCGCGGCGGCGTCGATCTCGGCGTAGTCGTCGTCGGTCAGCCCGGACGTGCCCACCACCACGTGCGCGCCATGCGCCAGCGCCTGCAGGATGTTGTGCTTGGCGATGTTYGGCTTGGTGTACTCGACGTAGACATCGTAGGGCGTGGCGCCCAGCGCCTCGATGCTGGCGGCGGCCACGCCGGGGGTGTCCGCATGGCCGGTCACCTGCGCCAGCGGCTGCCCGGCGGCGCCGCGCGAGAGGCCGGCCACCAGCGTCATGTCCGGCGCGTGCGCCACGCCGCGCGCCAGTTCRCCGCCSGCCCAGCCGGTGACGCCGCCCACGGCAACGCGAATCCGATCGCTCATCGTCATCTCCTTAGTGTTGGCCAAAGCGCCTGACCAAAGCGCCCAAGCATAGCGCGCTATCCGGCCGCGCGCCGGCGGTCGATCTTGCGCGCCAGCACGATCGACGTGGTGGTGTGATTCACCCCATCGAGCATGCCGATCTCGTCTAGCAGTTTGTCGAGGCGGGCGTGGGTATCGCAGCGGATCACGGCCATGTAGTCCACCGGGCCGCTGACCGAGTTCAGTTCCTCGATCTCCGGAAAGCGCTGCAGCGCCCGGACCACCGTGGGCGCGGCCTTCGGCTGCACGGACAGGCCGCAGAAGGCCAGGATCGCGTTGTCCTCCATCCGCCCGCCCAGCCGCACGCCAAAGCCGGCGATCACGCCGGACTTTTCAAGCCGGGCGATGCGCGCCACCACTGTGGTCCGGGCGATGCCCAGCACGCGGGCGAGATTGGCTGCGCTCTCGCGCGCGTTGCCCTGCAGCAGGGACAGCAGGTGCCGGTCGGTCTGGTCGAGGTCTGCCATGGTGTTCGCTCGGGGTGACGTTTCGTCAGGATGGATCGTCGATACGTCCGATTATGGGGCGTTTTCGTCGATCTTGCAGCTACAAAACGTGCGCGCCGCTGCCCATACTTCCCTCACGGATTCACGCATTTTTGACGGGGGAGCCATCATGCAACCATCCAACCTCGGTCCCGGCGCAGCACGGGACCTGACCCAGTCGCCCCGGCCGCTGTCGGTCGTCGTGCTCGGCGCCGGCAAGATCGGCCGTGTGATCGCGACGATGCTCGCCGACACCGGCGACTACCGCGTCTGTCTGGTCGACCATGACCCSCACCGGCTGGACGGCCTGCCGCGCCAGATCGCCGTGCGCGCCGGGGACCCGACCGAGCCCGGCACTTGCGCCGCCTTGCTGGCTGGCGCCGATGCCGTGCTCAACGCGCTGCCGTTCCACGCGGCCATCCACGTGGCCACCGTGGCCGCGCGGCTCGGCGTGCATTACTTCGATCTGACCGAGGACGTGGCGGCCACCCACGCCATCCGCCAACTGGCCCAAGGCGCGCGCTCGGTGCTGATGCCGCAGTGCGGCCTGGCGCCGGGATTTATCGGCGTGGTGGGCAATGATCTGGCGCGGCGCTTCCTGCGGGACGGCGGCGACCTGCTCGACCTGCGCATGCGCGTGGGCGCGCTGCCGCGCTACCCGAGCAACGCGCTCAAGTACAACCTCACCTGGAGCACGGAAGGGCTGATCAACGAGTACTGCAACCCGTGCGAAGCCATTGTCGATGGCCGCCGCGTGGAGTTGGCGGCGCTGGAGGGCCATGAATCCTTCGCGCTGGACGGCATCGAGTACGAAGCCTTTAATACCTCAGGGGGCCTGGGCACGCTGCCGGATACCCTGGCGGGCCGCGCGCGCCATGTCGATTACAAGTCGATCCGCTACCCGGGGCACTGCGCCCAGATGAAGCTGCTGCTGAACGACCTGCGGCTGCGCGAGCGCCGGAGCTGGCTGCGCGAGATCTTCGAGCACGCCATTCCGGTGACCGARCAGGATGTGGTGATCGTGTTCGCGAGCGCCACGGGGCATCCCGGCGCCAAAGCCGGGCAGGGTGGCCATGGCGGACAGGGTGGGCGGGGGCCGCTGACGCAGGCGTCCTTCTCGGCGCGGATCGGCGGGATGGAGGATTTTGGCGGCATCGGGCACGTCAACGCCATCCAGCTCACCACGGCCGCTGGCATCTGCACCGCGCTGGACCTCGTGGCGACGGGCGTGCTGCCCCAGTCCGGCTTCGTGCCGCAGGAAGCCATGCCGCTCGATCGCTTCCTGGCCAACCGGTTCGGCCAGCATTACAGCCACCACCCGCTACAGGAGACGCTCGCATGAAAGCGCAGGACATAGCCGCATGCTGGCAGGCCATGGGCCTGCGCCAGCCTTGGGACGATTCGCATGGCGCGGGCGAGGCCCTTGCGCTGCGCTCGCCCGTCGATGGGGAAATCTTCGGCCACCTGCCGGCCTGCMCCGTGGCCGACGCCGATGCCCGCATCGCCCGCGCGCACGCGGCGCAGACCACCTGGGCGCTGACCCCGGCCCCGGCGCGTGGCGAGGTGGTGCGGCGCTTCGGCGAGGCGCTGCGCATGCACAAGGCCGCGCTGGGGCGGCTGGTGGCGCTGGAGTCCGGCAAGATCCTCCAGGAAGGACTCGGCGAAGTGCAGGAGATGATCGATATCTGCGACTTTGCCGTCGGACTCTCACGCCAGCTTCACGGCCTGACGATTGCYTCGGAGCGCCCCGCGCACGCGATGCGCGAGACCTGGCATCCGTTCGGGCTGTGCGGGGTGATTTCGGCGTTCAACTTCCCGGTGGCGGTGTGGGCGTGGAACGCGGCGCTGGCGCTGGTCTGCGGCAACGGCGTGGTCTGGAAGCCGTCGGAGAAGACGCCGCTGTGCGCGCTGGCCGCGCAGGCGCTGCTCGATCGGGTATTCGATGAGGCGGCGCCCCAGCACGCCGGCCTCTGCGTAGTGCTGCCGGGCGGGCGCACGCTCGGCGCGCAGCTCGTGCAGCATCCGGCCGTGCGGCTGATCAGCGCCACCGGTTCCACGCGCATGGGCCGCGAGGTGGGCATGGCCTGCGCCGGGCGGTTCAAGCGCACCATCCTCGAGTTGGGCGGCAACAACGCGGCCATCGTCGCGCCATCGGCCAACCTGGAACTGACCATCCGCGCGATGACCTTTTCGGCAGCCGGCACCGCCGGCCAGCGCTGCACCACGCTGCGACGCGCCTTTGTCCACGTCGACCTGATCGAGACCGTGACCAACCGGCTGCGCCAGGTCTACGCGCGGCTGCCGGTGGGTGATCCGCTGCAGGCGGGCACGCTGGTCGGCCCGCTGATCGACATGGCCGCCGGCGACACCATGGCCAACGCGCTGGCCGCCTGCCGCGCGCAGGGCAACGTCGTGCACGGCGGCGAACGGCTGCTGGCGGACCGCTATCCGCACGCCTGCTACGTGCGGCCCGCACTGGTGCTGACCGACACCCAGCACGACACCATGCTGACGGAGACCTTCGCGCCCATCCTCTACCTGATGCCGTACACCTCGCTCGACGAGGCCATCGCGCTGAACAACGCGGCGTCGCACGGGCTGTCGTCCTGCCTTTTCACCGAGTCCCTGCGTGAGGCCGAACTGTTCGTCTCGGCGGCGGGCAGCGACTGCGGCATCGCCAACGTGAACATCGGCACCAGCGGCGCCGAGATCGGCGGYGCCTTCGGCGGGGAGAAGGCCACCGGCGGCGGGCGCGAGTCCGGCTCCGATGCGTGGAAGGGCTACATGCGCCGGGCGACCAATACCATCAACTACGGCGATGCATTGCCGCTGGCACAGGGCATTCGCTTCGATCTGTAATACATCGTAATAATGCGAAGGATGAACCCGTAGCGACTCGTAACAATAGTTACGGGGTCTTGACGCTGTATTACCAAACCGCCCCGTATAACGTTCATGAGGGCAGGCACTGCCTGACACACTCAAGGACAACAACATGCGAGCGAAAGCGATAGGTGCGATGGGTTTGGTGGCGATTGGCGCGGCGATGCTGGGCGGCTGCGCTGTCTATCCGACGCCGTACGGCCCCGCCGTGGCCCCGGCTCCGGTGGCCGTGGCGCCTGCGCCGGTCTATGTCGGACCGCCCGCCGTGGTGGTGCGGCCCGCGCCGTATTACTACGGTGGTCGTGGCTACTACGGCGGCCGCCGTTACTATCGCGGCGGCTGGTAAATCGACGAGAGCYACGCAGCAGGTGACAACAAGCAGAAGCGGGCAGAGCCCTAGTTGCCGGCGTCGGCCGCAGCCGGGTTCAGCCCGCCCCAACTTGGCGTGAGCGACTGACCGATCTCTGGCAGATCGACGAGATCGAGCACGCGCCCGACCGTATGGTCGACCAGTTCCGCAATCGTCTGCGGCTTCTGGTAGAAGCCSGGCACCGGYGGGAACACGATCCCGCCCATCTCCGTGACCGCCGTCATATTGCGCAGGTGCGCCAGGTTCAGCGGCGTTTCACGCACCATCAGTACCAGCTTGCGCCGTTCCTTGAGCGTGACGTCCGCCGCGCGGGTGATCAGGTTGTCGGAGAGGCCATGGGCGATGGCGGCCAGCGTGCGCATCGAGCAGGGCGCCACGACCATCGCATGGGCGCGGAACGATCCGCTGGCGATGGTCGCGCCGATGTCGCGCACGTTGTGCACCACGCCTGCCAGCGACTCCACCTGGGCACGGCTGATATCGAGTTCGTGCTGGAGGTTCATCACGCCGGCGGGCGAGATCAGCAGATGGGTTTCCACCCCCGCCACGCCTTGCAGCACCTGCAGCAGCCGGACGCCATAGATGGCGCCCGTTGCGCCCGTGATGGCGACGATCAGCCGTTGCGGCACGGCGCCATCCGGTACGGGCATGATTACGACTTCAGCAGCGATTGCAGTTCGCCGTTCTGGTACATCTCCATCATGATGTCCGAGCCGCCGACGAACTCGCCGTTCACGTAGAGCTGCGGAATCGTGGGCCAGCTCGCATATTCCTTGATGCCCTGGCGGATGCCTTCGTCCTCGAGCACGTTGACCGTGGTCGGGGTGTCCACGCCGCAGGCCTTCAGGATCTGGATGGCACGGCCGGAGAAGCCGCACATCGGGAACTGCGCCGTGCCCTTCATGAACAGGACCACGGGGCTGCCCTTCACGATCTGGTCGATCTTCTGTTGTACGTCACTCATGGTGTGTAGCTTCCGGTTGCGCGCGGCGCCGTGTGGCGTCGCCAGTGTCTGGGGATGGGGATTTCCGCCGAAGCGGATGTCAGGTCGGAATTTTACCGGATTCGCCCGACCATCGCCCGCCGCTGCACCGCTCCTGCCCGGCGAGGTCGCGGGCGGTGGCCACCTCGGTGAATCCACCCGCCTCAAGCAGCGCCCGCGTGGCCGCGCCCTGGTCGTAGCCGTGCTCCATCAGCAGCCAGCCGCCGGGCAGCAGGCGATCCGCYGCGCCGGCCACGATGGTGGCCAGGTCGGACAGGCCGTCCTCGTGGTCGGTGAGGGCGTCGATCGGCTCGAAACGCAGGTCGCCCTCCACCAGATGCGGGTCGCCGGAGGCGATGTAGGGYGGATTGCTGACGATCAGGTGGAAGCGCAGGGTGTCCGGCACGGCTTCGTACCAGTCCGACACCAGGAAGTGGATGCCATGCGCCTCGAGCGCGCGGGCGTTGTCCTGGGCCACCATCAGCGCACCCGGCGAGATATCGGTCGCCCAGACCTCGGCGTCGGAGCGCTCGCGGGCAATCGTCACAGCCAGGATGCCGGAGCCGGTGCCGAGGTCCAGCACACGCGGCGCGTGCACATGGGCCACGCGCGCCAGCGACATTTCCACGGCTATCTCGGTATCAGGACGCGGAATCAGCACATCGGGCGTCACGCGGAAAGTGCGGCCGAAGAATTCGCGCTCGCCCAGCAGGTAGGCCATCGGCTCACCGGCCAGCCGCCGCGCCATCAACGTGGAGAATGCATCACGTTGTGCTGCATTGAGATGGTCGGTATCACGCGTGATGAGTTGCGTACGCGTGAGGCCGGTCACGTGGGACAGCAGCATGCGGGCTTCGAGCGCCGGCAGGCCGGTCATCGCAGCCAGCGTCTGGGCTTCGCGCAGCGTGGGGGCGGGCGGCAGGGCGCCCGACGGTGTGGAAGACATCGGAAATAGATGGCTGAAACTGGGAGAGCGGGTGCAAAAAACCCCGTCGGGACCTGGCGCGACGGGGTTCTTTGCTGGCGCCACAAGGGCGCCCGGTATTAGCCGCTCAGTGTAAGCCGATTTGGCAACGCGCGGGCGCGCGAGCGGCGTGATTCCATATGGACCAATTACTTATTGACGGTTTCCTTGGCCTTGTCTGCCGTGGTGTTCACGGCATCGCGTGCGGCTTCCTTGGCGTTGGCCATGGCGTGGCCGGCATCGGTCTTGGCCTGTTCGGCGGCGGCCGAGACATCGGCGGCGGCACCGCTCGCGGCGGCCTTGGCGGCGTCCGCGGCGTTTGCTGCGGCGGCGGCGGCATCGCTGGCGGCGGCCTTGGCCGATTCGGCAGCGCTCTGCATGGCGGCGTCGGCGTTGGCGGCCGGGGCGTCTTCCTTCTTGCTGCAAGCCGCCATGGCGGCGGTRATCATCAACAGGGCGAGCAGTTTCTTCATGATTTCATCCTTGGTGTCTGTTTTGAGGAGTCGACTTCAGCCCAGACTTCGTATGCCACCAGGTGCGGAAAGTGACGCATGGGGGCGGTCTGGTCGAATCGATTATAGACACCGCCTTTTGGCGGGCCAGTGCTGTTTCAAGCATTTACCTCCGTTACAAACACTTGCCCACGGGTGATGAAATCATCACTGCGTGATGAAAATCAGCCCTCGTCGCCCAGCGCCGCAAGCTGGTCGGCCTGGTGTTCGGCGGAGAGCGAGGCGAGCAATTCGTCCAGGTCGCCGTCCATGATCATGTCGATCTTGTAGAGCGTGAGGTTGATGCGGTGGTCGGTCACGCGGCCCTGCGGGAAGTTGTAGGTGCGGATGCGGTCGCTGCGGTCGCCCGTGCCGATCAGGTTGCGCCGCGTGCTGGCTTCCTTGGCCTGCGCCGCGCGCAGCTGCATGTCCTTGATGCGCGCCGCCAGCACCTTCATCGCCTTGTCCTTGTTGCGATGCTGGCTGCGGTCGTCCTGGCACTCCACCACGATGCCGGTGGGCAGGTGGGTCAGCCGCACCGCCGAATCGGTCTTGTTCACGTGCTGGCCGCCCGCGCCGGACGCGCGGAAGGTATCGACGCGCAGGTCGGACGGGTTGATCTCCACCTCGCCCACCTCGTCCGCCTCCGGCATTACCGCCACGGTGCAGGCCGAGGTGTGGATGCGGCCCTGCGCCTCGGTGGCCGGCACGCGYTGCACGCGGTGCCCGCCCGACTCGAACTTCAGCTTCGAGAACGCCGCGTCGCCGGCAATCCGCACGATCACTTCCTTGTAGCCGCCCAGGTCCGACTCGGACTCGCTCATCACCTCCACCTGCCAGCGCTGCCGTTCCGCATAGCGCGTGTACATGCGGAGCAGGTCGGCGGCGAACAGCGCGCTTTCCTCGCCGCCGGCGCCGGCGCGGATTTCCAGCAGCAGGTTGCGGTCGTCGTTGGGATCCTTCGGCAGCAGCAGGGTCTGAAGGCTGGCGGCGAGGTCTTCCAGCCGCTGGCGCGCCGCGCCGATCTCGTCGGCGGCGAACTCCTTCATCTCGGGSTCGTCSAGCAACGCCTGCGCCGTGGCCAGATCCTCCTGCGCCTGCCGGTACTGGCCGTATTGCTCGGCCACCGGCGACAGCTCGGCATGCTCCCGCGAGAGCTTGCGGTACTGGTCGATGTTGGCCGTGGCGTCCTCGCGGGCAAGCAGGGCGTTGACTTCATCGAGTCGCTCGGCCAATTGGTCGAGCTTGTTGAGCATGCTGGCTTTCATGGGCATCCGAAAGGAAACTGGGGCGCGATGGGCGGGAGGYCTGCGCGGCGCCGTGGAGGGCGAACCGAGGGGCGCTGGCAGGGACGCCAGCGGGCCGGCGCGGCCGGCCGGGGACGAGCGCGGCTAGCGCTCGGAGTGGCTGCTGTGGCGGAACAGGCCCGGTACCAGGCGCAGCAGCGCCTCGCGGTCTTCGCCCTGGGTGTGGTTCAGCGCGTGGGTGGGGCCGTGCAGGAACTTGCGGGTCAGCGCGCCGGAGAGGGCTTCCAGCACGGCTTCGGGGTCGTCGCCACGCGCCAGCATGCGGCGCGCGCGTTCGAGTTCGGCCTGGCGCATGGCCTCGCCGTTGGACTGGATCTCGCGGATCACSGGCACCACGCTGCGCGTCTCCAGCCAGTGCATGAAGTTCTGCACGCGGCTTTCGATGATCGCCTCGGCCTGCGCCACGGCGGCCTGGCGCAGCGCGCTGCCCTCGCGCACCACGGCGCCGAGGTCATCCACGGTGTACAGGAACACGTCGTTCAGGCGCGCTACCTCGGGTTCCACGTCGCGCGGCACGGCCAGGTCGACCATCATGATCGGGCGATGCTTGCGGCGCTTGACCGCGCGCTCCACGGCGCCCAGGCCGATGATCGGCAGCGAACTCGCGGTGCAGGACACCACGATGTCGAACTCATGCAGCCGCTCGCCCAGATCCTGCAGGCGGATGGCCTGCGTGGTCAGGCCCTGTTCGGCCAGTTGCTCGGCCAGCCGCTCGCCACGCTCGACGGTGCGGTTGGCCACCACGATCTGGCGCGGCATCTGCGCGGCGAAGTGCGTGGCGCACAGCTCGATCATCTCGCCCGCGCCGATGAACAGCACGCGCTGGGTCGAAACACTTTCGAAAATCCGCTGGGCGAGCCGCACGGCGGCGGCAGCCATCGACACCGAATGGGCGCCGATCTCGGTCTGGCCGCGCACTTCCTTCGCCACGGCGAAGGTGCGCTGGAACAGCTGGTTCAGGTAGGTGCCAAGCGCGCCGGCCTCGCCAGCGGTGCGCACCGCGTCCTTGAGCTGGCCCAGGATCTGCGTTTCGCCGAGCACCATCGAGTCGAGTCCGCTGGCCACGCGGAACGCGTGACGCACGGCTTCGGACTGGGGCAGGGCATACAGATGGGGGGCCAGTTCGCCGGCCGGCACGTTGTGGTGCTGGGCCAGCCAGCGCAGCGTGTGCTCGAAGCCGTCCGCACCGGGCTGCAGCACATCGGTGGCGCAGTAGATCTCGGTACGGTTGCAGGTGGAGAGGATGGCGGCCTCGGTGCCGCTGCGGCCGGCCAGGTGGGTGCGCAGGGCGCCCAGAGCCGGTTTGATCTGCTCAAGCGGAAACGCCACACGCTCGCGGAGCGAGACGGGTGCCGTAGTGTGATTGATGCCGATCGCGAGCAGTTGCATTTGTGGGGTTCGTTGCMATCCGGATCGTAGCCGGAAGCGATGGCCATTATACCGCCGGGCCGCGATTTTGCAGGGCGAGGGGGCGTTTTGTTCCAAGTGCGCCAAAACGCCAGTATTGTTACGGCGCGGTCACGCGGTGCTGGCCGAATCCGGATCAAATAGGGGGTGCCGATGCTCGGCTTGGTGGTGGTGGGGGCGATCGTGGGCCTGGCGGGACGCCAGATGCACCCGGCCGGGCGRGTCGTGAGCCTGCCGGCCGCGCTGGTGCTGGGTGTGCTCGGCGCGCTGGGCGCCTTCTACGGCGGGCGCGCGGCCCACTTGTTTACCGACGGCCAGCTCTCGGGCTGGACCGCCGCGATCGTCGGCGCGGCGCTGCTGGTCGGCGTCTGGGGTGTGGCGCGCCCGCGACGGTAGGGCTGTCCGCCCCGCCGGCTGCCTAGGCTTGACCCCGCGCGGACAGGAAGCGCCGCAGGATCGCGCTCGAATAGTGGCTCGCCACGTCGCGCAAAAATGCCGAAAAGTCCACATGCGCGACATCGTCGGCCCGGTCCGATACGGTACGCATGACTGCATAGGGCACGCCGTACTCGTAGCAGATCTGGGCCAGCGCGGCGCCTTCCATCTCCACGGCCTGCAGGCCCGGCAGTCTTTCCCGCAGGTCGGCCACGGCCGCCGGGGCGTTGATGAACTGGTCGCCGCTGGCCACCATGCCCACGTGCAGGCGCGGCGCGGCCACGCCGAAGCGGGCCAGCACGCCGTCCGGCACTTCGGTGGCGAGGTCGAGGCGCAGGAAGTCGTCGGCCGCCGTCCGCAGCGCCGCCGTCAGCGCTGCATCGGCCGGAAAATCGGCGCGCGCCAGCAGCGGCACCTCGTGGCGCGGGAACAGCGGGCGGGCGTCCAGGTCGTGCTGGAGGGTGCGGTCCGCCACGACGATATCGCCCACGCGCACCTCGGGCCCCACGCCGCCCGCCAGCCCCGTGAACACGATCTCGTCGACGCCGAACTCGCGGATCAACGTGACCGTGGTGGCCGCCGCCGCCACCTTGCCCACGCGCGCGAGCACCAGCACCACGGACTGCCCGTGGAGCGTGCCGGCGTAGTAGTCCCGCATGCCGATGGTGCGCACGGTGGCGCGCGCGTCTTCGTGCCGCATGGCGGCGATCAGTCCATCGACTTCGTCGTGGAGCGCGGCAAGGATGCCGAGGGTCATGGCTGCCCGGATTGGATGAGAAAGGCGCCAGCATACCGGCGCCGGGAGCGCGGCGAAAGCGGGGCGCCGCGTTTTCAGAACCCTCTCATAGGCACGGGCAGGCCGCTTTGCTACAGTGCGCTTGCGTTCGCATTCCATCGTTTTCCATCGCATTCCAGCCCGGGAGAATTCCGTTGGAACCCCTTTCAGATCGACGCATGGCCCAGCAGGCGCTGGCCGACTGGCGCGCCCAGGATCGCCTTGGCGCGGAAAGCCTTGCGCCCGCGTGGGCCCGCACCTTGCCGGCGCGGGCCGACTGGCACCGCTGGCTCGAGCGGGCGCTGCTGGCGCTCGGCACCGCGCTGCTCTGCGCCGGCGTCATCGTCTTCTTCGCGTTCAACTGGGAGGCGCTGCACAAGTTCGCCAAGTTCGGGCTGCTGGCGGGCCTGCTGACCGGGCTTGCGGCGCTGGCGGCATGGCGGCCGGCCGGGGACGGCATCGGGCAGGCCGCGCTGGCCGGCGCGCAGGTGGTGTCGGGGGTCTGGATGGCCGTGATCGGCCAGACTTACCAGACCGGCGCCGATGCCTGGCAACTGTTCGCCCTGTGGACGCTGCTGGCCGTGCCATGGGCGCTGGCCGCGCGGGCGGCGCCGCACTGGTGGCTGGTGATCATGGTCGGCAACGTGGCGCTGCTCCGTTATGGCAGTGTGCGGCTGGGCGTGGGCAGCATGTTCGACCTGCTGTTTTCGGGGCGCCATGCGCGCGAGACCACGMTGTTCCTGCTGCTGGCGTGTTGCATCCAACTGGTGATCTGGTACGTGCTGGCGGCCCGCGCGGCCCGCTGGGGTTTTCGGGGCGATGCCGGCCCGCGCCTGATCGCCGTGCTCGCCTGTGGATATGCGGCCTGGCTGGGCCTGACGAGCGTGCTGGTCCATCGCGTGGAGGCGGTGGGGCTAGTGGCCGGCGCGGTGGCGCTGGCCGGGCTCGGCGCCTGGTTCCGGCGGCGCGCGTCGTTCGACATCGTCGTGCTGAGCCTCGCGTGTCTCGCCGGCATCGGGCTGGTGGTGTCGGCGCTGGGGCGCCTGCTCGCCGAGGGCCATGGCGACTTCGGCATCTTCCTGCTGCTCGGGCTGGTCACGGTAGGGCTGGCTGCKGYGGCGGCGGCATGGTTGCTGCGGGCATGGCGTGACGCCAGCGGGAGGCCGGCATGAGCGCGCAAGCGGTGGAGCGAAAGCTCTGGGACGACCTCACAGCACAGGGCGTGGTCGAGGGAGAGTACGTGGCCACGCAGCGCACGCCGTGGCCCATTCGCCTGCTGATGGGCGCGGCGGGCTGGCTCGGCGCGCTGTTCTTCCAGGTATTCCTGCTCGGCTCGGTGTTCGCGGCAACGAGCGGCAACGGCCCGGCCATGCTGGTGACCGGGCTGCTGATGCTGGGCGGGGCCGTGCTGCTGTACCGGATGGCCGGCGAGGGCAGCGGGCGCATCGCGCTCGGCCAGTTCGCGTTGGCCCTGAGCCTGGGCGGGCAGGGCATGGCGATCTTCGGCACGGCCCAGATGCTCGGCGGCGAGTGGCTGGTGGACCGCGCGGCGTTCTGGCTCGCGGTGGCCGTGTTCGAGGTGGCGCTGTACGCCATCGTGCCGAACCGGCTCCATCGTTTCGTGGTGGCGCTCGGCGCGTGGACGGCGCTGGCGTTCGCGCTGAATATCGCGCTGGCCGGCGCCCGGCACTACGGCTGGGTCGTGCTGCCGTGGTCGCTCGGMTGGCTGATGCCGCTGGCCTGCGCGGTGGTCACCGTCTTCGTGCTGAAAGAGCATTGGCTGGCGGCGCGCGGCGACCATGGGCGATGGGAGCCCGGCGCGGACGCCACGCTGGTCTTCGCGCTGGCGGCGGCGCTGCTGGTCACCGGGGCAAACCATCCGCTGGCTGGGGTTTTCGATGAACGTGGCGCACCGCGCCTGCTCGCGCCGTGGCTGGCCGGGGCGCTGATCGAGGCGGTGCTGCTGATGTTCGCGTTGTTCGAATGCCGGCGCCTGCATGTCGAGCCGCGCATCGGTGCGGCGGTGCTGGGTGTGACGCTGGCCTTCGCCACGCTGATGGTGATGGCGCCGGCAGTCGGTGCCGGCGTGCTGGCACTGGCGCTGGCCCTGCGGCGCGGGTCGCTGGCATGGCTCGGGCTCGGCATCGCGGCGGTCATCGCGGGCTTTGTCTGGTACTACGGCTCGCTCCAGTGGACGCTGCTGGCCAAGTCCGCCACGCTGGTGGCGGCCGGCGTGCTGCTGCTGGCGGTTCGGATCGTGATGCGACGGATGGAGGCGCGACCATGAAACGATGGATCGTGGTGGCATGGCTGCTGGTGATCGGCGTGGCCGGGGCGGTCATCGTCGGCAAGGAACGGGTGCTGTCGCATGGGGAGGTCGTCTACCTTCGGCTGGCACCCGTGGACCCGAGGTCCCTCATGCAGGGCGACTACATGGCGCTGAATTTCGCCCTCGGGCTGGAAATCGCCGCCGCCCAGGCCCGCGCCCAGTCCCCGCGCGAGCGGGAGACCGAAGTGGTGATCCGCCGCGACGCCGCCGGGGTCGGGCAACTGGTCCGGCTGCAGAACGGCCAGCCGCTGGCCGAGGGCGAGCGGCGCCTGCGCGTCCAGAACGTCCCCTCGCGCTGGGGCGGCCCGATCGTGCAGGTCTCCACCGACGCGTGGTTCTTTCAGGAAGGACAGGCGGAGCGGTTCGCCAAGGCCCGCTACGGCGAATTCCGGCTGGATAGCAGCGGTCAGGCGCTGCTGGTGGGCATGCGGGATGAACAGTTGAAGCCGTTGTAGCCGCGAGCGAGGGCTCGCGCTGCGCCCTAAAGCAAAAAACCCGGCATCTGCCGGGTTTTCTCGGGTTTGTTACGCCTGCCTCAGACGTTGAACAGGAAGTTCATCACGTCCCCGTCCTTCACCACATATTCCTTGCCTTCGGCGCGCATCTTGCCGGCTTCCTTCGCGCCCTGTTCGCCCTTGAACTGGATGAAGTCATCGTAGGCGATGGTTTGCGCGCGGATGAAGCCGCGTTCGAAGTCGGTGTGGATCACGCCGGCGGCCTTGGGGGCGGTGTCGCCCACGTGGATCGTCCAGGCGCGGACTTCCTTCACGCCTGCCGTGAAGTAAGTCTGCAGGCCCAGCAGCGTGAAGCCGGCGCGGATTACGCGGTCCAGGCCGGGTTCTTCCATGCCCAGGTCGGCAAGGAATTCGGCCTTGTCGGCGTCTTCCAGGTCGGCAATCTCGGCTTCGATGGCTGCGCAGACGGCCACGACCGGCGAATTGGTCAGCTTGGCGTGCTCGCGCACTGCGTCGAGGTGCGGATTGTTCTCAAAGCCGTCTTCGCGCACGTTKGCCACGTACATCGTCGGCTTGGCGGTGATCAGGCAGAACGGGCGGATGGCTTCCCATTCCTCGGGCGACAGGTCCAGCGTGCGCACGGCCTTGGCCTGATCGAGCACGGTTTGTGCCTTCTCCAGCACTGCCACGAGGCGCAGCGCTTCCTTGTCACCGGCGCGGGCGGGCTTGATATAGCGCGCGTGGGCCTTTTCCACCGTGGCCAGGTCGGCCAGCGCCAGTTCGGTGTTGATGACTTCGATGTCCGACAGCGGATCGACCTTGCCCGCCACGTGGATCACGTTCGGATCCTCGAAGCAGCGCACGACGTGCGTGATGGCGTCGGTTTCGCGGATATTGGCCAGGAACTGGTTGCCCAGGCCTTCGCCCTTGGACGCGCCCGCCACCAGGCCGGCGATATCGACGAATTCCACCGTCGCCGGCAGGATGCGCTCTGGCTTGACGATGTSAGCCAGCTTCGTAAGCCTCGGATCCGGCACTTCCACGACGCCCACATTGGGTTCGATGGTGCAGAACGGATAGTTTTCGGCGGCGATGCCGGCCTTGGTCAGGGCATTGAACAGCGTGGACTTGCCGACGTTGGGCAGGCCGACGATGCCGCATTTGAGGCTCATGGTGTCTGGCTGGAAATAGCAAAGGCTGTATTCTAGCGGATGGCCACCCTTGGCCAGCCTTTATCCCTCGGCGGGCGGCCCGCCACGGCTTGTGAGATGTCTCCGATGGCGCGCACGTCACGTCGCTATAATCGAGGCATGACCGGATCAGCCGCACCGGCGCGTCGCGCCGCCTCCCATTCCATGCCCTCGACTCCATCCTCCCGCTTTCAGATTGCCGTGGTCGGCGGCGGTATCGTCGGCAAGGCCTGCGCACTGCTGCTGGCCCAGCAGGGCATGCAGGTGGCCCTCGTCGCGCCGCGCCCCGTGGGCGAGACCGCGCGCACCGGGGARGACGACTGGGACAGCCGCATCTAYGCGTTCTCGTCCAGCTCGCAGCAGTTGCTGGAGCGGCTGCGCGTCTGGGAGGCCCTCGACCCGGCCCGTGTGCAGCCCGTGCGYGACATGCGCGTCTTCGGCGACGTCAGCGCCGCSGAGGCCAGCCCCTCGCCCCATGGCGATCTCCATTTCTCGGCTTACGCCGCCGCCGTGCCGCAACTGGCCTGGATCATCGAGTCGAGCCATGTGGAGCGCGTGCTGGACACCGCGCTACGCTTCCAGCACCAGGTGCAATGGTTCGATGAGGCGGCCGAAGGGCTCGATCGTGACGTTGACGGCGTGACCCTGACCCTCGCCAGCGGCGCCCGCGTGCGCGCCAACTGCGTGGTCGGCGCCGACGGCGCGCGCTCCTGGGTGCGCCAGCAATGCCATATCGGCACCAGCCAGCGGCGCTACCGCCAGCTTGGCGTGGTGGCGAACTTCGCCTGCGAACTGCCGCATCAGGAAACCGCATGGCAATGGTTCCTGGGCGCGCCCGAGAAGCTCATGGCCGACGAGGAACTCGCCAATGGCGAGATCGTCGCCATGCTGCCGCTGCCCGGCAACCGCGTGTCGATGGTCTGGTCCGCCGATGAAGCCCACGCGCAGGACCTCGTCGCGCTGTCCCCCGAGGCCCTCGCCGCCACCGTGGCCCAGGTGGCCAACGGGGCGGTCGGCGCCCGGTTCGGCRCRCTGCGCTGCCTGACGCCGGCCAAGGGCTTCCCGCTGGTGCTGCAGCGCGCCGAGCAGTTCGTCCAGCCGCACGTGGCGCTGGTCGGCGATGCCGCGCATGTGGTCCATCCGCTGGCCGGGCAGGGCATGAATCTTGGTTTACGCGATGTGACGGAACTTGGGCGCGTGATGGCCGACAAAGAACCGTTCCGATCGGAAGGCGACTTGCGCCTGTTGCGCCGCTACGAGCGTGCACGCGCCACGGACCTGCTCTCCCTGACTGCCGCCACCGATGGCTTGCACCGGCTGTTTTCGCTGCCGGGCGCGCCCGCGCGGCTGATACGCAACGCCGGCATGCGCGCCGTGGGCGGCCAGGGGCTGCTCAAGCGCTTCCTGATCGGCCGCGCGCTRGGCTGAGCCGGCCAACCACTATTTAAAGATTCTGCCGACAAGGCACCCGAACCCTGGAGTCACCATGTTGCAACTGTTCCGCCGCCGTTCCGCCCGCATGGGCGCCCTTGYTGCCCTGGCCGGTGGCCTGGCCCTGGGCGGCTACGCCCTGCACGCGCTGGCCGCGGACGAGCCGGGCACGGACCGCATCAAGGCCTCCATCCAGAAGATGCTGGGCGGCCGCGCCGAGGTGAAGAGCGTGACCAAGGCGCCGGTACCGGGTTTGTATGAAGTCAACGTGGCTGGCCAGATCGTGTACACCGACCCCACCGGGCGCTACATCATCAATGGCGAGGTCATCGACACCAAGACCAACACCAACCTGACCGAGGAGCGTCTGGCCGAGCTGAACAAGATAAAGTGGTCCGATCTGCCGCTGGCGCGCGCCATCAAATGGACGAAGGGCGATGGCAGCCGCACCGTGGCGGTGTTCTCGGACCCGAACTGCGGCTACTGCAAGAAGATCGAACAGACCTTCCAGCAGATGGACAACATCACGGTCTACACCTTCCTCTACCCGGTGCTGTCGCCCGATTCGACGACCAAGGCCAAGCAGGTCTGGTGTGCAACAGACCGTACCAAGGTGTGGCGCGACTGGATGCTGAACCACGTGGCCATCACCGGCAACGGTAGCTGCAAGACGCCGGTGGACGAGAACCTGGCGCTGGGCCAGAGCCTGAATATCTCGGGCACGCCGGCAGTGTTCTTCACCGACGGCACGCGCATCCCGGGCGCGGCGGACATCGCCACGCTGGAGCGCAAGCTCGCCAGTCTCAAGAAGTAACGCGCGGCGCCGGACCCTCCCGGCTGTTTGAAGCGGCCGGCACTGTCCGGCCGCTTTGCTTTCCGGCGCCTGCGCTGCGTTACCAAATTCCCTGAAAAATCAAAGAGATCGAGGAGACACCATGACGTTCCAGGCTTTGCTGCTGACCCAGGCCGATGGCAAGACGGCCGCCGCCGTCACCCAACTCGATGAATCCGCGCTGCCGGCGGACGGCAACGTGCTGGTGGCCGTCGACTATTCGACGATCAATTTCAAGGACGGCCTGGCAATCACGGGCCGCGCGCCGGTGGTGCGCAAGTGGCCGATGGTGGCGGGGATCGACGGCGCCGGCACGGTGCTCGATTCGAGCGACCCGCGCTGGCGCACCGGCGACCGCGTGGTGCTGAACGGCTTCGGCGTGGGCGAGACGCACTGGGGCTGCCTGGCGCAGCGCGCGCGGCTGCAGGGCGACTGGCTGGTGCGGCTGCCCGATGCGTTCACGTCGCGGCAGGCCATGGCGATCGGCACGGCCGGCTACACGGCCATGCTGTCGGTGCTGGCGCTGGAGCGCGGCGGCGCGCTTGGGCCCGTGAAGCCCGGCGATGGCGAGGTGCTGGTCACGGGCGCCTCGGGCGGCGTGGGCTCGGTGGCCATCGCCATCCTGTCGAAGCTCGGCTATCGCGTGGTGGCTTCCACCGGCAAGACCGCCGAGGCGGATTTCCTGCGTGCGCTGGGCGCCGCCGACGTGATCGACCGGGCCGAACTGGGCGCGCCGGGCAAGCCGCTCCAGAAGGAGCGCTGGGCGGGCGTGGTGGATTCGGTCGGCTCGCACACGCTGGTCAACGCCTGCGCCCAGGTGCGCTACGGCGGCGTGGTCACGGCGTGCGGGCTGGCGCAGGGCATGGATTTCCCGGCYTCGGTGGCGCCGTTCATCCTGCGCGGYGTGACGCTGGCCGGCATCGATAGCGTGATGGCGCCGATGTCGCTGCGCGAAACCGCGTGGAAGCGGCTGGCGCGGGATCTGGCCCCGGACCGGCTCCAGGCCATCACGCGTGAGATCCGGCTGGGCGAGGCCATCGMCGCCGCCAGCCAGATCATGGCGGGCGGCATGCGCGGCCGCGTGGTGGTCGATGTGAACGCCTGAGGGAACGTCCGAGGGAACGCCCACAAGACAAGTCCACGTTCGRAGGGTGACGGGGCGTGGCGCTACAATCACAACCATGACGCCGATCCGCTACGCCATCGCCCCGCTTCAGCCCGAAGCCCATCTGTTCGCCGTGACCGTGACGGTGGACGTCCCCGACCCCGCCGGCCAGGTCTTCACGCTGCCCGCGTGGATTCCCGGCAGCTACATGATCCGCGACTTCGCGCGCAACATCGTCCGCATTCGGGCCGATGCGGGCGGGGTGGCGGTGCCACTGACCAAGCTCGACAAGCAGAGCTGGCAAGCCGCACCGGTGGCTGCCGATGCCGGGCCGCTGGTCCTGCAATACGAGGTCTATGCCTGGGACCTGTCGGTGCGCAGCGCGCACCTCGACACCACCCACGGCTTCTTCAACGGCAGCTCCGTGTTCCTGCGCGTGGTGGGGCAGGACGACCAGCCGTGCACCGTCGATCTCCATGCGCCCGCCGGCGAGGCCTATGCCGACTGGCGCGTCGCCACGGCGCTGCCCGAGGCGCGCGGCCCCGGCGGCGCGCGCCGCTACGGCTTTGGGCGCTATCAGGCAGCCAACTACGACGAACTGATCGACCATCCGGTGGAGATGGGCACGTTCGCCATGGCCAGTTTCCGTGCCTGCGGCGCCCAGCACGACGTGGTGTTCACGGGCAAGGTGCCGAACCTGGACCTGCAACGCGTCTGCCGCGACCTGAAACAGATCTGCGAGGCCCAGATCCGGCTGTTCGAGCCGCGCTCGGCCCGCGCGCCGTTCCTGGACAGCAATCGCCGCTACGTCTTCATGACGATGGTGACCACTGACGGCTACGGCGGCTTGGAGCACCGCGCCAGCACGGCGCTGATGTGCGCGCGCGGCGACCTGCCGGTGCGCGGCAACGCCGAGACCAGCGAGGGCTATCGCACCTTCCTGGGGCTGTGCAGCCACGAGTACTTCCACACCTGGAACGTCAAGCGGATCAAGCCGGCGGCGTTCGTGCCGTACCAGCTCGCGCAGGAAACCTATACGCCGCTGCTGTGGCTGTTCGAAGGATTTACGAGCTACTACGACGATCTGATCCTGGCCCGGACGGGGCTGGTTTCGACCACCCAGTACGTCGAGATGCTGGCCAAGACCTGGAACGGCGTCTTGCGTGGCAACGGCCGCACCAAGCAGAGCGTGGCCGACAGCGCCTTCGATGCCTGGACGAAATACTATCGGCAGGACGAGAACGCGCCGAACGCCATCGTCAGCTATTACACCAAGGGTTCGCTGGTAGGGCTGGCGCTGGACCTGACCATCCGCGAGAAGACCGGCGGGCGGAAATCGCTCGATGACATCATGCGCGCGCTCTGGCAGCGCTACGGTCGCGACTTCTACGCGCCGGGCGCCACCCAGCGCGGCGTGACGGAAGCCGAGGTCCACGCGCTGTTCGATCAGGTGACCGGGCTGCGGCTCGGCACGCTGCTGCGGGCACTGACCGAGGGCACGGGCGAGATCAACCTGCCGCCGCTGTTCCGCGCCTTCGGCATCAAGGCCGAGAAGGTCGAGCCGGGTAAGCCGTCCGCCGGCGCGGCGCTGGGYATCAAGACCCGCAACGAGGAAGGCTGGGTGCGCGTGAGCCAGGTGCTCGACGGCGGGGCGGGACAGGCCGCCGGCGTCTCGGCGGGTGACCTGCTCGTGGCGCTGGACGGCCTGCGGCTGGCGCCCGGCCAGCTCGACAAGCAACTGGCGCGCTACCGGCCCGGCGACGCCGTGCAGCTCCACCTGTTCCGGCGCGATGAACTCCAGGTGCTGCCCGTCACCCTGGCGCGCGAGCCGGCCATGCAGTACAAAGTGAACGTGGAGCCCGGCAAGCATGCGGCCCGCACGCGCTGGCTGGGGCAGTAACCGGCCGATGACGGCGCCCGGGTCCTGACACCGGGCGCCAGTCGACAGTCGACAATCGCCCCCCGCTGCCCCAACGTCGCCATCGTCCGCCAGCCCAACATCGCCCCATGGAATACGCGCACGATCCTCGTACGTTTCTGTTCTCTCACTATATCTACCGTGGCCTGCGCTCGGCCACGGGGGTCATCGGCGCCACGCTGCTGGCCATGCAGGTCATGGACCTGCCCAGCGCCATGGTCGTGTCGATGGGCGCGCTCTGCACCAGCCTGATGGACCTGCCCAGCCCGCTGAACCACAAGTTCAACGAGATGCTGGCCAGCGTGCTGCTGTGTACCGCCGTGACCGCCGTGGTGGCGCTGGCCACGCCGTTCCCGCGCGTGCTGCCGTGGGTGCTGGTGCTGGTGACCTTCCTCGCCGGCATGATGACGGTCTATGGCAACAAGACCATGCCGTTGCAGTTTTCGGCATTGTTCGTCATGACGCTCACCGTCAACGAGGACTTCGTGCTCCAGAAGGCGTTCGTCCATGCCGGGCTGTTCGGGGCCGGGGCGGTGGCCTACATGGCCTATGCGATGGCGGTCAGCTGGGTCATGGAGCGGCGCACGCGCCAGCAGATACTGGCCGAGTCGCTGTACGAAATGTCTCACTACCTCGAGATCAAGGCAGGTTTCTACGATGCCGGCACCGACTACGAGGAACAGTTCAACCAGCTGGTGCGCCAGCAGATCGTGGTGGCCGAGCGCCAGCAGGCGGCGCGCGATCTGGTGCTGCGTGGMAACCGCACCAAGCGTGACGGCCTGCTGGTACGCGTGCACCTGCGGATGCTCGATCTCTACGAGTACATCCTTTCCACCAACACCGACTATCCCTTGCTGCGCCAGACCTTCGGTGGYACGCCGGCGCTGGACGCGATACGGCGGCTGGTACGTGGGCTGGGCAAGGATCTCGAGGAAATCGCCTACGACGTCACACGCGGCAAGCCTTCGTACAGCGCCCATGACTACGGCCCCGACCTGCGCGCCGTGACGACGGAAATCGAACAATTACGCCATCACCACGTGTCGGCGGCGGCCATGACGGCGGTCGCGGAGACGATTGAGATGATTCGCGGTGCCATCACGCTGGTCGGCCAGTTGCACGAGGCGTCCCGCACACCGGTGGAGCCGGCCAAGGTGATGCCGGGGTCGGACATGACACCGTTCCTGACCCGCCAGAAGTACGAGCTGGGCGTGATCCTGGACAACCTGCGCTGGCGCTCGCCGGCGTTTCGCTACTCGCTGCGCATCACGATGGCGGTGGCGGTGGGACTCTGGCTGGGCGACCGGCTGCCGTATGCGTCGCACAGCTATTGGATTCTTCTCACGATTGTCGTAATCCTGAAGCCGAATTACAGCCTGACCAAGCAGCGCTACAACGACCGGCTGATCGGCACGCTGATTGGTTGCCTGATCAGCGTGGTGGTGCTGCGCGTGGTGACGGAGCCGCTGGCGCTGCTGGCGGTGCTCTACGTGGCACTGGTGGCCAGTTCGGCGTTTTCCACCATCAAGTACCGCTACACGGCCATCGCCGCCTGCGTGCAGGTGCTGATCCAGATCAACCTGCTGATGCCGGGCAGCCAGACCGTAGTGGGCGAGCGGCTGATCGATACGGTGATCGGCGGCGTGATCGCGTCCATCTTCAGCTTTGTGCTRCCGAGCTGGGAGTACCGGGCGATTCCCAAGCTGGTGGAGAACGTGCTTCAGGCCAACCGGCGCTATATCGCCGCCACGCGCGACCTGCTGCTGCGCCGCGCCCAGGACGACTTTGCCTACCGCGTACAGCGCAAGCAGTTCATGGACAACCTGTCGGCGCTGATCGCCTCGTTCCAGCGCATGCTCGACGAACCGCGCAGCCGGCACCGCGCCGTGGACAACCTGAGCCGCTTCATCAATCAGAACTATCTGGTGGCGGCGCATGTGGCGGCGGCGCGCATCCAGGTGCGCCAGCACTACGAGGAACTGGACGTGCCGGCGGCCGAGGCGGCCATCGAGCAGGCCACGGAAGCCGCCACGCGCAGCCTGACGCTGGCCAGCGAACGGCTGGCGGGCGAGGAGCGGCAYGGGCCGCGCGGCGCTGGCTTTATCCGCACGCCGACGGAAACTGCCGTCGCCGGGGTGGGCCTGCCGCCGCACGAACTGGTCGCAGGGGCCGCCGCCGATGACGACGAAGCCAGCGAGCGCCGCGCACGGATCGCCGATTCGGCGGATCGGCGCAAGGCGGACGTGCTGGTCCAGGCCGCCGCGGCGGGCGAGATCGGCGCGGACGAGCGCGATGCCGCCGCGCAACCTGCCGAGTCGGGCGCGAGTTCGACCGGCCGCGCCGCCAACGCGGTGCTGGAGCGCCGCCTGCGCGCGCTGCGCGAAGACGCCGCCAAGATCGCGCTGCGCACCGGCGCGATTGGCCGGTCGATGGCGGAGAAGGATTGAAAGAACCGTGCGACTGGATGCGCCGACCCTCTCCCCCGGCCCCTCTCCCGCAAGCGGGCGAGGGGAGACCACAGGCAGCGGCTGAAGGGTAATGGTTTGCTCCCCTCTCCCTCCGGGAGAGGGCTGGGGGAGAGGGCAGGCGCCCGCAGCACCTCAAACGGAGAATCACCGATGACAGCCATTCATGAAACCTGGCATCTCATCGCCCATGGCCGCGTGCAGGGCGTGGGCTATCGCGCGGCCTGCGCGGACCGCGCCGTGGCGCTGGGGCTGGTGGGATGGGTGCGCAACCGGACCGATGGCACGGTCGAGGTGATCGCGCAGGGGCCGCGCGACCCGCTTGAGGCGCTGCGGACGTGGATGGCGGCGGGCCCGCCGGCCGCGCAGGTGTCGAAGGTGGAGATGACCCCGGCGGACGACGAAGGGCCCTTCAGCGGGTTCCGCTGGCTGCCGACTGCTTAAATATTAGACAGCGCTTAGTCGGCCTTCAGCCAATCAATCGGCGCCCGGCCATGCCGTTCCAGCCAGTCATTGGCCTGCCGRAAATGCCCGCAACCCAGGAATCCGCGATGCGCGGACAGCGGCGACGGATGCGGCGCCTCCAGGACGCAATGCGTGTGCGCGGTCTGCCCATCGAGCAGTGCCCGCTTGGCCTGCGCATGGCTGCCCCATAGCAGGAACACGAGATTGGGCTGCGACGCCGCCAGCGCGTGGATCAGGCAATCGGTCACCGCYTCCCAGCCGCGCTTGGCGTGGCTGGCCGCCTGGCCTTGCTCCACGGTTAGCACGGTGTTCAGCAGCAGCACGCCCTGACGCGCCCAGCCCTCCAGATTGCCGGAGGCGCGCGTGGGCTCGGCGCCRTACTCGGCACCGATTTCCTTGAAGATATTGCGAAGGCTCGGCGGCACCTTGACGCCCTCGGGCACCGAGAACGCCAGCCCGTGCGCCTGCGGAATCTCCGCGCCASCGACCACGCCGGTGCCGTGATACGGGTCCTGCCCCAGGATCACGACCTTGACGGCATCGGGCGGGGTCAGGTGCAGCGCGTGGAAGACCGCGTGCGGAAACACCGGCTTGCCGGCGGCGCGCTCGCCATCGACAAAGCGCGCCAACTCGTCCCACGCGGCATGGCCGAGGCACGGCGCGAGCAGGGTGCGCCACGCGGCGGGCAGCGCATCGACCTGGGTTTGCAAAGGGGCGATGGCAGGAGGCTCGGCGGCCACGGGTGCAGCAAAGAAGTCGGCTTGCATGCGGGGAGGGGAGAGMGTCAGGAGAGTTCGCCGCCCGTCAGGCGATAGCCGCGCGCGGCCTTGCTCAGATCGGACGGGGTGAGCGGCGCCACATGGGACAGCCGCGCGGCGAACGCACGCAGCGCGGCTTCGGCAAGCTGGCTGTCGTCGGCCCCGCCGTTGTCATCGCCCGGCAGCCATTCGAGTTCGAGTTCCTGGATGGTCTCGACCTGGGCCTGCCCCGGCGCGGTGATCTTGCCRGTATCGAGCGCGGCTTCGATGCGCGCGCCGTCCTGCATGACGATCCATGTGCGGCGGACGAAATCGGTGCGGAATACCGGCGCCAGATGGTCGGCCAGCGGCGCCAGCACGGCGCGCGCCTCGTCGGGGAAGCGGGACAGCTCGATGGCCTCGCCGGCCACGTCGCACTCCCACTCGTTGCGCGAGGCCATCCCGCCCTGGCTGCTGCCGGCGGTCTTCAGCGTCTGGAGCCACTGGCTGCCCTTCTGGTCGCCCTTTTGGCGCAGTCGGAGCGCGGCACGCTGGCGGGCGAGGTCGCGCGCGGGCGTGTCCAGGTAGACGTTGAGCAACGTGGTTTCGCCGCGCGCCTCGCCGTTGGCATCGAGCCACGCGGCCACGGCCGCCAGCGCGGCGTCTGGCACGGCCAGCTTCAGTTCGATTTCACGCGGCATGGCAGCGATCCGTCGTTATGCGAACAGCCGTGCCAGTTCCACGCCCGGATCCGGCGCGCGCATGAACGCCTCGCCCACCAGGAACGCGTTGACGTTGGCGTCGCGCATCCGCTTCACATCGGCCGGGCCGAGGATGCCGGACTCCGTGACCACCAGCCGCTCCGGCGGCATCGACGGCAGCAGGTCCAGCGTGTTGTCCAGCGAGACCTCGAAGGTGCGCAGATTGCGGTTGTTCACGCCGACCAGCGGGGTCTTGAGGCGCAGCGCGTGGTCCAGTTCGTCGGCGCCGTGCACTTCCACAAGCACGTCCATGCCCAGTTCCAGCGCGCAGGCTTCCAGTTCGGCCATCAGGCCCGGGTCCAGCGCGGCCACGATCAGCAGGATGCAGTCGGCGCCCCAGGTACGGGCCTCGTAGACCTGATACAGGTCGACCATGAAGTCCTTGCGCAGCGCCGGCAGCGGGCAGGCCCCGCGCGCGCGCTTCAGGAAATCGGCATGGCCCTGGAAGAAGTTCACATCGGTCAGCACGGASAGGCAGGCCGCGCCGTGGCTGGCGTAGCTCTCGGCAATGGCCTCGGGCACGAAATGCTCGCGCAGCACGCCCTTGGACGGCGATGCCTTCTTGACCTCGGCAATCACGCCCGCGTGGCCCGCCGCGATCTTCTCGCGCAGGGACCGCTCGAAGCCGCGCGGCGCCAGGCCGGGCTCGGTGCGCAGGGCCTCGGCCTCGGCGCGCAGGCTGGGCAGGTCGCGCTTCTTGCGCGCGGCGGCCACTTCGTCGGCCTTCACGGCCAGGATTTTTTGCAGGATGTCGGACATGGCGGATTACTTGAATTGCTGCGTGGCACGCACGAACTGGTCGAGCTTCTCGCGGGCGGCGCCGCTGGCGATGGCCTTGCGGGCGCGTTCGATGCCGTCCTCGATCGAGCTGGCCACGTTGGCTGCGTAGAGCGCGGTGCCGGCGTTCAGCGTGACGATCTCGCGCGGCGTACCCGGCACATCGGTCAGCGCTTCGAGCAGCATCTCCTTCGATTCCACGGCATCGGCCACCTTCAGGCCCCGGTTGGAGATCATCGACAGGCCGAAGTCCTCCGGGTGAATCTCATACTCGCGCACCTCGCCATCCTTGAGTTCGCCSACCAGCGTGGCGGCRCCGAGCGAGACCTCGTCCATGCCGTCCTTGCCGTACACGACGATGGCGTGCTTGGCGCCCAGGCGCTGCATCACGCGCACCTGAATGCCRACGAGGTCCGGGTGGAACACGCCCATCAGGATATTGGGGGCGTCSGCCGGGTTGGTCAGCGGGCCGAGGATGTTGAAGATGGTGCGCACGCCCATCTCCTTGCGGATCGGGGCGACGTTCTTCATGGCCGGATGGTGCGTCGGCGCGAACATGAAGCCGATGCCGGTCTGCTCGATGCACTGGCCGACCTGCTCCGGCGTGAGCATGATGTTCACGCCCAGCGCCTCCAGCACATCGGCGCTGCCCGACTTGGACGACACGCCCCGGTTGCCGTGCTTGGCGATCTTCGCGCCGGCGGCTGCCGCCACGAACATCGACGCCGTGGAGATGTTGAACGTATGCGACCCATCGCCGCCCGTTCCCACGATATCGACGAAATTGTCGCGGTCCGTCACCGGCACCTTGTTGGCGAACTCGCGCATCACCTGCGCCGCCGCCGAGATCTCGCCGATGGTTTCCTTCTTGACGCGCAGCCCGGTCAGGATGGCGGCCGCCATCACGGGCGAGATCTGCGCCTGCATGATCTGCCGCATCAGGTGCAGCATCTCGTCATGGAAGATCTCGCGGTGTTCGATGCAGCGCGTCAGCGCTTCCTGCGGCGTGATGGACATGGCGGATTCTTGAATAGGGTCGGGGGCGGGGGCGAACGTTGCGGGATCGAGCCGCCTCATCGCGGCACCTTCAGGAAGTTGGCCAGCAGCGCATGGCCGTGTTCGGACAGGATCGATTCCGGGTGGAACTGCACGCCTTCCACGGCCAGCGTCTTGTGGCGCACGCCCATGATCTCGCCGTCCGGCGTCCACGCGGTCACTTCCAGGCAATCGGGCAGGGTCTCCCGCTCGATCGCCAGCGAATGATAGCGCGTGATGTCGAAGTGCCGGGGCAGGCCGGCGAACACGCCTTCCTGGGTGGTTTCGATGGTGCTGACCTTGCCATGCATCACCTGCTTGGCGCGAATCACTTTTCCGCCAAATGCCTCGCCGATGGCCTGGTGGCCGAGGCACACGCCCAGCAGCGGGATCTTGCCCGCGAAGTGTTGCAGCACGGCCACCGAGATGCCGGCTTCCTTCGGGCTGCACGGGCCGGGCGACACGCAGATGCGCTCCGGGTTGAGCGCCTCGATCTCCTCGAGGGTGATCTCGTCGTTGCGGTAGGTCCGCACGTCGGCGCCGAGTTCGCCGAAGTACTGCACCAGGTTGTAGGTAAACGAATCGTAGTTGTCGATCATCAGCAGCATGGTCGTTTCTCCAGTTCCTGGGGTCAGAGGTCGGCGTCCAGGCCGTCCTGGACTTGCTCGGCGGCGCGGATCACGGCGCGCGCCTTCGCCTCGGTTTCCCTCCATTCGGCCTCGGGGTCCGAGTCCGCGACAATGCCGGCGGCAGCCTGCACATAGAGATTGCCGTCCTTGATGATGCCGGTGCGGATGGCGATGGCGAGGTCCATTTCGCCGCCGAACGACAGGTAGCCCACCGCGCCGCCATAGATGCCGCGCTTGCGGGGCTCCAGTTCGTCGATGATTTCCATCGCCCGCACCTTGGGCGCGCCGGACAGCGTGCCGGCCGGGAAGGTGGCACGCAAAACGTCCAGATTGCTCATGCCCTCGCGCAGYGTGCCTTCCACCGAGCTGACGATGTGCTGCACGTGCGAGTACTTCTCGATGACCATCTTGTCGGTCACCTTGACCGTGCCGGTTTCGGCAATGCGCCCGATGTCGTTGCGCGCCAGGTCGATCAGCATCACGTGCTCGGCAATCTCCTTCGGATCGTTGAGCAGTTCGGTGGCGAGCTGGGCGTCACGCTCGGGCGTGCTGCCGCGCGGGCGCGTGCCGGCCAGCGGGCGGATCGTCACGATGTGCTTGCTGTCGGCATCGCCGTTCGTGCCCATCTTGCGGGTTTCCTGGCGCACCAGGATCTCCGGCGAGGCGCCCACCACCTGGAAATCGCCGAAATTGTAGAAATACATATAGGGCGACGGGTTCAGCGAGCGCAGCGCGCGGTACAGCGACAGCGGCGAGTCGCGGTACGGCTTGACCAGCCGCTGGCCGATCTGCACCTGCATCATGTCGCCGGCCATGATGTATTCCTTGGCCTTGTGCACGGCGGCGATGTAGTCCGCCTTGGCGAATTCGCGGTAGACCTCGGACTGCACGGACGGGCTGGTCACCGGCACGTCCACCGGCTGGCGCAGCTTCATGCGCAGTTCGCGCAGGCGCTGGCGGGCGCGCGGGTAGGCTTCGGGGGTGGTCGGGTCGGCGTAGACAATCAGGTACAGCTTGCCGGACAGGTTGTCGATGACCGCCAGTTCCTCGCACAGCAGCAGCTGGATGTCGGGCAGGTCGAGATCGTCCGGCTTCTGCCTGTCGGCGAGCTTTTTCTCGATATAGCGCACCGCGTCGTAGCCGAAGTAGCCGGCCAGGCCGCCGCAGAAGCGCGGCAGGCCGGGGCGCATGGCCACCTTGAAGCGGCTCTCGAACGTGGCGATGAAGTCGAGCGGATTGCCCTCATGGGTCTCGACGACCTTGCCGTCGGTGACCACCTCGGCGCGCTGGCCGTAGGCGCGCAGCAGCGTACGGGCATGCAGGCCGATAAACGAATAGCGGCCGAAGCGCTCACCGCCCACCACCGATTCCAGCAGGAAGGTGTTCACGCCGCGCGTTTGCGACTGAGCCAGCTTCAGATAGAGCGAGAGCGGCGTCTCCAGGTCGGCCAGCGCCTCGGCGATGATCGGAATACGGTTGTAGCCCTGGTCGGCCAGCGATTTGAATTCCAGTTCGGTCATGTCGATCCTCTTCTTGCGGCACCCGCGTATCGGATGTGGGGCGCGGCACCGCTTGTGTCGGCAGGGGAGGGCTGGCGCAACGCTGGCAACCCGCCCCGGGGGCGGACCGTGGTGCGAAGGGCTTGCACGAAGGCGCACAAGCGCGCACACGGCCGGGCGTGGCGTGCGGCGCGTTCTTGAGCTAACCGTAGCACATGCGGCTACGGCGCTGGCGGAGGGATCTGGGGATCGGCGCGGAGGCCGGCCTGGTGTGGCGGGGCCGGGTCCGGCGGAACCGGAACTCGTCGGGGGCGGCTGGCCGCGTGAAGCAGCTTGGTCCGGCCCGGCAAGTCCGTCAGGTGACTCGCGAACGCACTTTACGCCTGTTCAGAGGCGCGCCAGCGACGCCAGGGCCAGGCCTGCCGATCACTGCCAGAAAAGATGCGTTTGCGGTTGAGAAACATGGAGTTTTCAGCGTGGTACCCGCTGTGCGCGCTGTGCGGTAACAAGCGCTGCGGCGCGGGCAATGTCGGGGACTATACCATCGGCGTCAACGCCTTGTACAGGGTTCCCATGGTTGTAGCCATATGGCACCAACAGCACACCCATGCCGGCCGCGCGGGCCGCCTGCGCGTCGTTTTCGGAGTCGCCGATGGCCAGCACGGCGGCCGGATCGAGGCGGAATGCCTCGGCCACCCTGAGCAGCGGGAACGGATCGGGCTTGCGCAGCGCGAAGGCGTCGCCGCCGTAGACCAGTTCGAAAAACGGCGCCAGGCCGGTCTTGGCCAGCAGCGGTTCGGTGAAATTCCAGGGCTTGTTGGTCACGCAGGCCAGCCGCAACCCGGCCGCCTTCAGCGCCGCCAGCCCCTCGCGCACATTGGGGTAGAGCGCCGAGAACTGGCCGTTGATGCGCACGTACTCGCGGTCATAGAGCGCGTAGGCCTCGGCGAACAGCCCGTTGGCGTGCAGCGGCGAGAAGCGCGCGTCCAGCACCCGGCGGATCAGGTTTTCCGAGCCCTTGCCGACGAAGCTGACGATCTCCTGGGTGGACATCGGCGCCACCGGCCCCAGGTGCGGATGCAGGTGCGCCAACGCCAGCAGCATCGCGTTGACGGAGGCGTGGAAGTCGCCCGCCGTATCGACCATGGTGCCGTCCAGATCGACGATCACCGCCTCGATGCCGCTCCAGTCCGTGCGGCGCAGGATTTCAAGACCCATCTGTCCGGCCCGCCCGCTCAACGGCCAGCCGTGGCCAGCGCGTCGCGCAGCTGGCCGAGGACGCCGCGGTAGCCGCCATCGGCGTCCGGCTTGCTGAACACGGCGGAGCCGGCCACGAAGGTGTCCGCGCCGGCCGCGGCGATCTCGGCGATGTTGTCCACCTTCACGCCGCCGTCCACTTCCAGCAGGATCTGCCGGCCGGTGCGGGCCGTGTAGGCGTCGATGCGGGCGCGCACGGCGCGCAGCTTGTTCAGTGTCTCGGGAATGAACGACTGGCCGCCGAAGCCCGGGTTGACGGACATCAGCAGGATCACGTCCAGGCGGTCCATCACATGGTCCAGGTGGTGCAGCGGCGTGGCCGGGTTGAATACCAGGCCGGCCTGGCAGCCGTGGTCGCGGATGAGGGCCAGCGAACGGTCGATGTGATCGCTCGCCTCCGGGTGGAAGGTGATGATATTGGCGCCCGCCTTGGCGAAGTCCGGGATGATGCGGTCTACCGGGCGCACCATCAGGTGCACGTCGATCGGGGCGGTCACGTGCGGGCGGATGGCCTCGCAGACCAGCGGGCCCACGGTCAGGTTCGGCACGTAGTGGTTGTCCATCACGTCGAAATGGATCCAGTCGGCGCCGGCTTCGGTGACGCGGCGCACTTCCTCGCCCAGGCGGGCGAAGTCGGCGGACAGGATGGACGGGGCGATGCGGTAGGTGGGCGTGCTCATGGTGTGGGGCGGTGCGGGCGGGGCGGGTGGCCCGGCCGGCATCCGGATCGTCGGCATGGGAATGGCGCGTATTTTACGCCGGACCGGGCCCCTGGCGCCGGCGTCGCCCAGAATCCCGCCCAACCACGCCCAAAATCCGCCCGCTTGCCCCTGCCGGGGCCTTGCCGCACAATGCGGACACCCGACCGTGGCGCCTGGCGCCGCAGGCCGCCCCGATCCTCCATCCGATCCGTCGATCCCGGTCGACGCATGAGCCAGCAATGAGCGAGTACGCTTTTTCCGTGGCGGTACGCACCCAGTACCTGCCCGACCAGTCGGACCCCGATCGCGGACGTTTCGCGTTCGCGTACACCATCACCATCCACAACACCGGCGAAGTGGCCGCGCAGCTGATTTCGCGCCACTGGACCATCACGGACAGCGACAACGCCGCGCAGGAAGTGGCCGGCCTCGGCGTGGTGGGCCATCAGCCGCTGCTCAAGCCGGGCGAGCACTTCGAATACACGAGCTGGGCGACGATTTCCACCCCGGTGGGGTCGATGAAGGGCCTGTACTTCTGCGTGGCCGAGGATGGCCATCGCTTCGAGGTGCCGATTCCCGAGTTCGCGCTGGTGCTGCCGCGCATGCTCCACTAAGACTGGCGGGAACTCAGGCGGCGGGCGGCGGGTCTGCGTCCTTCGGTGCCTCGGCGGTCCGGGATGGATGATCCTTGGGCGCGCGGCTCGGGCGCGGATGCTTGCGCGCCGTGCCCATGGTCCAGACCACGATGAAGATCAGCAGCAACAGCGCCACGCCGGCTTCGGCCGCGAGCAGCAGGGTGGGATGGTCTTCGAAGAACTGGCTCATCGGGATCAGGATCGGGATCGAGGCGTGGATCGGTCAGACAGGTACGAGATTGTAGGACATGCGTGCCGCCGTGCAGCGCGCGCACGGTGCTAACAACGAAGACGATGGCATATCAGGAATCCTTTGGGGCGGTATCTCCGTGCAACCGGCCGGCAACGGGCGGGAAATCGGTGACATCCATGGCTGGATGGCGCACGTGGCTGGCGCTGGCCGGGGCAGCCGTGCTGCTGGCCGGCTGCATGAGCGGCCCGCCGCCGCGCGTGGAAGGCCCGGGCGGCACGCCCGGCACCCYGACGCCGCCGCCCTCCGCCAACGCCGGCCGGCTGCAGCCGGCGAGCTGGGCCGAGATCGGCGGCTGGAGCCAGGACGACGTGCGCGCCGCCTGGCCCGCGCTGCAGGCCAGCTGCCAGGCCCTGAAGAAGCGCGCYGACTGGAACCGCGTCTGCGCGGTCGGCCTGATGGTGGATGCCGGCGACCTCGCCGCCATGCGCGAGTAYTTCGAGACCCATTTCCAGCCGTTCCGCGTGATCAATGGCGACGGCACCGATAGCGGCCTGATCACCGGCTATTACGAGCCRATCCTGCACGGATCGCGCACGCGCCAGGGCACCTTCCAGATTCCGCTGTACCGCCGTCCGCCGCAACTGGGCAAGGGCGCGCTGCCGGCCCGGGCCGARCTGCTGCGCAACCCGGCGCTGCGCGGCAACGAGGTGGTGTGGGTGGACGACGCCGTGGAAGCCGCCTTCCTCCAGATTCAGGGTTCGGGCCGTATCCGGCTGCCCGATGGCTCGGTGATGCGCGTCGGCTTCGGTGGCACCAACGACCAGCCGTTCCGGTCCTTCGGCAAATGGCTGCTCGACCGGGGCGAGATCACGTCCGCGCAGGCCACGATGCAGGGCATCAAGGCGTGGGCGCGCGCCAATCCGGCCCGCGTGGAGGAGATGCTCAACGTGAATCCGCGCTACGTCTTCTTCCGCGAACTCCCCGCGAACAACGACGGTCCGGTCGGCGCGCTGGGCGTGCCGCTGACGGCCGAGCGGTCGATTGCCGTCGATCCGGCCACGATTCCGCTGGGCGTGCCGGTGTTCCTCTCGACCACCCGGCCGCTCTCGACCGAACCGATCCAGCGCCTGATGTTCGCGCAGGACACCGGCTCGGCCATCAAGGGCGGCGTGCGGGCCGACTTCTTCTGGGGTGCCGGCGACGCCGCCGGCGAGACGGCCGGCCGCATGAAGCAGGGCGGCCGGATGTGGGTGCTGATGCCGCGCAGCTAAGCGGCAGCCTTCCACTTCGGGCTAGCGCGGCCGTTGATCCACGATGCGCCGCGCCTTGCCCACCGACCGCTCCACGCCGCCTTCGGGCAGGATCTCGATGGCGGCGGTGACGCCGATATACGCCTTGATATCGTGGACCAGCCCCGACCGGGCGTGCTGCGCCCCCTCGGGCTCGGCGCCGTGGGCGCATTCCACGCGCACCGTCAGCGTATCCATCGGCCCTTCCTTGCCCAGCACGCACTGGTAGTGCGGCGCCAGTTCGGCGTGCTTCAGGATCAATTCCTCGATCTGCGACGGGAACACGTTCACGCCACGCACGATCATCATGTCGTCGGTGCGGCCGGTGATCTTCTCCATCCGGCGGAACGCGGCGCGCGCCGTGCCCGGCAGCAGCCGCGTGAGGTCGCGCGTGCGGTAGCGGACCACCGGCATCGCCTCCTTGGTCAGCGAGGTGAAGACCAGTTCGCCGAACTCGCCATCGGGTAGCACTTCGCCGGTGTCCGGGTCGATGATCTCGGGGTAGAAGTGGTCCTCCCAGATCGTCGGGCCGTCCTTGGTCTCGGCGCATTCGTTGGCCACGCCGGGGCCCATCACCTCGGACAATCCGTAGATATCGACCGCCGAGATGCCCATGCGGCGCTCGATGGCCAGGCGCATCTCGGGCGTCCACGGCTCGGCGCCGAAGATGCCGATGCGCAGCGAGGTGCTGGCCGGGTCGATGCCCTGCCGCTCGAATTCATCGGCAATCGCCAGCATGTAGCTGGGCGTGACCATGATGATTTCGGGCTTGAAGTCCTGGATCAGTTGCACCTGGCGCTCGGTCTGGCCGCCGCCGAACGGGATTGCCGTCAGTCCGGCCTTTTCCACCCCGTAGTGCGCGCCCAGCCCGCCCGTGAACAGGCCGTAGCCGTAGCTGACGTGGACCTTGTCGCCGCGCCGCGCGCCSGAGGCGCGGATCGAGCGCGCCATGACCGTGGCCCAGGTRTCGATATCGCGCAGTGTGTAGCCGACCACCGTGGGCTTGCCCGTAGTGCCGGAGGATGCGTGGATGCGCGCGATCTGGTCCTGCGGCACGGCGAACATGCCGAACGGGTAGTGGTCGCGCAGGTCCTGCTTGGTGGTGAACGGAAAGCGCGCCAGGTCCGCCAGCGACTGGATCTGGTCCGGATGGACCCCGGCGGCGTCGAACTTGCGCCGATAGACCGGCGAATGGTCGTAGGCATGGCGCACGGACCATTTCAGGCGATCGAGCTGCAGGGCCTGGAGGTCTTGCCGGCTGGCGGTCTCGATGGGCTCCAGCGGCAGGTCGGTGAGGCGCGCGCTCATGTCGGCTCCACCACGTGGCCCTTGATCTGGGCGGACTTGCCCCGGAACATCGCCACCGGCTCGCCGGCCTGGTTGGACACGCGGATGTCGTAGACGCCGTGGCGGCCGGACAGCACCTGCTCCTGGGCCTCGGCCGTCAGCACGTCGCCGCCGTGCACCGGGCGCAGGAACTCGATCGAACAGCCGGCGGCCACGGTGTTGATGTTGTGGCTGTTGCAGGCGAACGCGAAGCTGGAATCGGCGAGCGTGAACATCAGCCCGCCATGGCAGATGCCGTGGCCGTTGAGAAATTCGGGCCGCACCGGCATCGAGAGCCGGGCGTACCCGGGGCGCACGGCTTCCACGACGATGCCGAGCCAGCGGCTGCACGCATCGGCCTCATACATGGCGGCGGCGGCCGCTTCGGCSAGGGCCTGGGGGTCTTGGGGCAAGCGGGTCTCCTCGGGCTGTCTATATATATAGGGGGCGATGTTGGGCAGCGGGCTATCGGCCGGTGAAGTGCGGGGCGCGTTTCGCCAGGAAGGCGTTCACGCCTTCCGTGTAGTCGTGCGACTGGCCGAGGTCGCGCTGGAGGTCGCGTTCGAGGTCGAGCTGGGTGTCGAGCGTGTTCGTGGCGCTGGCGTACATCGCCCGCTTGATCGCCGCCAGCGCGCGGGTGGGCTGGGCGGCGAGGTGGGTGGACAGCGCCATCGCCTGTTCGGCCAGCAGGGGGTCGTCCATGACTTCCCAGACCAGGCCCCATTTCTCGGCCTCTTCGGCGCTGAGTCGGTCGCCGGTCATCGCCAGCCCCATCGCGCGGCCCATGCCGAGCCGCTTGGGCAGCAGCCAGGTGCCCCCGGAGTCCGGCACCAGGCCGATCTTCACGAAGGCCTGGATGAAGCAGGCCGAGCGAGCCGCCAGCACCATGTCGCAGGCCAGCGCGAGGTTGGCGCCAGCGCCGGCTGCCGTGCCATTGACGGCCGCCACCACGGGCAGCGGGAGCGCCTGGAGGCGGCGGATGAGCGGGTTGAACCAGGTGTCGATCAGTTCGCCGAGGTCGGTGCTGTGGCCGGGCGTGAAATCGAGATCGGCAAGATCCTGGCCGGCGCAGAAACCGCGTCCGGCACCGGTCAGCAGCAGGGCGCGGGCGCCGCCGGCTTCCACGTGGTCGAGCGCGGCGACCAGCGCCTCGTGCATCTGGTGCGTGAAGCTGTTGAGCTTGTCGGGGCGGTTCAGCGTGACCACGGCCACGTCGCCCTGCCAGCGCAGCAGGATCGGGCCGGCGTCGAGCGTCGCCCGGGCCGTGGCCGACGATGAGGATGGGGGCATGGTTGTCTCCTGCGCCATATTGTTCTCCGGGTCGGTGAGTGGATCTGACGCCACGATGCGCGCCCGGCCATTGTAGACAGCCATCGCGCGCAATTAAATAAACCGACCAGTCGGTCGGCAAATAATAGTAGGCCTGCGGATTGGGCGCAAGATGGGGTTACGCGCAGCCGCCTCGATCAGGCCGACTGCCATCCCCTCGCAGATTTGACAATTCTTGCCCTTCGACTACGGTTAGCGCGTGAGCTAGCGCTTTCATCACCTCTGCGAGGCCCGTATGCGCAAATGGAATCCATGGCTGGCCGTCCTGATGGCGGCGCTGGTATTACCCGTGGTGCCCGCCACGGCCTCGGCCACCGAGCAGGCCCAGCAACGCCGCGAAGGGCGCGACGTGCGCCAGGACACCCGTCAGGGATCGCGGGAGACGAAGCAGGATTGCCGCGCCAACGACCAGAAGAGCAATCCGCAGTGCCGGCAGGACAAGCGCCAGACCAAGCAGCAAGGCCGGGAGACCGCGCGCGACATCAAGTATTAATAGGCGGAGGGATCTAGCGCGCCGGTTTCGCCAGTTCCTCGTCGATATAGCGCAGCAGCGCCTCTGACAGCGCCTCGCGCGGGTAGGCGTTCTGCGTGACGAACAGCGCGGCGACGGTGGTGCGCGTGCGGGCGATTGGCACGGCGAGTGCCCAATGGTCCGCATTGACGTAGGCCAGCAGCGTGCTGCCCGGAATCACCTGATCGTAGAACAGCATCTGGCTGTCATTGCGGGGATCGATCTGCGCCAGCTTCTCATGGCTCGACGTCAGGATCGACGAAATACGCCCCGGCTGGGGAAACGTCACCAGTGAGTAGTAGCGCGGCCCCGCCGGCAACGGATGTGCCGCCAGCCAGGCCTTGCGGACGGCCGGCCGCAGGCTCATCACGCCGCCGCCATCGCCGGGCTGGCAGGTGGAGCCGGGGAAGTGCTGGAGCAGGTCCGCCTGATATTGCTCGGCATCGTTGGCGAGCGGCGAGCCGCCCACCGCGCCCGCCGCGCTGACCACCGCCGCCACGCGGCCGAGGATCTCCGGGTAGTTGACCAGGGCCTCGAGGATGTCCGGCGCGCCCTTCGAATAGCCGATCAGTACGAGTCGCGGCCCAGCGGGGTCGAGCGGSGTGGCCATGACCGCGTCGCGGATCTGGCGCGCGTTGTAGGCSGAACTGGACAGCGCATCGACCGACAGCATCGCCCCGTCATAGCCGAACTCGCGCAGGTGCTTGCCCACGGCATCGGGCGGATTCAGCCACGGCGCGAAGCAATTGAAGCCGATGCCGGGCACGACCATCGCCACCAGTGGCCGGCGCGCAGGGCCGAGGTCGGCCGGCTTGCCGGTGCCGGACGGCTCCGTGCCGACGCGCGTCAGGGCTTCCTCGCACGGGCGATAGTCGGGCACRGTCTGCTGGCGGGTCTGCAGGATCGCGCAGAAGATCTCGCGGAAGCGCGCCCGCCCATCGCCCACGCCGGCGGCGGCGGCGGGCAGCAGGACCAGCGGCGGGGTCTCGGTGGAGTAGGGCACCAGCGGCTTCGAGGCGCAGCCCGCCARGGCCAACGCCAACGCCAGTACCAACGCCAGGCTACTCGCGCGCATGGGACTCCCCTTCGACGATCGGCTCCCAGTCCAGGATGTCGATGTCCGACAGGCTCAGCGGGCGGAGCACGAAGAACATCACCGCCCGCCGCCCGTCGGTGTGGTAGTGGGCGCCGCTGAAGGTGGCCCGCTCCTGCGCCAGCGGCACCGGCGTGGGGCCCCGGACGAAGGCCAGCTTCTCCAGGCCCTCCGAATACATGCAGTCCTGGACCATCAGGTTGCGCGCCTCATCGACATCCCCATGCATCAGCTGCGCGACATCGGCCGCCGCGAAGCGCCCCCCCACCGGGCGGCCAACCTGCAGCAGGTACACCGGCCGCCCCTGATAGCTGATGGGCGCCAGCCAGACGCGGATCCACGTGGCCGGCGCCCCCGCCTGCGCCTGCTTGCGCAGCACCGCGTCCGGAATCCGGCCGAACACGCGCTGGGCGTTGTCGAAGTCCTGCTGGTTGCGCCGATAGTTGCGGCGGATCATGGCCGCGCTGAAATCCGCCACGGCGCCGACGACGATGCCGTTCAGCGGCTCGCCCACGCCCTGCCCGGCGGCGTCCGTCGCACAGCAGGGCAGGCGCTCCAGCGCGGCGCGCAGGCTGCCGAGGTCGGGATAGTCCGTCACGGCGGCGGGCGGATAGGCGAACAGCTTGCGCGAGAAGTCCGGGTGGCTGGCATCGTCCGGCACGCTCAGGAACAGCGTGAAGGCGATCAGGGTTTGATCGCCGAGCAGRTCGACATTCAGCAGCTTGGTGCCGCGCGACGGATTGGTGAACACCACGCCGGAGCGGGTGGCGCCGGCCGGGATCGGATTGCGGAAGCCCTGCCGGTTGAACCACTCGTCCAGCCGCGCGTTGGACTTGCGGTCGAACCAGCTATGCACGGACCACGCCACTTCGAGCGGCGAGAAGTAGTCCGGATCGGTGCCGGTGCGGAGCAGGATCATCGACCGCTCGGAGGCGTTCTCCACCTCGATCCATACCGGCTGGACCCCCGTGCCCCGGATGTCGATGCCGAACATCCGGTCGGTGTCGGCCTGGCTCAGCACGGCGGCGCGGAGCGTGATGCCCTGCTTGGACGTGGTCTCCGCGCGGGCGCGCAGCGCGGTCACCGCGTCTGTGGTTGGCGGCTGCCAGGTGGAGCAGCCGGCCAGCAGCCAGGCGAGGAACGTCATCGGGAAGAGCGCGGGCAGCCAGCGCAGGGAGAATCGCCGCAGGGTCATCGGCCGATCCCCGGGGTGGCCCGGCGCTGGGCGTCGTGGTCCTGCCAGCGGAAGAACTGGATGCTGTCCAGCGACACGGGCCGGCGGTCGAACACCATCACCAGGCGGTCCCCATCGGTGTAGTACGGGTCCGTGGTCAGGTTCTGGCGCGGCTGCTCGGGCGGGGCGGCGCCGACGCCCGAGGCGTAACCGATCATCACCAGGCTTTGCGAATACGCCATGTCCTCGGCCAGCGCGGTGCGGGCTTCATCGACATCCGGGTCGATCTTGTGCGTGGTCAGCGTGGGCGAGTGGATGGTCAGGCGGCTGCCGATGTCGCGGCTGATCTGGCCGACCCAGACCGGCTTGCCGCGATAGCGCAGSGGGCTGAGCCAGAGSCGSAGGTGGTTGCGCTGGTGGATGGTGTCGCGCGCCTTCTGCAGCGCGAGGTCCTGCGGGCGGCCGAACAGGTAGAGATCGCTGACGGGCGCGTTGAGGTAGCGCTCGCCTGAGAGTGCCGATGAGACAACTCGCATGATGGCGCCCGACCATTTGGTCTCCGTCGGCCGCCAGCCGCGGCGCACGAGGGCCGGGAAGGCATCGTCCAGCCCGCCAACGATCACCAGGTTGAGCGGATCGGCGGGCTTGCTGCCGCCCTCGTTGGTGGCACAGCAGGGCAGGGCCTCGAGCGCCGCGCGGAAGGCGTCGTCATCGTCGTAGTCCCGAATCTGGTCGGGCGGATAGACCTCGCGGCGGAAGACGGCGCTGGTCTGGTAATCGCCGCGAAAGCCCGGCACGACGGTGAAGATCGAGAAGGCGTGGGCGTGGTCCTTGGCGACGAGGTCGAGCTGGATCAGCTTGACGCCTTCCTCGAGGTGGGTCAGGACCATGCCCGAACGGGTTTGGCCGGGGAGTACCGGGTTGCGGAAGGCGAGGCGGCCAAATCGCTCGGCGGCCTCGCGCCGCGCTTCGCGGGAGGCRTCGGCGGCAAAGAYATCGGCGGCTTCGGAGCTGGGGAAGAAGCTGGGGTCCAGTCCTACGTACATGAGCCAGATCGGGCGATCTGTCTCATTGCCGATCTCGACCCAGACCGGCTGCATGCCCCGCTTCGCCAGCGGCACCCCGTAGAGCGCTTCGCTCTCCGTCGCGGACAGGACCGAGACSGACACGTTGACGCCGCCRTCCGAACGTGACCGCATGCGGTCCCGGTAGCCGGCGCCGGACTCGGGCGCCGGGCCGGCGCAASCGGTCACGAGCACGGCCATGCCGATGGTCGCCGCCACCCAGGCGGCCAGTCCGGCCCGCGAATGCCCGGGCGACATGGCGGCGCACGCGCAGGGCGACTCAGTTCAGGTCTTCATCCTTGTAATACTTGGTGCCCTTGGCCGTCAGTTCGACGGCCAGCCCGCTGTCCGTGATCTGGTAGACCCAGATCCCCGGCGCGACGGCCACCGCGCCCTGGAAGGCGCTGCCGCTGTCACCGGTTTTCGCGGCGGCGGTCGCTTGCCCCCCAATCGTCCAGCCAGAGTTGATGAATTCGTTCAGCGCCTTGTCGTTCTCGAACACCCAGACCATCTGGAATTTCTTCACGCCGATGCCCAACCCGGCCTGCAACTCGACCATCTTCATATAGACCATGGACTTGGTCTTGTTGTTGACGGCGATGCCTTCCCCCTTGCCGCTCCCCGCCAGCAGGATCTTCATGCCGAAGTTACTGAACGCGGCGTAGCCGGCGGCGGACTCGACCTGCTTGCGCGCCKCCGGCTGCGCCTTGTAAAGCGCATTCAGGGCATTTTGCGCAGCCTTGCGTACTTCAGCCTGCTCTTCCGCCTTGCTCGCGCCAAAGGCGAGGCCKGGGAAGGCGATCAGGGGGATTAAGGAGAATGTGGCCGTGCGACGATTCATGATGGCTCCCTTCTCCGCATCGACGGGGTCGAATGCGGATGCTGGCAAAGCATCTGGGATGCCGCTCGGCGCAATAGGAGGTGCGGCGCTTTTTGTAAGTGTTACCGCAAAATCGTGGGTTCAGATTAGGCGACGGTATGGCGCCGCGCAAGCGTCGCGCCGGTCTTCCCGCTTGACCGCCACGCCGCCCGCGCGCCAGTATCGTGGGCTGGCAGCAGACCTAATCCCATTGATAGAGAGAGAGGAGCAGACATGTCGTACGAGAACATCCTGGTGGATACGCGCGGGCGCGTTGGCCTGATGACGCTGAACCGCCCCAAGGCGTTGAAYGCGCTGAACGACGCGCTGATGGACGAACTCGGTGCCGCGCTGACCGCATTCGACCAGGACGAGGCGATCGGCTGCATCGTCATTACTGGCAGCGAGCGCGCCTTCGCGGCGGGTGCCGATATCGGGATGATGGCGAAGTATTCGTTTATCGACGTCTACAAGGGCGATTACATCACCCGGAATTGGGAAACCATCCGGCGCATCCGCAAGCCCGTGATTGCCGCGGTGGCCGGTTACGCGCTGGGTGGCGGCTGCGAGCTGGCGATGATGTGCGACATCAYCCTCGCGGCGGATAGCGCGAAGTTCGGCCAGCCCGAGGTCAAGCTCGGCACCATGCCCGGCGCCGGCGGCACCCAGCGCCTGCCGCGCGCGGTCTCCAAGGCCAAGGCGATGGATTTGTGCCTGACGGCCCGCATGATGGACGCGGCGGAGGCGGAACGTGCCGGGCTGGTATCGCGCGTGGTGCCCGCCGACAAGTTGCTCGAGGAAGCCTTCGCCGCGGCGGACGCCATCGCGAGCTATTCGCTGCCCGTGGTCATGATGATCAAGGAATCCGTGAACGCCGCCTATGAGACGACACTGAATGAAGGCGTCCACTTCGAGCGCCGGCTGTTCCATGCCACCTTCGCCACGGCAGACCAGAAGGAAGGCATGGCCGCGTTTGTGGAGAAACGCGCACCTGATTTCAAGCATCGTTGAGTACTGACTAGGGAATACCCGAGGCCAGTTGAGGGGTATTATCCCGCGGCAAAAATATTCTGCGGAGTGGAATTTCCTTATCGATCAAGGGTTTGTCTGGATAATGCGCGCTTGTCACGCACGGTGGCATGACAAGCGTGTTGCAAAGCCTTGGAAACGGGCCTACTATTCGTCCCCTCGCAACACAAACCGCGCTGCAAACGCAGCAGCGACAAGGGTTGCGGGGTTGATGGGTGGTCGGGCTGAGGAGTTTTCCAGCGCTGACCGCAGCGAAAAAAACTTCGCTGACCTGTTGACGAAACGCAGGTTGTTCTTCATAATC
>NZ_JBFREV010000037.1:0-58966 GCF_052114485.1 Cupriavidus sp. KB_39
CAGCGCGGCTTGTTGATCGGGCCGTAGACCAGCGGGGACGCTTCCGGGTCGAACTCATCGTCGGCGCACATGCCGTAGACCTCGGAGGTCGACGGGAACACCAGGTGCTTCTTGTACTTCACGGCCGCGCGGACCATCGGCAGGTTGGCTTCGAAATCGAGCTCGAACACGCGCAGCGGGTGACGCACGTAGGTGGCCGGGGTGGCGATGGCCACCAGCGGCAGCACCACGTCGCACTTGCGGATGTTGTACTCGATCCACTCCTTGTTGATGGTGATGTCACCTTCGGAGAAGTGCAGGCGCGGATGGTTCACGAGATCGCCGAGGCGGTCGGAGGCCATGTCCATGCCGTAGACCTCCCAGTTGGTGGTCTCGAGGATGCGGCGCGTGAGGTGATGGCCGATAAAGCCGTTGACGCCAAGAATCAGGACTCGCTTGGGATGCATGGTTTCAGACAGGAACAGAAAGGTAAGCAGGAAAGCCGGTCAGCGCGACGTCGGGCTCGGGGTGGGCACGTTGGTCACCACCACCCGGCGCCAGTCGCGCGCCACCACGTACAGCGGCAGCGTGGGCGACAGCGCCAGATAGTTCTCCGGCGACATCACGGCCATGGCGGGCTGGCCGTTGCGCCAGACCTTGGCGAACGCGGCCATATCGGGCAGCCAGCGCTCCGGCTCCACCTCGGTGCCGAAGGACAGTTCGTCCGCCTCCGCCACCATGGTCAGCGGGTGCTGGACGTAGAACGGCAGGGTGTGATCGAGCATCTTCACGCCATAGAACGGCATGCCCGGGGTGAGCTCCTGCTGGACCAGCGGGGCGATGTCCGCGCCGGACGCCGGGCCGCCCACGGTTTCATGGCCGACCAGCGCCACCGTGAAGCCCAGGTACATGCCGAGCGCATACACGGCCACGCTGGGCAGCACGCCGCGCCGCAGCAGCCAGCGCGCGGCGGCAATGCCCAGCAGCATCACCACGAACGCCGCCGCTGCCCAGATCGCATAGGCGCGATAGAAGGCGTTCGGCGTATGGTTGGCGTTGAGCGTGGCCACCACCGGGCTGGCCAGCAGGCCGCACGCGGCCACGATGGCCATGCCGCCGAGCTGGCGCCGCCAGGCGCGCACGTCGAGGCGGTCCAGCGCCACGCCGGCCAGGATGCCCATCGCCGGGATCACGGGCACGATGTAGCCCGGCAGCTTCGAACGCGACAGGCTGAAGAACACGAAAATGGCGATGGCCCAGATGCCCGCCAGCAGCGCCGGGCGGAAGCGCTCCGCCGCATCATCCGKCTCATCGACCGGCGGCGTACCGATGGCACGCCACAGGCGCGGGAACAGTCCCACCCACGGCAGGAAGCCGCCCACCACCAGTGGCAGGAAGTACCAGATCGGCCCCGGCCGCGAGTGGACGCCCGAGGTATAGCGCTGCCAGTGTTCGTGGATAAAGAAGAAATGCAGGAATTCCGGGTTCCGCACCGATACGAGCCAGAACCACGGCACGGCCACGGCCAGCAGCACCAGCATGCCGGTGAATACGTGCAGCCGACGCCACAAGCGCCAGTCGCGCGTGATGCCTATATAGATAACGAGGACCAGCCCCGGCAGCGCTACGCCCACCAGCCCCTTGGTCAGCACGGCGGCGCCCATCGCCGCCCAGCAGGCGAGCATCCAGCCGCGCCGCGCGCTGGCCGAAGCGGCGGGATGCTGCGCCAGCAGCATGCAGGCGAGCACGCAGGCCATCACGCCGGCCAGCGTCATGTCGAGGGTGTTGAAGTGCGCCGCCACGCTCCACATCGGCGCCGCCAGCAGGGCCAGCCCCGCGAAGGCCGCCGCGCGGATGCCGAACCAGCGCCACGTGGCCAGCATCGACATGACGATGCCAGCCAGCCCGGCCAGCGCCACGCAAAGCCGCGCCTGCCATTCGCCCACGCCCCACAGCGCGTACGTCAGCGCCGTGACCCACATGTGGAACGGCGGCTTCTCGAAGTACTTCAGCGCGTTGTAGCGGATGGTGACCCAGTCGCCGGTAGCCAGCATCTCGCGCGAGATTTCGCCGTAGCGGCCCTCGTCCGGCCCCAGCAGGTGCCGCATGCCGAGCGTGCCGAACCAGACCAGCAACGCCACGGCGATGAACGCAGCGGCCCAGGCCATGGCTGGCGACCAGGCGCCCAGGCGCCAGCCCTCCAGCGGACGGGCCGGGGTGACGGCGGGCTGCTGAGTGGACAGGGAGGGGGACTGCGGATGAGACTGCGATTGCGGCATGCGCGCGGGGGGACTGGGTGAGACGAGCGCGCAGGTTAGGAGAGCAACCTTAATCCCACATTAAGCGTGCGACGCCGCCCGCGCGGTGCTACGCTTCACGCCGTTCCCCGTGCCGTATGCGCCCTTTTTCGCACCCAAGATGAGAATCCTTATCGTTGAAGACGACCCCATGCTCGGCGACGGCCTGCAACGCGGGCTGAAGCTCAAGGGGCATGCCGTGGACTGGTTCACCACCGGCGCGGAGGCGGATCGCGCCATCGCCAACATGCAATACGACGCCGTGGTGCTCGACCTCGGCCTGCCCGACGACGACGGCGTGGCCCTGCTCGCCCGCTGGCGCCAGCAGGGCTGCCAGACGCCGGTGCTGATGCTGACCGCGCGGGATGCGGTGTCCAGCCGCATCGGCGGCCTCGATGCCGGCGCCGACGACTACCTGATCAAGCCCGTCGATCTCGACGAACTCGCCGCCCGGCTGCGCGCCGTCACGCGACGCAGCGCGGGCATGCCCGAGCCGGTCTGGCACCACGGCGCGCTGGCCTACCAGCCGGCTGCCCGACAAGCTACGTGGCAGGGCCAGCCCGTGGACCTGACTGCCCGCGAGGCCATGCTGCTCGAGGTGCTCCTGGCGCACCCGAGCCGCGTGCTGACGCGCGAATTCCTGCGCGAAAAGCTCTACGCCTGGGAACAGGGTTCGGAGAGCAACACGCTCGAGGTCCACATCCATCATTTGCGCCGCAAGATCCACCCCGGCATCGTCCGCACCCTGCGCGGCGCCGGCTACACGCTCGGCACGCCGGAAGCCATCGCCAGCCCCGGAGACGACGCATGACCCTGCAGCGGCGCCTGATCCTGGCCGTGCTGGTGGGGGTGGCCCTCGCCTGGAGCCTCACCAGCGTGTTGATCTACCTCAGCACACAGGAGGAGATCAACGAGCTGTACGACACCGCCATGGTGCGCATGGCCCAGCAGATGCAGGCCGTGCTGCCGCTGATCAATGTGGGCGCGGTGCCGCAGCCGCCGCCCCAGAACGGTCCCCTGCCCGGCGATGCCGATCTGGGCGACATGGGTGACGCGGGCCTGGGCGACCTCGCCATCGCCGCGTGGCGGCCCGGCGGCGAGCCGCTGCATATCGATCCGGACGGCGACCGCCTGCCCCGCGCGCCGCGTGTGAAGGGCTTCACCAACGTCTCCATCGACGGTGTGCCGTGGCGGCTTTACTACCTCGACGATCCGGTGGAAGGCTGGCGCGTCTGCGTCGGACAGATCCAGGCCGAGCGCGAGGAACTGGTGGTGTCCTACCTCCAGGCCCAGGTGCTGCCGTGGGTGCTGGGCGTGCCGCTGCTGATGGCGCTGGTGGTGTGGGCCGTGCGCGCCACGCTGCGGCCGCTGCGCGCGCTCTCCACTGCCATCGCCGCGCGCGCCCCCGGCGACCCCGCGCCGTTGGAATTGGCCGATGTGCCGCCGGAACTGGCGCCGCTGGTCGGCGCGATGARCACCCTGCTCCACCGCGTCTCGGCGCTGATCGAGCACGAACGCCAGCTCACCGCCGATGCCGCACACGAGATGCGCACCCCGCTGGCCGCGCTCAAGGCGCAGTGGGACGTGGCGCGCCAGTCGAACGATCCCGAGGAACGCGCGCAGGCCTCTGCGAACGTGGAGGCCGGCATCGACCGGCTGAGCCATCTGGTGTCCCAACTGCTGACCATGAGCCGGCTCGAGGACGAGGACACGCAGCCGGTGCGCGCGGCGGTGGACTGGCGCGAGATCGTCCAGCAGGTGCTGTCCGATTGCCTGACGCTGTCCGAGCGTCGCCAGGTGGACATGGAGGTCACGTGGCCGGCGGCCATCCACCCGCCCCTGCCGGTGTGCGGCGATCCGGCACTGCTCGGCATCATGCTCCGCAACCTGATGGACAACGCCATCCGCTACAGCCCCGCCGGCACGCTGGTGACGCTGGCCTTCGCCCCAGACGCGATCACGGTGTCCGACCACGGCCCCGGCGTGGCGCCCGGCCTGCTGCCGCGCCTGGGCGACCGCTTCTTCCGGGGCGTCGGGCAGCGTGAACAGGGCAACGGGCTGGGCATCTCCATCGCCCGGCGCGTGGCCACGCTGCACGGCCTGTCATTAACTTTCGATAACCTCGCCAGCAGCGGCCGCACCGGGCTGCTCGCCACCATCCGCCCCGCCGAGGGCCAGACGCCGCCCCCCCAATCGCCATGAGTGCCGTGCCAGACCTCGAACACACAGACGCCCGCGGCAACGCCTGGGCGGTCTTCCTGATCTTCCTGCGGCTGGGGCTGACGTCGTTCGGCGGCCCGGTGGCGCATCTCGGCTATTTCCGGGAGGCCTTCGTCACGCGGCGGCGCTGGTTCAGCGAGCAAGCCTATTCCGATATCGTCGCGCTCTGCCAGTTCCTGCCCGGGCCGGCCAGCAGCCAGGTCGGCATGGTGATCGGGCTGTCCCGGGCCGGCTACCGGGGCGCGCTGGCGGCATGGCTGGGCTTCACCATGCCATCGGCCATCGCGCTGATCGTGCTGGCGATGGGGCTGTCGGCCACGGGCAACCATGTGCCGGAAGGCCTGCTGCACGGCCTGAAGGTGGCGGCGGTGGCCGTRGTGGCGCAGGCCGTGTGGGGCATGGCGCGTTCGCTCTGCCCGGACGCGCCGCGCCTGAGCGTGATGGCGCTGGCGGCGACGGCGGTCATCGTCGTGCCGTCGCCGTGGTGCCAGGTGGCCGTGATGCTGGCGGCGGGGCTGGCCGGCGCGCGCTGGTTCCGGCCCGCGCAGGCGCAGCCGCACGCGGCGCTGCCGGTGCCCATCGGCCAGCGTGCCGGCGCGGCCTTCCTGCTGGCGTTCGTCGTATTGCTGGTGGCACTGCCGCTGGCCCATCGGCTGTTTCCGAGCCAGCCGTTGGCAATGTTCGATGCCTTCTACCGGGCCGGCGCGCTGGTGTTCGGCGGCGGCCACGTGGTGCTGCCGCTGCTCCAGGCGGCCGTGGTGCCTACGGGCTGGGTCGACAACGACACCTTCCTGGCCGGCTATGGCGCCGCGCAGGCCGTGCCGGGCCCGCTGTTCACGTTCGCCGCCTTCCTCGGCGGCGCGATGCAAACGGCCCCCTCAGGATGGGCGGGCGGCATGCTCTGCCTCGTGGCGATCTTCGCGCCATCGTTCCTGCTGGTCTTTGGCGCGCTGCCGTTCTGGGAGCGGCTGCGCCGCAACGCCGGCACGCAGGCGGCGCTGGCCGGGGTGAACGCCGCCGTGGTCGGCCTGCTGGTGGCGGCGCTGTACTCGCCGGTCTGGACCAGCGCGATCCACGCCCCGGCGGACTTCGCGCTCGCGCTGCTGGCACTGGTGGCCTTGGCCGCGTGGCGGCTGCCGCCGTGGGCCGTGGTGCTGGCCTGCGCGGCGGCAGGCTGGGCGCTCGGGGGCTGAAGTGTCGAGGTATTAGCCCGGCAATGCGCTGGCGTCGTACATCGCCGCGAACTCGGGGCTCGGCGGAATGGGCTGGATGATGTCCAGCATCACGCCGCTGGGGTCCACGGTAATGAAATGGCGCTGGCCGAACGCTTCGTCGCGCAACGACAGCAGGATCGGCAACCCCGCCGCCTGCATGCGGGCGTGCACCGCGTCCACATCCTCCACTTCGAAGTTGAGCAGCAGCCCCGCCGCCCGCTGGCCGCGCGCCGGGGTGGGAATCGTCTCATGCGTGCAATCGAGAATGGCGAGGTTCGTGCGCGCGTCGGCGTTGGACTGCAGGTGCACGTACCAGTCGCTCTCGAACAGCGGGCGGAAATCGACGTGCTGCGTGTAGAACGCCACCGTCTCCGCCACGTTCGTGGTCATGATCACCGGGTAGTAACTCGTKGTTTTCATCGCAAATCTCCGTTGTGGCGCGCCGGCCGGGCGCGGATCGCATAACATACAGCCTGTATCTTTCCTGAATTTATAACATACAGGCTGTATGTATGCAAAGTAAAAAGACCCGTTCGAACCAGGAACGGACAGAAGCGACGCGCGCTGCCCTGCTATCCGCCGCGCGCAAGCTGTTTGTCGAAAAGGGCTATGCGGCCACTTCCACGCCCGAGATTGTGGCGGCGGCAGACATCACGCGCGGCGCGCTCTATCACCATTTCGCGGACAAGCAGGACCTGTTCCGCGCCATCCTGGAGGAGGAGGCGCGCGCCGTGGCCGGGGAGATCGAGCTGGCCGCGCCGGACGCGCTGCCGGTGCGCGCGGCATTGATCGCCGGCAGCGAGGCCTATCTGGCCGCCATGACGGTGCCGGGCCGCACCCGGCTGTTGCTGATCGACGGACCGGCCGTGCTCGGCACCGAAGCGATGTTCGCGCTCGATGCCGCCCACGCGGGCCGCACGCTGCGCGAGGGTCTGGCGATGGCGGTCGGCCACGGGCTGCCCGGCGGCACGCCGATCGATGCGCTGGCCGCCCTGCTCTCGGCCGCCTTCGACCGCACCGCGCTGGCCATCGCATCCGGCGCGGACGCCAACGCATTCCGCGCGGCGATGATCGGCATGATCGAACGGACAGTGGCGCCATCGTGATGCGCGCGTGGCGGTGGCTCGTCGGCAGCGCAATGGCCGCCACGCTGGCAGGCTGCAACGCCACGCCTGCTGCCGCCCCGGTCACGCCGGTCACCACCATCGACGTCGTGGAAGGCGACTGGCACACCGAACTCTGCATCCGCACCGAGGACGCCGATGCGCGTCTGCTGCGGCTGACCGTGGGCTACGCCGGCTCGCGTTTTCTGTGTTTTGGATTTGGGGATCGTCAATACCTGCTGAGCCGCGAGCGCGGCCCGATGACGCTGATCTCGGCGCTGTTCCCCGGAGAAGGCGCCATCCTGCTGACGATCCTGCGGGATACCCCAGCGGCGGCCTACGGCGCCGGTAACGTGGTGCGGCTCGCGCTCGACGAAGCCGGCATCTCGCAATTGCGCGAGTTTCTTGGCGATGCGGTGCAGACGGACGCGTCGGACAAGCCCATCGGCCTCGGGGATGGTCCCTACGAAGGCGGCGTGTATTTCGCGGCCACGGCCACCTACGCGGGCTTCTACACCTGCAATACGTGGACCGCGCACGCCCTGCGCACGGCCGGCGTGCCGGTGCGCGGGCCGGTGCTGTTTGCCGAAGGGGTGATGCGGCAGGTGCGCGAGATTGCGGCGGCGGCCCCGGAGGCGCCCTGAGACAGCTAGCGGGGCCGCCGCCCGCCGTTCTCCTAACGGCGTGGCGTCACGCCATCAGTCCTTCAGCAGCGCGGCGCGTCGTTGCACATCGGCAAGATCGCCGCTGACCGCCTTGGTCAGCCGCTGGCCATAGTCGGCATCGGCCTTGTAGAAGTGGCTCAGCATGATCTGCTTCACTTCCGCATGCTTCACCACGCCGAGGTCGGCCGCCAGGTTGCCGATCAGGTTCTCCTGCCCCGATTTGGACAACTTGCGATAGTAGTCGCCGGCTTGCGTGAAGTTGTCCGTGCGAGCGATCGGCGCCTGCTGGGTCGTGCCCGCCAGCGGCGTGCGTGCAAAGCGATAGTGCGGATTGTCGGAATACGCCCCGGCCATCCGCGACGGCTGGTAGTTGATATCGCCCGTCGTGCCGCCGATATCGCCATGCCCGTCGCTGTTGTAGTTGCGGACCGCCACGCGCGGACGGTTGACCGGCAGCTTCTGCTTGTTGGCGCCGAGCCGGTACGTCTGCGCGTCGTAGTACGAGAACAGCCGGCCCTGCAGCATGCGGTCTTCGGACGGCTCAATGCCCGGCACAAGGTTCGACGGCGCGAAGGCCGACATCTCCGAGGTCTCGAAGAAATTCTCCGGCACGGTATTCAGCGTCATGGTGCCGAGCTTGCGGAACGGCACGTCGGGCCAGACCTTGGTCGAATCRAGTGGATCGAATCGATATTTGCCGAGATCCTCGGGCTTCATCAGCTGCACGTAGAAGTCCCATTTCGGGAAATCGCCCCGCTGGATGGCGCCGAACAGATCGCTGGTGAGGTTGTTGAAGTCGGCGCCCTGGATCTTCGCGGCCTCTGCCCGGGTGAGATATTTCTCGCCCTGGCGCGGACGCCACTGGAACTTGGCGTAGTGCACCTCGCCCTTGGCGTTGATCAGCTTGTACGCGTGCACGCTGTTGCCCTGCATCATCCGGTACGACGCCGGGATGCCGAGGTCCGAATAGAGCTGCGTCAGCATATGGGTGCTCTCCGGCACGCTGCTGAAGAAGTCGAAGAAACGGTTCGGGTCCTGCAGGTTGGTCACGGGCGACGGCTTCAGCGAGTGAACCATGTCCGGGAACTTGATCGCGTCACGGATAAAGAAGATGGGCGTGTGGTTGCCCACCAGGTCCCAGTTGCCCTCGTCCGTGTAGAACTTGGTGGCGAAGCCGCGCGGATCGCGCACGGTCTCGGGCGATCCCTTGCCGTGGATCACCGTCGAGAACCGCACCGTGACCGGCGTGCGCTTGCCAGCCCCGGCGAACACCTTGGCGGTAGTCAGGTCCGAAAAATCGCCTTCGGACACAAATTCTCCCTGTGCTGCAGTGCCGCGTGCGTGCACCACGCGCTCGGGAATCCGCTCCCGATGGAAGCGCTGGAGCTTCTCGATCAGGTGGACGTCCTGCAGCAGCGTGGGACCGTTCGGGCCGGCGGTCTGGGAGTTCTGGTTGTCGCCGATGGGCGCGCCGTTGTCGCGCGTCATGGTCTGGGCACCGGCGGAGAGGGAAAACAGGGCAGCAAGGCCGTAAGCGACGGGTCTGAGTGCGAATCGTCTGAATCGAGCCATTTTGTGGGTCCTCGGAAATGCCTGAAAACAGGCAAGTGAGGGGGCGCCGCGCCATCTTATTTGGCCCGCCTGCCACGGCGCCAATTGTGATGTTCAATGACCCTGATGCATTGCATCAATCGATGCGCCGCACCATTTCTTACACCCGTTTGAGATGTTGGATGCCGCGTGCGCCAGCGCTACAGTGACGCGGCTTCACMTATCGAATAAAAACGAATTCCAAGGAGACATCATGCATCGAGCTGTTTCGCAGGCAGCCCTGTTCGTCGTGGCCGGCCTCCTCTTGTCGGGATGCGGCGGTAGTGACGATCCACCACCTGCTCCGCCTGTCGCCGAAACCCCGCCGCCCACCGTGCAGCCCGAGGACGCGCGRCCGCAGGACACCCGCRCGTTCACCATCGACACCGCCGCCGTGACGCAGAAATTCACGCCGATGGCGGGCGCACCCGCCGCCGACCGCTGGTCCGGCGTGCTCGGCAAGGCCGGCTACATGGTCGAGGTACCTGCGGCCTGGAACGGCAAGCTCGTGATGTATGCGCATGGCTACGCCGGCACCGGCAACGCGCTCGACGTCAATCCGCCAAGCATCCGCCGTCACCTGCTGGAAGCCGGCTATGCCTGGGCCGCGTCCAGTTATTCAACGAATTACTATGACGTGCGGGCCGGTGTGGAAGACACGAACGCGCTCGCGCTGGCCTTCGTCAACATCGCCAAACAGAACGGCCGCACGCTGGCCGCGCCGACGCGCGTGTACATCATCGGCCATTCGATGGGCGGCCATGTCAGCGCGGCGGCCGTGGAAGCCGAGACGATCGCCACGGCCAACCACAAGGTCACGTACCACGGCGCGGTGCCGATGTGCGGCGTGGTGGGCGACACCGAGCTGTTCAACTACTTCGGCGGCTACCAGACCGCCGCCCAACTGCTGGCCAAMGTGCCGGCCACGTCCTGGCCCGTGAGCAACTGGGCGCAGATCGTGACCTCGGTGCAGGCGGCGCTGTTCACCACCTACCCGGTCACCAACACGGGCCAGGGCGAGAAACTCCGCCAGATCGTCAAGAACCTGACCGGCGGCGAGCGGCCGATGTTCGCCATCGGCTTCAGCGGCAGCCCCGCCTCCAAGAGCCTGCAGGACGCGGTCTGGAGCACCTTCGGCCAGGATGGCACGGTCAACGGCGTGCTGACGCAGAACGTGGTGGACACCACCGGCCTGACCTTCCAGATGGATGACGACGCGGCGCTGACGCCCGAGGAGCAGGCGATCAACACCTCGATCTTCCGCGTGAAGCCGGTGGCCGACGCCAACCGCCTGCGCCGCGACGGCCTGCGCTGGATCCCGAAAACGGCCGCGCAGATCAGCGTGCCGGTGCTGACGCTGCACACGCTGGGCGACATGTACGTGCCCTTCAGCATGGAGCAGATCTACAAGCGCCGCGCGGACACCAACGGCACGGCGAAATGGCTGGTCCAGCGYGCGATCCGGGGCATCAGCCACTGCGATTTCACCGTGGCCGAGCAGGTGCGCGCGTTCGACGACATGGTGGCCTGGGAGCAAACCGGCACCCCWCCCRCCGGCGACGACGTGCTGACGCCATCGGTRGTGGCCAACGCCAACTACGGCTGCAAGTTCACCGACAACACGCTGGGGGCGGACGACTCAGACACCAACAAGGCCCTGCGGCAGGGGGCGGCGATGGCGGCGCCTTGTTTGCCGTAGCGGGCTGGAAATGAAAACAGAGCCGTCGGGAGACGGCTCTGTTTRTCAACTAGCGTGGATTATCTGGCGATATGGTCGGAAGCTGGACAGCAGTAATTGGGGCACCGTGCCGCGACAGCAATCTCGACTGTGTGGAGCATTTGGTCGTCGGCTCCCCTCATGTCCGTGTGGCGGATCTGCGGAGGTTCAGCCAACGCGCTATCCGGCATACCCGAGTTCTTCAGCAGTCGCTGCACGTGTTCCACTCTCGTTTCGGCCGTTTTACGGGTAACCCCATAGCCCTCCCACGCGACGATTATTATTGCGTCGAACCCCGAGGGAAAATACTTTCGCGTCTGGATCCGCCAATCCGCAAACCGCTTGACCTCCGTGGTCGAGAGCGTCGTCGAACCGGGAAGAAACTTCACTTCGTGCGTGGCTGCCGACAGACTGCAGGTGTGGGAACCAAAGCTTGTGAGCGTGAACGTTGCGATCACTGCGAGGCACGTCAGGGTTTCCATTTGTGGTCTCCGGAGCCGTGCGGGAACATAGCCGACGGCCACCAGATTCTCTCGGCTGAACCGCTCGAAGAGCCGTCGGGAGATGGCTCTGTTTGTCGGGTTGGATGAATCAGCGGACGACGTTGTCGGGGAGTGGTTCGAGGCTGCAACAGTAGTTGGGGCAGTGAGCAAGGGCGTCGATACGCACCACATCTGGCCCATCGGTTATTGATGCGGTATACCACGGCCGTATTTCCACCTCTTTCAGCGCATCCTGAGGCAGGCCGGAGTTCAATAACAGCCTCTGAACCTCTGAGATCCGCTTCTTCGCCATTTCACCGGTAATGCCGCGCCCTTCGAATCCCAAAAGGTAGACATCGAAGCCAGAATAGAATTTCTTGCGGGTGCCAACTCGCCATTCGGCAAATTTCTTGATCTGGTGGACTCCCACAGCTGTAGCGCCATTTTCGAAGTACACGGTGTGCTCCACTTCGAGCATATGGCAGGCGCCGGCATTGAATGTTATGGCGGCGAGAATTAATGCAACTGTAAGGCGACTCAAGGATTTCATCGTCCCCCTCCATTACCAGTTCGGAACGTCGGCGACATATGCAGCGATGTTATCGGCATTTTCAATGACGAATCTATTGCGGAGCTTCGCCAGCAGCCGGGCCGCCTTGATGCCAGAATAGCGATCTACCGTGTCCATTGCAGCGGGAAAATGGGAAACCTCATGAATAAAAACCGTGGTCATACTGCTGACATTTTCGATTATTCCTTGATAATTCCTCTTTTCCTCATGCAAATAACAAAACGTGGTGCCAATGAATATCGCAAACGTCTTATCGGRCTTACAGACGCTCGCCCCATGCCGGTTCATCGCCTTTCCCGGCGGCGGGCACACAGCCAACGCGCCGCACCGCTTCCTCACTAAAGCGCTCGAAATTTTTCTCGGTAAGCGATAGAGAGATTTTCCGAATTCTCGTGATTCCCTCACGCAAGCGTTTGCGAATGTCCGGCGTGGCATTCGYAAACCAGATGCGTACCTTATCCTTATCCGACTCGCTCCAGCGCGCCAGTTCCATCAAACGCGCCTCCATGTGTGCGACGGCAATATCCCGTACCCGCATGACCGCCGCATAGAATTCCGCGTTGGTCATATTGGGACAAATCATCGTCGGATCCGCCTCGTACGCGGCAAGACTCGCTGCGTCAGGCGTGGTTGTACGGCCCGCCAAATTGTTATGGGTGTACGGCATTTTCGAATCGGCGCCCGCCGCCGCGCCCTTCACATTGCCGCTGACAACCTCCGTGGACATCGTGAACTGCGATGCAAACACCCGCGGCTTTTCCTTGCATTGGCAATACACGCGCGCGCCTTCCACCAGCACGGATTTCCCCATGTCGGTCCAGCGTGGATCGCAGTCGTTGTAGACCGGGCCGCCGACCTTGCAGGCGGGGCACGTGGCGTGGTCCCCTTCCAGGCCAAGGCGTTTGCCCATGTTTGTAGAATCGCTGGTGGCGATCAGCCAGCCACCAGTGCCGGTGCGGCTCGCCCCATCCAGCATGTGCCGCTTGTCGTTTCGCATCATGTCCTCTTCCATTCATGGTAAGAGCACACAGCATCACGTGACGCGATTGAGGCGGTCTATAGCAGTTCTCTGAATTCGCGCGGCGTGCGGGGAGTTTCCCGCCGCGGCTTCCGAATCGTCGTGGGACTGCAATGGAAATGTGCCGGCGCACAAACAAATAGAGCCGTCCTTAGGACGGCTCCGATTCCCCGCTTGCTTGGCAATCCACCCGACCCATCCCGTAGCTCTATGGCTTGTCGTGGATATCGGTCAGGCGGTGTTTTGTCGGGCCCGTGGCAACCCCTCCGGTCGCATTATTCAGTGCGATATATACAGCGGACGCGACAAGATGACATTCTGCGCACGCAATATTTCCGTAATAAGTCGCAGTGGGGCAGCATCGCGCACATCCACTGTCTGCTGACRCAAATTTCGAAAACTACGCGACCTGATCCATCGTTAGAATGAAACGGCCCTTAACTCGGAGTTGCCATGAAACGCCATCCCATTGCCGTGACGGAAACGACACCAGAGGGCCTAGCTGCCCTCGTCTATCACCTTGCCCATGGTGCCAGCCAGGGGCAGCTCGACCCGGAATTCGTGCGTAAGCTTGCCAAGCGCGTTGGCAAGGAGCTGGAGGCCATGGAAGCCGCCGACATGTTGTCGCCGCACGACAAGACGCAGTTGCATCAGGCCATCAACACGCTGTGCCACACCGCTGAAGCCGAAGAGGGTGCGATGTTAACCAAGGCGCTGGAGCGCCTGCGCGCCGAGGACGCGAGCCACGCCCGTCCCATCTGATCCATTTCCGCGCCGCTCCCAATACCGAACACAAAAAGCAGAACGCCCCTTCCCGCCAAGCCGGGTAAGGGGCGTTGTGCTTTCCGGCAGGACGAGGGGAAAGGCCTCGCCTGCCGGCTCTCGCTCAAACGTGGTGCTTAGAAGCGATGACGCACGCCGACGACTGCGCCGGTCTGGTTCTGGCCGGCCACAGCCGTGCCAACTCCGCTCAGGCCCAGGTTGGACGTGCCCTTGTTGCGCACGTAGCCAACGTTCAGGTAAGCGTCCGTACGCTTCGAGAACGAGTAGTCGGCCGACAGGACAAACATCCACGGATCGTTGCCGCTGTCGTTGGCATCGGTGTAGTACGCGGCGCCGGTCAGCGACAGGGCCGGCGTCACGCGGTACAGGCCGCCGAGCCAGTAGACGTTGCTGCGGGTCGCTGCCGTGGCTGCGGTAGCGATGCCGTCATCGCGCATCCAGCGGTAGCCGGCAAACACCTTGGCCACGCCGAAGTCGTACGACGAGCCCACGGCCAGGCGCTTGGCAGCGCGGTCGGACGTAGCCGACGTGGCGCCCTGGTACTGGTCATACGCCGTGCCGATCGAGAAGCCGCCGGCGGTGTAGGCCACGCCTGCGCCCACGTTGCGGCCAGCCTTGTAGTCGCCCGGCAGTTCGCCCGGCGAGCCAGCCACGGCGTCACGGCCCGTGCTGTAGAAGGCCGTGGCGGTCAGGCCGCCGAACTTGCCGGTGTACTTCAGGGCGTTGTCGGCGCGGCCGTTGAAGCCCGAATCGACGCTGTTCAGCGAGTAGCGCGGGCCCACGCCCATCGGGTCATAGGCACCGAACAGGTCGTACAGCGAGTTCTGCTGGCGACCCAGGGTCACGGCGCCGAAGCTGCCTTGCAGGCCGACGAAAGCCTGGCGACCGAACAGGCGGTTGCCCTGGCCGGACACGCCGGTGTCAATATCGAAGCCCGATTCCAGGGTGAAGATGCCCTTCAGGCCGCCACCGAGGTCTTCCACGCCACGCAGGCCCCAGCGCGAGCCGGACAGGTTGCCCGAGTTCATGCGCACGGCCGTCTGACCATTGCCGCCCGGCACGTGGGTCGCCACTTCTACGCCGGCGTCGACGATGCCATACAGCGTGACGTTGGATGCGGACTGGGCGAGGGCTGCGCCGGACGTTGCGCAGGTAGCGGCTGCCGCCAGGGCAAATAGAGCTTTCTTCACTGTGGTTTCTCGTTTTGTTAAGACATTGAGATGCTTCCCCGTTCCGGTCGCGGCGCGCGCGCGGCGGCGCCTTGCTGGACCAGATGCCCGTGCGGGTCTTTGGGGGGCGAGGCGGATTGTTACAACCCAATATGAAATGAATGTGTCGTAGGCATTACTGCAACACCCTACTACCGGGGGATACGCGCACGCAAAACATGCAAAATCCGGGTTTTCCCGACCCGGGTTTTGGTAGGATTCACACCTTTCGAGATTGGCGTGTGAGCGGACCGGATGTGATGCGGACGCAACATGYCTGCGTCATGCCCCTGGACCCCATCAGAAGACCTRTCAAGCCAAGGCTTGCCGCCCCGCTGGCTCGACTGCGCACCCACCTGCAATCGCGGTGGCTGCCCGTCCTGCAACCGGCAATCCAGCGGCTGCGCCGTCCCACCCGGCGCGAAGTCCTGCTGGGCCTCGCGGCCATCCCGGCGCTGTTCCTGCTTTATCTGCTGGTCCTGATTCCGTTCACGCCGGGCATCAGCGACATCCGCAAGGCCAAGTCCGAACAGCCAGCGCAGGTACTCTCCGCCGATGGCAAGGAACTGGCCGTCTACCGCTGGGCCAACCGCGACTGGGTCGGGCTCAAGGACATCTCCCCCAATGTCATCGATGCGCTGATCGCCACCGAGGACCACCGCTTCTACCAGCACCACGGGCTGGACTGGCGCCGCACCGCCTCCGCCGCGTTCCACACCTTCTCGGGCGACCGCCAGGGCGGCTCCACCATCACGCAGCAGCTGGCCCGCAACCGCTATCCCGAAGACATCGGCCGTGCGCCGACGATGACGCGCAAGCTCAAAGAAGCGATCACCGCGTTCAAGATCGAGGCGCTGTATTCCAAGGACGAGATCCTTGAGACGTATCTCAATACGGTGCCCTTCCTGTACAACGCGTTCGGCATCGAGATGGCCGCGCGCACCTATTTCGACAAATCCGCCGACAAGCTCGACGTGCTGGAAGCCGCCACGCTGATCGGCATGCTCAAGGGCAACAGCTACTACAACCCGGTGCTGAACCCCGAGCGCGCGCTGGAGCGGCGCAACATCGTGCTGGCGCAGATGGTCAAGCGCGGCAAGCTCGACGCCGGCCGCTTCGAGACGCTCAGGAAACGGCCATTGCGGATCGACTTCGAGCGCCAGACCGAGGCCCCCGGCCCGGCCGCCCACTTCGCCCAGCAGCTACGCAAATGGCTGATCGGCTGGGCCGATCGCAACGACTACAACCTCTATACCGATGGGCTGGTCGTCCGTACGACCATCGATTCGCGCCTCCAGGCCATGGCCAACCAGGCGGTCACGCGCCAGGGCAACCAGCTTCAGTCGATTGCCAACGCGGCCTGGGCGCCGCGCGCGGGCTGGGCGGAAAGCCGGGCGCTGGTGCAGGCCTTCGTGCGGGAGACGCCCGAGTTCCGCAACGCCGTCGCCAGCGGCCAGAGCGAGGAGGACGCGCTCAAGCGTCTCTTCGCCGACCGCGCGTTCATGCAGGCGCTGCGCCAGCAGAAGACGCGCGTGCAGGCCGGCTTCATGGCGCTGGACCCGTCCACGGGCGCCATCCGCGCCTGGGTCGGCAGCCGGGACTTCACGGTCGATGCCTTTGACCACGTGGCCCAGGCGCGCCGCCAGCCGGGCTCCACGTTCAAGCCCTTCGTCTATGGCGAAGCCTTCGCGCACGGCCACGCCCCCGAGGAAACGCTGTTCGACAACCCGGTGGAAATGCAACTGGCCGGCGGCGAGATCTGGCGCCCGACCGACGAGTCCCCCGCCACGGGCCGCGCCCTGAGCCTGCGCGACGGGCTGGTCTATTCGAAGAACACCATCACCGCGCAACTGGTGCAGGCCGTGGGGCCAGACCGCGTGGCGCGGCTGGCGCGGGCCATGGGCGTGCGCGAGAGCAAGCTCGATGCCGTACCGTCGCTGGCGCTGGGCACCAGCCCGGTCACACTCAAGGAGATGGTGTCGGCCTACGGCACCATCGCCAACGGCGGCCTGTACATCGCGCCGACCATGGTCACGCGCATCGAGGACCGCGAAGGCAATGTGCTGGCGCAGTTCCGCGAGCCGTCACCCGAGCGTGCGCTGTCGGCCACGGCCACCGAGACGCTGGTCGATGTGATGCGCGATGTGATCGACCGCGGCACCGGCACCGCCATCCGCAGCCGCTACGGCATCCGCGCCGACGTGGCCGGCAAGACCGGCACCACGCAGGACAACGCCGACGGCTGGTTCATCCTGATGCACCCGCAATTGGTGGCGGGCGCCTGGGTGGGCTTCAACGACAGCCGCGTGACGCTGCGTAGCGACTACTGGGGCCAGGGCGCCCATAGCGCGCTGCCCATCGTCGGCGATTTCTACCAGCGCGCGCTACGCACGCGGGTCATCGACGGCCGCGCGCGGTTTGCGGAGGCGGACGAGAAGACCTGGTACACGTCGATCACGGGGCAGGTGCGTGGCTGGTTCCAGCGGCTGTTCGCTTCGAACAAGTCTGATCAGGCGCCGGCCACCCCGCGCCCGTCGCCGCGCCGGCCGGTACTGCCGGCCACGGAGGCGGAGGCCATGCCATCCGGAGGTTCGGGAGGTTCGGGGGGAGCTGGTGCCTCTGCGGCGATGGCTGGGAACAGTCAGGCAGGCGGGGCAAATACCGAGCACGGGGAAGCCGCCGAGCCCGGCATGGCGCTCGATGCCAATGAAGTCGTCGAGGTCATCCCGGCATCGGAGCCGGAACCGGTGATGGCTTCTGCGCCAGGCGCGCCGATCGGACCCAGCGCACCCTCCCCGCTCCCTGCGGGCCCGTCGATGGCGCCGGCGCCCGTCCGCTAAGGACGGCCGGGTTTACTCGCCGGACCGCAGGCGCATGGCTGGGTCGGTGCCCGGCTCGGACACCTTGTCGCCCGGCAACACCTCCACCGGGCCGGAACGGATCACGCGCAAGGCGTCTTCCGAAATCGTCAGCGGCGGCTCGGCCGTGGGCCGTGCCAGCAGGTAGCCCTGCGCGTAGTCGATGCCAAGGTCGCGGCAGATGCGCAGATCCGCTTCCTGCTCGATACCCTCCGCCACCAGCGCCGTGCCGCTGCTATCGGCCAGCCGGCGTATGGCGCGCAGCGCCTCCARCTGGAACGGCGACGTCGCCACGCCATCCACCACCACGCGGGCGATCTTCACGTAATCGGGTTTCAGGGCGATCCACTGCCCCAGGCTGGCGTGGCCGGTGCCGTAGTCGTCCAGCGCGAACTGGGCGCCGCGCCCACGGATGGACTCCACCGCCCGCGACAGGCTATCCAGCGAGCCCAGCGGGGCCTGCTCGGTCAGTTCGATGACGATGCGGTCCGAAGTAATGCCGTGGGTTTTCAGGAAGGCGCGCACTTCGTCGCGATGGCTGTCCACCTCGCGAATCGAATCCGCGCTGTAGTTGATGAAGAGCTTGCCGGRGAGCCCGGCGCGCATGAACGCGGCAATACAGATGCGTGACGCCAACCGCTCGAGCCGCACCAGACAACCCAGACGCGCCGCTTCAGCGAACAGCGCAACAGGGCTCTCCAGCGGCGTCCCGGCGGGACCGCGGATCAGGGCCTCGTAGCCAATGATCTCGCCATTGGCGAGCGACCCGATCGGCTGGAARACAGGCCGCAGGCGTTGGTGTTCGAGGCAATCGGCAATAGTAGGCGTCAGAGGTCGCGACAAGGGCTTGCACTCAAACTGGCTGTGGATCGTGCTGTGGGCAAAAGCCACTCCCACTGTTGGCTAACGGCGCGCCCAAGACGCAACTTGATCCCCCACTTGCAGGGGGGATGCCATGCAGCGTGCACTTTGCGTCACACCGGTGCCGTACCCGCGACAAGGCGGCGGTCCATGCGCCCGGTCCGGCATATTCCCGATCTTGTGTGGCAATTTTGTGACGAAAGGCGCATGGGTGCTGTCATGGCGGCGTCATGAAACGGCCGGAGAATCCACCCCGAWTCAACAGGCGCAAGCCCGCCGGGCCTGCCGCAAATGCGGCACYGCAGCGACGGAATACCTTGACGCCTGATTTTTTGGCGCTTCAATGAAAACGTTTTCATTGCTCGCCGACTACCCGCCGAACCTGCCCATGCCCAACGCCCGCCGTTCCGTTTTGCTGTCTGCCGATACCGAAGGCGAACGCGGCAATGGCGTGACGCTGGCGGACGTGGCGCTGGCCGCCGAAGTCTCGTTGGCCACGGCCTCGCGCGTGTTCAGCCATCCGCAGCTGGTGCGGGAGACCACCGCCCAGCGCGTGCACGAGGCCGCGCGCCGGCTGGCCTTCCGGCCCAACCTGCTCGGCGCCAAACTGCGCTCGCAGCAGACGCGCATCCTGGGCGTGATGCTGCCCACGCTGGAGAACGCGGTGTTCGCCGAATGCTGGGCCGGGATCGAGGAAGTCTCGCTGGCCACCGGCTATTCGCTGATGCTGGTGACCAGCGGCTACGACTCCGCCCGCGAGCGCGAACGTGTGGAATATTTGCTGCGCCACCGCGTGGACGGCATGGTGCTGACCGTCTCGGACGCCGCGCAGAGCGCCGTGCTCGACCAGCTCGACAGTGAAGGCGTGCCCTACGTGCTGGCCTACAACCAGGCCAGCCCGGCCGGCCAGCGGCACTCGGTCTCCGTGGACAACCGCACCAGCGCCTGCGAGGGTGTGAACGCGCTGATCGCTGCGGGCCATCGGCGTATCGCGGTGGTGTCGGGCGCGTTCATGGCGTCCGACCGCGCCCGCCAACGGTTTGCCGGCTATGAGGATGCGATGCGCGCCCATGGCCTGCCGCCGCTGCCGCCCGTGAACCTGCCCTCCCATACCGCCAGCCATAGCGAGCGGATTGGCACGCTGATGGGCGGCGCCACCGCGCCCACCGCGTTCTTCTGCACCAACGACCTGCTGGCGATCGGCGTGATTTCGGATCTCAAGCGCCTGGGCCTGCGCGTGCCGCGCGACGTCTCCGTGCTCGGCTACGACGGCATCGCGCTCGGCGCACTGGTGGAGCCGCCGCTGGCCACCGTGGTGCAGCCCAATACCGACATCGGCGCCACCGCCGTGCGCCTGCTGCTCAAGCGCCTGCACGCCGGCACGCGTCCGGAGGCGCTGTCCGCCTCCGCCCCGAGCGTGACCCTGCTGCCCCACGCGCTGCGCGTGGCCGGCACCGTGGCCGCGCCGCCTGCATCCTGACCGATCGCCTGACTGACCGTTTCGCCTGCCGCCCTGCTGTCCTTATCCAATCGATCTCAAACCCGGGAGCCTGACATGACAACGCAATTTTCCTGGCGCCGCCCGCTGCGCTGGCTGGCCACTGCCGTGGCGGCCACCGCCTTCGGCGTCGCCTTCAGCCAGGGCGCGGCCGCGCAGACCGCCATCTGCTACAACTGCCCGCCCGAATGGGCCGACTGGGCCGCGCAGATCCGCGCCATCAAGGAAAAGACCGGCGTGACGGTGCCGCTCGACAACAAGAACTCGGGCCAGGCGCTCGCGCAGCTGGTGGCAGAGCGCGCCAGCCCGGTGGCGGACGTGACCTACCTCGGCGTGACCTTCGGCATCCAGGCCAAGGCCGACGGCGTGACCCAGCCGTACAAGCCGGCCCACTGGGCCGACATCCCCGAGGGCCTGAAAGACCCGCAGGGCAACTGGTTCGCCATCCACTCGGGCACGCTGGGCTTCATGGTCAACGTCGATGCGCTGCGCGGCAAGCCCGTGCCGCAGTCGTGGGCCGACCTGCTCAAGCCGGAGTACAAGGGGCTGATCGGCTACCTGGACCCGTCCAGCGCCTTCGTCGGCTATGTGGGTGCCGTGGCCGTGAACCAGGCCCTTGGCGGCTCGCTGGACAACTTCGCGCCGGCCTACAAGTTCTTCAAGGATCTGCAGAAGAACCAGCCGATCGTGCCGAAGCAGACCGCCTACGCCCGCGTGCTGTCCGGCGAAATCCCGATCCTGCTCGACTACGACTTCAACGCCTACCGCGCCCGCTACAAGGACCGCGCCAACGTGGCCTTCGTGATTCCGAAGGAAGGCTCGCTGGTGGTGCCGTACGTGATGAGCCTGGTCAACAACGCGCCCCACCCGGCCGAGGGCCGCAAGGTGCTGGACTTCGTGCTGTCGGACGCCGGCCAGGCGCTGTGGGCCAACGCCTACCTGCGCCCGGTGCGTAACGTGCCGATGCCGAAGGACGTGGAAGCGCGCTTCCTGCCGGCCGCCGACTACGCCCGCGCCAAGCCGGTCGATTTCGGCAAGATGGCCGCCGCGCAGAAGGCGTTCAGCGAGCAGTACATGAAGGAAGTACGGTAAGCATTTGCAGCTTGCCGCGTGTGTTCTCCCCTCTCCCGCTCGCGGGAGAGGGGAGAACACCAATCTTGGACCAAACCGCCCCCGTCACTGCCATGACCAAGCGATCTCTCCCGCTGTTCCTGTTCGCCCTGCCCGCGCTGGTGGTCTTCCTGGCGTTCTTCTGCCTGCCGATGGCGCGCCTGATCGAGGTCAGCGTCACCGGCAAGCAGGGCGCGGGCGTCTACTGGACCGTGCTGACCAGCGCGCGCTACCTGCATAGCCTGCTGGTGACGGTGGCGCTCTCCGCCGCCGTCACGCTGGCCACGCTGGTGATTGCCGGCATCGCCGGCACCTTCCTCCAGCGCCACCCCGTACCCGGCAAACCCGTGCTGGTGGCCATCCTCACCTTTCCGCTGGCCTTTCCCGGCGTGGTGATCGGCTTCATGGTCATCATGCTCGGCGGGCGCAACGGCCTGCTGGCGATGGTCGGCGACGCGCTCGTCGGCGAGCGCTGGACCTTCGCCTACGGGCTGGCCGGGCTGTTCGTCGGCTACCTGTATTTCTCGATTCCGCGCGTGATCCTGACCGTGATGGCCGCCGTGGAGAAGCTCGACCCCTCGCTCGAGGAAGCCGCACGGTCGCTCGGCGCCAGCCCGTGGCGCGTGGTGCGGGACGTCATGCTGCCMGCGCTGATGCCGGCCATGCTGTCCAGCGGGGCGATCTGCTTCGCCACCAGCATGGGCGCCTTCGGCACCGCGTTCACGCTCGCCACGCAGCTCGACGTACTGCCGCTGACCATCTACAACGAGTTCACCAACTACGCCAACTTCGGCATGGCCGCTGCGCTCTCGCTGCTGCTCGGCGCGGTCACCTGGGCCCTGCTGGCTGTGGCGCGCTGGATCTCGGGCGACGCCGTCGCCGCCACCGCATGAGTACCGCGAAAAAAGCCATGAAGAAACCGCCGATGACCGCACCGCGCCGCCGCGCCGGCTACTGGCTGCAACTGGCGCTCACGCTGGCCGTCTGCCTGTTCATGACCGTGCCGGTGGTGCTGTCCGTGCTGGCCGGGCTGACCAACAACATCTTCGTGGGCCTCTCCAGCGGGCTCACCACGCGCTGGCTGCTGGAGGTCTGGGCGCTCTATCGCAACACCATCTTCCTCTCGCTCGGCATTGCGCTCGCCTGCCTCGCCTGCACGCTGGTGATTGGCGTGCCTGCCGCCTACTACATGGCGCTGCGCCGCAACCGCGTGACGCGGCTGATCGAGGAACTGCTGATGCTGCCCGTGGCCGTGCCGGGGCTGGCCACCGCGCTGGGGCTGATCCTGCTCTATGGCGGCTGGCAGGCGCTGCGCACGAGCTGGGTGTTCATCCTGATCGGCCACGTGCTGTTCACGCTGCCGTTCATGGTGCGGGCAGTGCTGGCCATCCTGTCCGCCATCGACATCCGCACACTGGAAGACGCCGCCGCCAGCCTGGGCGCCACGCGGCTGCAGCGCTTCTTCACCGTGGTGCTGCCGAACTGCCGGCAGGGCATCCTGGCCGGGGCGCTGATGGTGGTCACGCTGTCCGTGGGCGAGTTCAACCTGACCTGGATGCTGCACACGCCCACCACGCAAACCCTGCCGGTGGGGCTGGCAGACAGCTATGCGTCGATGCGGCTGGAGATCGGCTCCGCCTACACCATCGTCTTCTTYGTSATGATCATTCCGCTGCTGGTAGCGATGCAGGCGTTCAGCGCCATGGGCGCCCGMGCGCGSCGCCATGTATCAGAACCTGCCGAGCCGGCCACCGCCCCACTCCCCGCCGCCACGCCCGTAACYGCCTCCGCCGAGACCCGCCATGCATGAGCCCACCCCGATTCGCCTGCGCCAGTGCGCCAAGACCTTCGCGGATGGCACGCTGGCCCTGCAACCGCTTGACCTCGACATCGGGGCCGCCGAGACCGTGGTGCTGTTGGGGCCGTCCGGCTGCGGCAAGACCACCACGCTGCGCATCATCGCCGGGCTGGAGCAGCCSGACGCGGGTGGCGAGGTCTGGTTTGGCGAGACCCGCGTGACCGACCAGCCGATCGAGCAGCGCGGCGTGGGCATGGTGTTCCAGAACTACGCGCTGTTCCCCAACATGACCGTGGCCGAGAACATCGGCTATGGCCTGCGCGTGCGGCGCGTGGATGGTGCCACGCAGCGCCGGCGSGTCGGCGATATGTTATCGATGATGCACCTCGAGCCGTTCGCCGACCGYCGCGTGGACCAGCTCTCCGGCGGCCAGCGCCAGCGCGTGGCCCTGGCGCGCGCCATCGCCGTGCAGCCGCGCGTGCTGCTGCTCGATGAACCGCTGACMGCGCTGGACGCCAAGCTGCGCGACGCCCTGCGCGCGGACATCAACCAGCTGCTGCGCAGCCTCCATATCACCGCGGTCTACGTCACCCACGACCAGGCCGAGGCGATGGCGCTGGGCGACCGCATCATCGTCATGGACCGCGGCCGCATCGCCCAGTCCGGCACGCCGCAGGAGATCTACCGCGCGCCGGCCAACGCCTTCGTGGCGGACTTCATCGGCACCATGAACCACCTGCCCGCGCAGGCCGAAGCCGGCCTGTGGCGCGTGCCAGGCGGCAGCGTGCCGATGGGGCCGCCCAGCGACGCCCCCGCGACGCCAGCCGCGCGGCTGATGTTCCGGCCCGAGGACGTGGCGCTGGTGCACGCTGATAGCGCCGATCGCGCCCATGTGGAAGGCACCGTGGTCACCGCGCTGTTCCTCGGCAACCACACACGCCTGCTGGTGGACGTGGGCGCCGCCACGCCGCTGATTGTCGATACCGCGCGCCGCGACGGCTGGCCGGCTGGCGCRCGCGTCGGCCTGCGCATCGACACCGCCCACCTGATCACCCTTCCCGACGCTGCATGACCGCTCCTTCCCCCTATCTCGTCGCGCAACTGAGCGACCTCCATATCAAGGCCGGCGGCAAGCTGTCCTAYCGGCGGGTCGATACGGCCGGCGCGCTCCATCAGGCCATCGACACCCTGCTGGCGGCCCCGCAAATCCCCGATAYGGTCATCATTACCGGCGATCTGGTCGACTTCGGCAGCGAAGACGAATACCGCTTCCTGCGCGACATCCTGCAACGGCTGCCGATGCCGGTGCGGCTGCTGCCCGGCAACCACGACCACCGCACCACGCTGCGCAAGGTGTTCCCCGACCACGCCTACCTGTTCGACCACGGCGACGGCGAGGCGCCCATCCACTATGCGATGGCGGCGGGCCCGCTGCGGCTGGTCGGCTTCGACTGCACCGTCCCCGGCCAGCCCGGCGGCCGGGTGACACCCGAAGGACTGGCCTGGCTCGATGCCACGCTGGCCGCCSCGCCGGCCCAGCCGACGCTGCTGATGCTGCACCATCCGCCCTTTGTCACCGGCATCGGCCATATGGACCAGCAGGGGCTCGACAACGCCGCCGCGCTGGAGGCCCTGATCGCCCGGCACCCGCAGGTGGAGCGCGTGGTCTGCGGCCACCTGCACCGCCAGATCACGCGGCGCTTTGGCGGCACCATCGCTATCACCGCGCCGGGGCCGGCCCACCAGGTGGCGCTGGACCTCGATCCGCAGGCCGCCTCCCGCTTCCGCATGGAGCCGCCCGGCTACCTGCTGCACTGGTGGCACCCGGCCCACGGGCTGGTGACCCACCTCGCCGCCAGCGGGGACTACGGCCCGGCGCACCCGTTCTTCGACGCCAACGGGCGGCTGATCGACTGATCCGGCCCGGAAACCGCAAGACACACTAATAGATATAGGGAGATGAACAGGAGATGAGCGGAGCGCGGTTGTCACGCGCCCGCCACCTTGGGTACCATCGTCGGCTTACCCAACTTCCGGATCGCGGTTCCGCATAACGGAACACGACGACCTGCTTCGACATGGATCTCCTGCTGCTGAGCAATTCCACCTCCGACGACGGCTACCTCGTGCACGCGCACGCAGCCATCACGGAACTGGCCGATGGCCGTACCGACGCGCTGTTCGTCCCCTACGCCGGGGTCACGCGTGACTGGGACGCCTACACCGAACAGGTCCGCGAGGCGCTGGCGCCCATCGGCATCACCGTGCGCGGCCTGCACGCCGAGGCGGACCCGCTGGCGGCAGTCAACGCGGCCACGCTGATCGTGGTGGGCGGCGGCAATACCTTCCGSCTGCTCCAGGTACTGCGCCAGCAGGCGCTGCTGGCCCCGATGGCCGCCCGCGTGCGCGCCGGCGCCGCGCGCTATATCGGCTGGAGTGCCGGCTCCAACCTCGCCACGCCCAGCATCCGCACAACTAACGACATGCCCGTGGTAGACCCGGGCGGCCTCGACGCCCTCGGCCTGATCCCGTTCCAGCTCAACCCGCACTACTACAACCTCGTGATCCCCGGCTTCCGCGGCGAAACCCGCGACCAACGCCTGGCCGAGTTCACCACCCTCTCCCCCGACACCCCCGTCCTCGGCCTGCCCGAAGGCAACTGGGTTCGCGTGTCGGGTAATCGCCACACTTTGCATGGTCCGCACGCGGCGCGGTGGTTTTTGGGGGATCGGACTTGGGATGTGGCGGCGGGGCCATTGGCAGCGCCTTGACTTCATAAGCGGCGACCATTGGGCTGTAGAGATCTCTACAGCATTGAAGCAGGGCCTACGACCCATTAAGCTGGGCGCATGACTGCTCTTCAATTCGCTTCCCCCTGGGTGGTGCTGGTTGTCAGCCTGCCCACCTCGGCCGCCACCGCTCGCATGCGATTCTGGCGCGGCATCAAGGCGTTGGGCGCGGCGGCATTACGCGATGGCGTCTATGTCGTGCCCGACGTCGCAGGCTTGCGAGACCCGTTGCAAGCCCTGGCCACAGACGCGACCAGCGAGGATGGCAAGGTCTGGACGCTTTCCGTGCAGGCCACCGACACACAGCAAGATGCCGAGTACCGCGCGTTGTTCGATCGGACTCCCGAATACGCCSACTGGATGGCCGAACTCTCCCGCGCCCGTGCGACGTTGGCGGAAACGGACGAAGCAAGCCTCCTACGCATGGCTCGCCGGTACGGCCGTGGATTCGAAGCGATCCGCAAGATCGACTTCTTCCCGAATGAGGCCTCGGCCCGCGCCGAAGCACAGTGGCGCGATTTCAATGCGGCCATCGACATCATGCTGTCGCCGGGCGAACCRCAGGGCATGGCGGGCAGCATTCCGAGACGCGACCCAAGCCAATACCAAGGCCGACGCTGGGCAACGCGCCGGCACCTCTGGGTGGACCGCGTTGCCTGTGCCTGGCTGATCCGGCGCTTTATCGATCCCCACGCCAAYTTCCTCTGGCTGGAGGACGTTCGCCAATGCCCAAAGGAGGCGCTGGGGTTCGACTTCGATGGTGCGACATTCACCCATGTCGGCGACCGGGTCTCCTTCGAGGTGCTGCTCGCCAGCTTCGGGCTCGACGAGAACAAGGGACTGGCGCGCGTGGGCCAGATGGTTCACGTACTGGACATCGGCGGGACACCCGTTGCGGAGGCCAGTGGTTTTGAAGCGGTACTGGCAGGCGCACGCGAGCGCCTGCCCGATGACGATGCGCTACTGGAGGAGGTAGGGAATGTCCTCGACTCGCTCTATGCGCACTTTTCCAGCGCGCGCAAACGCTAGGTCGTTGCCTGCTSCCAGACTGCCGGACCGCTCTCCACGCAAGCCAAGATGAACTCACCCCAGCCGCCTGCTTCCGCCCCTTCCGGCCCTTCTGCGCACGAACGCCCCGGTTACACGCTGCGGCAACTGGTGATGTACTTCCTGCGGCTTGGCACCTTGGGCTTCGGGGGACCGGTGGCGCTTGCGGGCTATATGCACCGGGATCTGGTCGATGCGCGGCAGTGGATTACCGATGCCGACTACAAGGAAGGCCTTGCCCTCGCGCAACTGGCGCCGGGCCCGCTTGCCGCCCAACTCGCGATCTACCTCGGATACGTGCACTACCGCATCCTCGGGGCCACACTCGTCGGCGTCGCCTTCGTGCTGCCATCATTCCTGATGGTGCTGGCGCTCGGCTGGGCCTATGTACGCTTCGGCGGTCTCACCTGGATGCAGTCGGTGTTCTACGGCGTGGGCGCGGCGGTGATCGGCATCATCGCGATCAGCGCCTACAAGCTGACCAGGAAGAGCGTAGGCAAAGACAAGCTGCTGTGGTTCATCTATCTGGTGCTCGTGGCGGTCACGGTCATCACCGAATCGGAGGTCGCGTGGCTGTTCCTCGCGGCCGGGGTGCTGGTCTGGTTCTGGCGCGCACCGCCAAAGTGGCTGCGGCAAGGCAGGCTGAATGCGATCGCGGCAGCCCCATTACCGGCCGCAAGCGGCATGCTGAGTACCGTGGATTGGCCGCTGCTCTCGCAGATCGGTGTGTTCTTTGCCAAGGCCGGTGCATTCGTCTTCGGCTCCGGGCTTGCCATCGTGCCCTTCCTCTATGGCGGCGTGGTGACCGAACATCACTGGCTGAACGACAAGCAATTTGTCGACGCCGTGGCGGTCGCCATGATTACGCCCGGCCCGGTTGTCATCACCGTCGGCTTCATTGGCTACCTTGTTGCGGGCCTGCCTGGTGCCTGCGTGGCGGCCGCGGCGACGTTCCTGCCTTGCTACCTGTTCACCGTCCTGCCGGCGCCTTACTTCAAGAAGTACGGGAAGTTGCCGGCCATCCTGGCGTTCGTCGACGGCGTCACCGCGGCGGCCATCGGCGCCATCACCGGGGCGGTGATCGTCCTGGCCAAGCGCTCGATTGTCGATATCCCGACCGCGCTCCTGGCGCTCCTTACCGTCGCCTTGCTGATCAGGTTCAAGAAGCTGTCCGAACCCATGATCGTCGCGGCTGCGGCCTTGATTGGCCTGGTGGCCTATCCGTTGCTCCATCACTGACGTGTTGCGGCACAGCAAATGATTCGCGCATTGCTTTCCGACCTTGCCTTTCCACCCGGCACCGACGCAGGCGTGATGCCGCTGCTCGCCGGGCGGGCGTTGCGCGGTTTCTGCGATGGATTCGTGGCTGTACTGCTGCCCGCGTACCTGCTGGCCCTGGGCTTCGACCCACTCGCCGTGGGACTGATCAGCAGCGTCACGCTGATTGGCTCCGCGATGACGACCATTCTGGTCGGACTCGTCGGGAACCGCTTTCCGCAGCGCCGTCTGCTGATACTGGCGGCCGCCCTGATGGCCGGCACCGGGGCGGCCTTTGCGGGTCTGTCATCGCTCTGGCCGCTCTTGATCGTTGCCTTTATCGGCACGCTGAACCCGAGCTCGGGGGATGTCAGCGTGTTCCTGCCGCTCGAGCAGGCGCGGCTGGCCGAGGCCGCGACACCTGACGCGCGCACGGCATTGTTCGCGCGCTACGGACTTGCGGGTTCCCTCTCCGCGGCGTTCGGAGCGTTGGCCGCAGCGATACCTGGTTGGCTTGGCAGGCATACCGGCCTGTCCTTCCTGGACGGCATGCGCCTGATGTTCCTCGTCTACGCCTTGACGGGCATGGCGCTCTGGGTGCTCTACGCGAGGTTGCCCGAACCCCATCCGCAGTCGATGTCGACGGCCGCGCCGTTGGGGCCATCGCGCCAGATCGTCATCCGGCTCGCGATGCTGTTCAGTGTCGATGCGTTTGCGGGCGGCCTGGTCGTCAATGCCTTGCTGTCGCTTTGGCTGATGCAGCGTTTCGGGATGTCCCCGGGTGCGGCGGGCCAGTTCTTCTTCTGGGCCGGGCTGCTTACCACGGCTTCCCAGCTCGCCGCTGTGCCACTGGCCCGAAGGATCGGGCTACTGAACACCATGGTGTTCACGCATATCCCTTCCAGCGCGTTCCTGATTGCCGCCGCGTTCGCACCGTCGTTGAGCTTGACGTTACTGTTGCTGCTGGCGCGCAGCGCGCTGTCTCAAATGGATGTACCAACACGGACGGCATTCGTGATGGCGGTGGTCACCCCCGCCGAGCGGACGGCGGCAGCAAGCCTGACGGCGGTGCCGCGCAGCCTGGCTGCCGCGATCGGCCCAGTGCTGGCCGGTGGGCTCATGGCAATGGGGTGGGCTGGAGCGCCATTGCTGGCTTGTGGTGTGTTGAAAATCGGCTATGACCTTGCCATGCTGGTCGCCTTCCGGCGTGTTGGCACCCTGAATTGATGGGAACACGGCGTTGAATATCGCCATGAGCGCACCACGTCACGGCAGGGTGCCGGGCGGCAACACGCTCCATCCTGAAACGCTACTGGATGTCGTCCTCCCGTGACTCCGGAGGACGCCGTTTTGGTCGAATTCGAAAAGGACCATCACCGACCGAATCTCGCCGCCTGAGAACAGCGGGCCAATGAACGGCAGAAAGCTCTCGGGATGTGGCCTGGAGCTGGCAAACGAATAGATCAGGACCGTCGAGCCGCTACTTAGGGATGCCCGCCAGGTCGGATTTCCGAGCTGCCCGGTAACGTCGTCGAGCGTGGAGAAGCCGATCATGAAGTACGACAACTGTTCCTGCTTCACATCGACGCCAGTCGACACGCAGGCAGCCAACCCGAACGTCGCCAAAAGAATGTGAACACCCGTCATGGCGAACCGGGCTCGTCCATGGAAGACCAGTGTGAGGAAGGACATGGCGCTTCTGGCGACTGACCGTTGACGGCAACCACCGGCCAGATGGATTCCGTGAATCGTTCACAAACACGTGGCCGTCTCCTACATTTATAGGCGCCTGAAGAGCACAACCCCATGCCGTGGGGGCTCATGCCACGCGTCCCGGAGCACATCATGGATACAAAAAGCGAATTGCAAAGCACCATGGATGCGCTGGTTCAGGCCGGCAAAGGCCTCTTGGCCGCCGACGAGAGCGGGCCAACGATTGCCAAGCGGTTCGAGCACATCGGTGTCCCATCAAGCGAGGAGACGCGCCGCGCGTGGCGCAGCCTGCTCTTGTCCACACCGGGGCTCGGCGAGTTCATCAGTGGCGTGATCCTGTACGAGGAAACGCTGGGCCAGCGCGCCGACGATGGCACACCGTTACCGGAGATGGCGGCGCGCCAGGGCATCGTGCCCGGCRTCAAGGTGGACAAGGGCAAGCTGGCGCTCGCCCACGCRCCCGGGGACGAGATCACCGAGGGCCWCGATGGGCTGGCGAAACGGCTCGCGGGCTATCGCCAGCAGGGCGCGCGCTTCGCTAAGTGGCGCGCGGTGTACAACATCTCGGACACGCTCCCGGGCCGGCTCGCCATCACAGCGAACGCGGAAGCGCTGGCGCGCTATGCCGCGACCTGCCAGGAAGCGGGCGTGGTGCCGATCGTCGAGCCCGAGGTGCTGATGGACGGCGCGCACACCATGGCGCGTTGCGCCGAGGTGTCCGAGGCCGTGCTGCACGAAGTCTTCCACGCCTTGCACCGGCACAGGGTGGTGCTCGAGCACATGCTGCTGAAGCCGAGCATGGTGCTGCCCGGCAAGGCGTGCGGGCTTGCTGCAGCGGCCGASGTGGCCATGCATACCGTGCAGATACTCAGGCGCACGGTGCCGGCGGCGGTGCCGGGCGTTTTCTTCCTGTCCGGCGGCCAGACACCCTCYGAAGCCACCGCCAATCTCGATGCGATGAACCGACTCGCCCCGCTGCCCTGGCGGCTGTCGTTTTCGTACGGGCGCGCCTTGCAGGAACCGGCGCTGCTGGCGTGGAGAGGCGAGGCAGGCAACGCGGCGCTCGCACAACGGGCCCTKTTGCAACGCTCCCGCCTGAACGGCATGGCCTGCCTGGGCCAATACCAGGCGGCGCTCGAGGATGCCACAGGCTGAGCCTGCAACACGCTCAGTGCGCCACGTGGGACGTCGGCATCCGAGCGGCGTCTCGTTCGTTCAGAGGGATGGGCGAAGACCGTGGAATTGGCTCGCCCTTTCCAGCAGGCCGGCGAGATGAAGAATCGTCGACCCGGCCTGCCAACTGGATACCAATTGAACGTTGATCGGCATGCCGTCGTGGCTTGAACCGAACCGAATCGACAATCCCGGAAGGCCGGTCAGRTTCAGGGGCACGGTTGCTCCCTGCAGATAGGTAGCGTCCACGGTTTGGCCATTGATGAGGAATGTCGAGACGCCATGCTTGTGTGCCGGAATCGGTAACACGGGCGTACGGCGGGACCGCTGCCGGCGTAAGCCCGGCCCCGCACACCGTCGACAAGCAAAAAGCCCAAAAAAATACCCACTGCCGGGAGGGAGTGGGTATCCAAAGTGGTATGGACAAGTCGCGGAATTCGTCCACGTGGCGATCCTCGCACCCCGGCACGCGAGTGCCAATAATCTTTCCGGACTAGCCGGGCGTCTGCGCAACGCCCCGCATGGACAAGCTGGCCGGAATCGAGTCCAATCGTCTCCTCCCCCGCCCCCCGCCGTTCCATGCCCCGTGCCCGCCTCCTGCTGATCGATGACCACACCCTGTTTCGCACGGGGCTCAAGCTGTTGCTGGCGGACAGTCCGAGCGTGGATACGATCATCGAGGCCGGTTCGGTGATGGAGGCCGTGGCGCAGCATGGCGAGAAGCCGGTGGACATCGTCCTGCTCGACATCCAGATGCCGGGCCTGAACGGGATCGAGGGCGYAAAGGTACTTAAGCGTCACTTTCAGACGGCGAAATTCCTGATCGTCTCGGGCACCTCCGGGCTSGACGCCATATCAGCCGAGGCGCGCAAGGACATTGCCGGATTCCTCCCGAAGTCCGCCGATGCGCGCGAGATCGAGGAAGCGATTGCCTGCTGCCTGAGCGGCGGCACGCATTTCGCCACGGATGGCAACGGCGGCTGCCTTGATGGCCTGAATGGGCTGAATGGCGCCCCGCAGGCGGCGCACTATGCGCCGAGCCAGCTCACGCCGCGCCAGTTGGAGGTGCTGGGGCAGCTCAACCTGGGGCGGTCGAACAAGGTCATCGCCTATCACCTGGGGCTGTCCGAGAACACCGTGCGCGTGCACGTGGCGGCCATTCTCGGCCACCTTGGCGTGGTCAGCCGCGTGGAAGCCATCCTCGAGGCCCAGCGCCGCGGGCTGGTGCAGGCGCAACGCTGACTGCCCGCCGCCATCCGCATGACATCGACTCCATTCGGCCTGCTCCCGCGCTACGACGAGCCGCGCCTGCTGACGGCGCAGATGGAGTTGATCGACCAGAGTTTTGGCATCGCCATGCTCGGCTGCGCGCTGGCCGCGCTGATATTGGCCAGCGGGCTGACCATCACCGGCGGGCACCCGGGCGCGCTGCCCTGGGCGGCGGCAATGGCCATCGCCTGCGCGGCGGCCTATTTCGGCCGGCTGGCGGTACCGAACCGGCTCACCGAATCCGGCTCGGGCCGCTACGCGCGGGTCATGACCGTGATGCTGGTGCTGATCGGCAGCCTGTGGGGGCTGGTGGCCTGGCTCTATCTCGATATCCGCTCCCCGGCCGTGGTGATCTGCGTGCTGTCGCTGATCGCCGGCATGAGTGCAGCGGCGCTCGCGGTGTTCTCGGCCTGCCTGCCGGTGGCGGTGGGCTTCTTCATCCCGTCGATCGTGCCGGTCTGGATGGTCTTCCTGGCCACGGGCGATATCGCCTACCTGCCGATGTTCCTCGGCACGCCGCTCTATCTGGTCGTGCTGATGATTTTCGCGCGCAACTACGCGCGCGTGGCGCGGCATGCCATCGCCCTGCGCTTCGAAAACGTCGAACTCATTTCGCAGTTGCGCGACCAGACCGCGCGCGCCGGCCACGCCCAGCGCGGGGCCGAGGAAGCCAACCGGGCGAAGTCGGTGTTYCTGGCCTCCGCCAGCCACGACCTGCGCCAGCCTTTGCACGCGCTGGGGCTGTTCGTGGTCTCGCTGGGCCGCACGCGGCTCGATGACCACCAGCGCCAGYTGCTGGCCCATATCGAGGCTTCCTCCGGCGCGGCCCGCGAGATGCTGAACACGCTGCTCGATTTCTCGAAGCTCGAAGCGGGCGTGATCACGCCCCGGCCGCGCCCGTTCCGTCTGCAGCCGCTGCTGTACAAGCTCGAGAACGAGTTCGCGCCGCAAGCCAACGCGCGCGGGCTGGTCTACCGCACGCGCGACACCACCGCCACGCTGTTCGGCGACCCGACGCTGGTGGAACTGATCCTGCGCAACCTGATTGCGAACGCCATCCGCTACACGCGCACGGGYGGCGTGCTGGTGGCCTGCCGCACGCGCCGCTTCCATGTGTCGGTGGAGGTCTGGGACACCGGCATCGGCATTCCGGCCGCGCAGCACCAGGACATCTTCCGCGAGTTCCACCAGCTCGGGAATCCYGAGCGCGACCAGCGCAAGGGGCTGGGCCTCGGGCTGGCCATCGTYGAAGGACTGGCGCGCACGATGCAGACGCGCGTGACGCTGGCCTCCGCGCCAGAGCGTGGCTCGGTGTTCCGGCTACGGCTGCCGCTGGCCTGGACCGCGCCCGAGGAAGTCGCCCATCCGCGCGCCGCGATGCGGTTGGACGGGCTGCGCGTGCTGGTGATCGACGACGACCCGGCCATCCGCGAGGCCATGGCCGGGCTGCTGGCGGTCTGGCACTGCCAGTGCCGCACCGCCGAGAGCGAGGAAGAGGCGCTGGCCACGCTGGAGGCCTTCACCCCGGACCTGATCCTGGCCGATTACCGCCTGCGCGGCCATCGCACCGGGCAGGAAGCCATGGCGGCCATCCGCGAGCGCGTGGGCCGTGCGCTGCCGGCCATCATCATCACCGGCGACACCGCCGCTGACCGCCTGCGGCATGCCCATGCCGGCGGCACCGCCCTGCTCCACAAACCCGTGGTGCCGGGCGAACTCCACGCGGCCATCAGCACCCTGCTGCGCGAGTCCCACTGGGTGGAAATCGACCAGGGTGAATGCTCGCGGGCGGAACAATAAGCCCCACCCCYATTCATGCATTAAAAGCATGAATGAATCAGTCCTATTAATTGGACTTAGATCAGCACGCCCACCACACTGCAAGGCAGAAGCGGGCGCGGCACCGCAGCTCGTCCGGCCAATGCGCACGTCATCCCCAACAATGACCCAGCAGCGAGGAGCCTTCCATGCCTTTATCCCCATCCGGCGACCTGCCGTCCCATGATCTGCTGATCGACGGCCAGCGCGCGCCGCCCGGAAGTGGCGAATACTCCACTGACATCAATCCGGCCAACGAAACGCCCATCGCCCGCGTGGCGCAGGGCAATGCCGCCGACGTGGACCGCGCCGTGCAGGCCGCGCGCGCCGCGCTGAAGGTCTGGAACCGCATGCGCGCCGCCGAGCGCGGGCGCATTCTCTACCGCTTCGCCGACCTGCTGGAAGCCCACGCCGAGGAACTGGTGCAGCTGGAAAGCCAGGACTGCGGCAAGCCGCTGGCCGGCGTGCGGCGCCAGGACGTGCCGGCCGCCATCGACACCGTGCGCTACTACGCCGGCTGGTGCGACAAGATCAACGGCCAGGTGATTCCCGCCCGCAACGACGCGCTGACCTACACCGTGCGCGAGCCGGTGGGCGTGGTGGCCGCCATCGTGCCGTGGAATTTCCCGCTGATGATCGGCATGTGGAAGATTGCCCCGGCGCTGGCATGCGGCTGCACGCTGGTGGTGAAGCCGGCCGAAATCACCCCGCTCTCCGCGCTGCGCGTGGCCGAGCTGGCGCTGGAGGCTGGCGTGCCGCCGGGCGTGTTCAATATCGTCACGGGCAAGGGCAGCGTGGTCGGCAACGCGCTGGTGGCGCACCCGGGCGTCGACAAGGTGACCTTCACGGGCTCGCCGGGCGTGGGGCGCGGCATCATGCAGGGCGCGGCGGCCAACTTCAAGCGCGTGACGCTGGAGCTGGGCGGCAAGTCCGCCAATGTGATTTTTGCCGATGCCGACCTGGACGCCGCCACGCGCGCGGCGGCCTCCGGCATCTTCTTCAACGCGGGCCAGGTCTGCTCGGCGGGCTCGCGCATCCTGGCGCAGCGGCAGGTCTACGACGAAGTGGTCGAGCGGATGGCCGCGCGCGCCCGCGCGATCCGCGTGGGCGACCCGGCCGAGCCCGGCACGACCATGGGCCCGGTGGTCTCGGCGGCGCAGATGAAGACCGTGCTGGACTACGTGGAGATCGGCAAGAAGGAAGGCGCGAGCGCGGTCACCGGCGGCGCGCGCATCGGCGAGCGCGGCTTCTACGTGGCGCCCACCGTGTTCGCCAACGTCGAGCACGAGATGCGCATCTCGCAGGAGGAAATCTTCGGCCCGGTGGCCAGCGTGATCCCGTTCGACGATGAGGCGGACGCGGTGCGCATCGCCAACGGCACCGCCTTCAGCCTCGCGGCCGGGGTGTGGAGCGCGGACATCGCGCGCGTGCACAAGGTGGCCGGCGAGCTGCGCGCGGGCACCGTGTGGATCAACACCTATGGCTATACGGACGTGAGGCTGCCGTGGGGCGGGTCGGGCGACTCGGGCCTGGGGCGCGAGCACGGCGATGCCGCCATCGAGAACTTCACGGAACCAAAGGCGATCTGGCTGTCGCTACGCTAGCGTCAGCCAGAACGGAGGAGGATGGGATGCGGAGGGTCGGTCAGCCGACCATCCGCATCGGCAGCAGCGCGTAGGCGATCGTCAGCACGCCGACGATGGCCGGGGAGCCGTACTTGAGCGCCAGGCTCTGCGACTGCACGCCCAGATACGTGTACGCGCAGATCAGCATCATGGCGCAGGCAAAAACAAGGCCGTCATAGACTTGCATGGATGTCTCCCAGAGTTCGTTCTTCGACTACTTCTGTGATGGCGGGCTGGCTCGAATCGGGGCGCCCGCGGTACTGCCCAACGCAATCTATTGAGGCCCATGGTCGTCACTTCACCGGGCCGTGACAATCATGGAAATCCCTGCTCCTGCCGCGCCTGGCTCATCGCCTATGGCGCGTGCCTTATTTGCCGCATCGCACCAATCCGCGCCGCCGCAGCCGGCGCTGCGGACGGGGCGTGCCCAGCGACGCGGCGTCGTTGCCGAACGGGATCGGGTGGTCCATGTACGCGTTGAGCTTGTCGCGCACGAAGGAGGTGTCATCGCCCACCGTCGAGATGATGCCCGTGGTGGCGCCGCCGCCCAGCAGCAGCGTGAAGATGCCGCGATACGGGAAGTCGCCATAGGCCGGGGCGCTGACGTCGAACGGTATCGAGCGCTCGAACATGTCCTCGGCGCTCGTGCCCATCGCCCAGTGGAAGGCATCCGGGAACTGCAGGGCGATGATCTTCGGATTGATGTTGTGGTAATCGCTGCCGATGGCCGGATCGCCGAGGATGTACGTGCCGCCCGTGCCCCAGTTCTGCGTGTCGAAGTTGTCGTTGACCGGGTCCGTGACCAGCGGCGCATGGCTGGCCGGCACCTGCCACGGCATGATCGGCACCTTGAGATCGCGGCTCAGTTCGGCGCAGAAGTCGAAGAAGCGCTTCCACTCGTGCACCCAGTAGCAATAGCCGTTGGCGTAGGCGCGGATGGTGAAGTCGTCGGCCTCGTAGCGGTCCACGGCGAGGAAGTCCGGCGCGTACGGCCCCTCGTGGACCTTCAGCGCCCGCACATACGCGGCGGTGACCCGGCCGTTGCGGACCGGTGAGTCGTCGGATGCGTAGATCCACTCGGACGCCCCCACCCCCCACAGGTTGACCTGCCAGCCGAAGGTGACCGCCGGCGCCACGGTGCGGATCAGCCAGTTCACGGCCGCCACATAGCCCCGGATGTTCTCTTCGATGTTCTGCGGAATCGTGGCGACCACCTTCCAGTGGGCCAGGGCCTGCCGCAGCGGCTCGCGCACCGGCATGGCGTAGTCCGGCGCGAATCCGCCCTGCTGGCAGGCGCCGAGGAAGTCCGGGTTGACCACGAAGCCGCACGGCACCGGATGATCGACATCGGTGTGGGCCTTCGCCAGGTTCAGCGACAGGATGAGGTTGCCGAAGCTGTGAGCCAGCCCCTGCGTGTTGGCGAGCTGCGTGGGCGTGTCGCCGAGCGACAGGTTGCAGGTATAGGACACCATCACCGGCAGCACCTTGTGGCCGCCGCCAATCTGCTGCTCCACATCGCGCGCCAGCAGGATGGTGCGCGTGGTCTGGGCGTCGTCGGTCAGGTATTGGCCGGGATCGCCGGCCCCATCGAAGCCCGCGTACTTGAACACCGATGACGCGCGCGCCGCGACGAAGTCCACCGCATTGCCCGGCGTCAGGTCGGCGCAGCCGCCGAAGCTCAGGAAATCCGGGAAGCCGCGCACCTTGAGGTTCGCGCCCTGCGMGACGTCGATATGCAGCTGCGCCTTGCCCGTGGACAGCACGACGAGGTAGTCCGCGGTCTGCGTGTTGTACACCACGCCGTCGTAGATGAAGTCCGACACCTCCACGGCGTACGTCTGCGGCTGCACCGGCACGGCGAGGTTGTAGCTATGCGTGCCCGCCACGAGGTGGAAGGTCTGGTGATAGCTCATGTTCGGCGCCACCAGRCGCACGTCCAGCGGCGCGTTGACGGTCACGTCCGAGGTGATGACGACCGGCAGCGTCACGAAGCCGGCGGTGCTGACCGGCGTGGAATGCATGTCGGCGGCCGTGAACGCAACGAACTGGAGCTTGGTATCGAGCGAACGGTGCTGGGACGGGAACGTGTGGCGAACGTTGTTCACCGCGATGCTCGCCACGCTGATGTCGACCACGCCGACCAGCGGCAGCCCGTGCAGTTGCGTGAGATGCCCGGGCGGGCTCGAGAACGCGGCGAGCGGGTCCTGGCTGTTGCGGGACACCACCGTGACGTCGAGCAGTTCGTCCGCCAGCACGGGAATATCGCCAATCGACACATCGAGCGCCGCGGTGTACTTCGCCGGGTCGTAGACGACCATGATGACTGCATTGCTGCCGGGCGTGACCGTGACGGTCGACGGCTGCACATGGGCAGTGGACACGACCGTGCCGGCATGGTTCGACAGCGGGCTGGCGGTAATCGAATACGTGCCGGCCGGCAGCGCCAGCGGCGTGGTCGTGCCCGGCGCCACTGTCTCCACATGGACTTGGGTGCCCTGCGTGAAGTACAGGGTCTGGGCGGACGAGTACAGCCGCTCATCGGGCGCCGAGTTGGCCTGCACGCTGACGATGCCGTTGGTATCCGGCAGCGTATCCGCAGCCAGCGCGAACGACGACAGGTAGTCGGCCGCGTCGGGGCCGGTCAGGTCGCCATTGATGCCGATATTGATCTTGTCCTGGGCGGCAAACGTGTGCCCCAGTTCGAAAATGAGCTTGGCGGTGACGTCCCAGGTCTGGCTGTCGATCTGGTCATTCGTGGTCTCCGCCGTGGTCGGCGTCCACATCCAGAACTGCGGATTGAAGTCGGTGGGCTGCACCGATGCCGGGGAATGGAACCCCATGCCGAGGAAGTCGTTGACCCGGACCGCGCTGCCATCGGCGTAGCGGATATTCGTGACCGAGATCACGCCATACCACTGCGACGCCCCGCTCTCCACCTTGATGTCGTAAAGCACTGCCATGATCCCTGCCTCCGCATGTTCGTCAGCGCGGCGCCCCGTGCGCCAGCGTCAGCGCAGGTTAGGCGGCAAGGCAGGATCGGAGAATGGATTGGCGATGCGCGCCGGATGCATCAGATGGATCAGGCGCGCCGGGAAAGGCYGGACAAGKGGAAGTCAGGGACTCAGCGCTGGCCGAAATGCGCGTCGCGGAACAGCTTCTCGAGCCCGCGCGGCTGGGAGCGCCAGTACTGCTTCGGGGCGTCCACGCTGGCGCCGAGCTTGGCGGCGGCATGCCACGGCCAGCGCGGGTCGTAGAGCATGGCGCGCGCAATCGAGATGACATCGGCCTCGTGGTTGGCGACGATGGATTCGGCCTGCTCGGGTTCCGTGATCAGGCCCACGGCCAGTGTCGGCAGGCCCACCTCGGCCTTCACGCGCTGCGCGTACGGCACCTGGTAGCCCGGTCCGAGCTTGATGGCCTGCTGCGGGGACACGCCGCCCGTGCTCACATGCACCGCCGCGCACCCGCGCGCCTTGAGCGCGTGGGACAGCGCCAGCGTGCCGTCGATGTCCCAGCCGTTCGGCACCCAGTCCGTGGCGGAGACGCGCATCCACACGGGCCGCTCGGCCGGAAACGCCTCGCGCACGGCATCGAACACTTCCAGCGGGAAGCGCATGCGGTTCTCCAGGCTGCCGCCGTACTCGTCGGTGCGATGGTTGGCCAGCGGAGACAGGAACTGGTGCAGCAGGTAGCCGTGCGCGCCGTGCACCTCGATACCGTCGATGCCAAGCCGCGCAGCGCGCTTGGCCGCCGCGACGAAGTCGTCACGAATCTTGCGCATGCCGGCCTTGTCCAGCGCCACGGGCGGCACTTCGTCCGCGCCATGCGGCACCGCCGACGGCGCCAGAGTCTGCCAGCCGCGCGGCTGGTCCGGGCGGATYTGCGCGCCGCCCTCCCARGGTGCCTGGCTCGACGCCTTGCGGCCCGCATGCGCGAGCTGCACGCTCACGGCGATGGGCGAGTACTTGCGCACCGCGTCCAGCACGCGGCCCAGCGCGGCCTCGTTGGCATCGCCGTACAGGCCGAGGTCGTCCGGCGAGATGCGGCCCTCGGGCGACACCGCCGTGGCCTCGACGATCAGCAGCCCGGCGCCGGACAGCGCCATGTGGCCCAGGTGAATCATGTGCCAGTCGGTGGCCGAGCCCTCGTCGGCCGAGTACTGGCACATCGGCGCAATCGCGATGCGGTTGGCAAGTTCGAGATTGCCGATCTTGTAGGGCGTGAAAAGTTGGGACATGAACAGGTTCCTTCGGAGGCCTTCAGGCGTAGSCGGGTGTCACGATGTTTGGCGATTGTAGTGGCGCGCGGAAAACCTTGCTCGCAACGCCCCTACAGCGCCGCCGACCCTTATCGCACCCGTCCCCGCAGCGCCAGATCCGCCCCCAGCGCAATCACGAAGGCCACCGCGCCGCAGGCAAAGATCAGCGCGTAGTTCTCGTGCGTGTGCGCGAACAGGTAGGAGTAGCCGTAGCCGGCCAGCACCTGGAACAGCGCGAAGGCGCTGGTCACGCGGCTCCAGGCGGCGCGCTGCGCGCTGGGGTCGTGCGGCAGCGCGTCGTGCACGCGGCCGAGCATCAACGGCACCACGCCGGGCGTGAACGCGCCGAGCACGATGGTGGCCGCCACGATCGCCACGGGGCCGTCCCACAGCGCCAGCGCCGCCACAGCCAGGGCCTGGAGCGCCAGCGCCAGCCGGTAGGCATTGCGGAAGCCCATGCGGTCACCCATGAAGCCGGAGACCAGCGGCCCGGCGATGGCTGCCACGCCGTAGAGCACCCAGTAGCCGGCGCCCACGTTGGCGCCCTGCCCCAGCCCGCGCGCCACGTAGTCCACCAGCAACACCATCGCCGGCACCAGCCCCAGCGCATTGGCCGCGTATTGCAGGCTCAGCAGCCGCAGCGTGGGCCGCTCGGCGCGGAGCGCTGCACCAATTTCGGGGTGCCCGGCGGGCGAGGCCGGCGTGCCGGCCGGCGCATCGGTGGTCGGCCAGCCGAACCAGCTCAGCGCCGTCAGCACCAGCGACAGCGCGCCAAGGCCGAGCCACGTCTCGCGCAGGCCCAGCGTCAGCAACGCCGGCACCAGCGTGCCGGATGCCGCGATGCCCAACCCCAGGCCGAGAAAGATCATGCCGCTGACGAACCCGCGCCGCGCCGGCGCGATATGGGGCAGGATGGCCGTCGCCACGAGCACCATGATGGCGCCGCCTGACAGCCCGGACAGGAAGCGCCAGACGAAGAACCAACTCACCGAGAGCGGAAACGCGCAGGCGAAGAACGCCGCCGTGGCGGCCACCATCAGCCAGCGCAGCGCATGGCGGTTGGACAGCCGCGCGGCGATCGGCCGGCCAAACAGCGCGCCGGCGAAGTAGCCCGCGAAATTGGCGGCGCTGAGCGTGACCGTATCGGCGGCGGTGAACCAGTGCGCGTGGATCAGCGGGGGAATCAGCGGCGTATAGGCAAAGCGTGCGAGGCCGATGGCGACCAGGCTCGCGCAGAGGCCGGCCAGCGCGGCATAGAGGGCCCGGGCATCGAGCGCCCCGTCCGCGGAGGGCCGGATCGCGGTGGGTGTTGGTGCCGTAGCGGCATCTTGGGACATGACGGAACTCCTTGGGGACGAACGCCGCCCCCGCGCTGCGCCGGCAGCACGTTGGCGAATGGATCAGGGGGAATGCGAGGCGGGCCGGGGGCCCTCAGCGGATCAGCGGATCGGCATCAACACGATGGCGGGGACGTGGACGGCAGACCCAGCATGGACAGCGCCTGCCGCACCATCGCCTCGAGCAGCGGGCGCTCGGGCATCACGCGCGACAGCACGCGCAGGCCCACCTGCACGGCCAGCAGGTTGGCGGCCACGTCCTCGGGGACGAAGTCGGCATCCAGCGTGCCGGCGGTCTGCGCGGCGCGCACGGAACGTTCGAAGAACGCGCGGAGATCGTCCAGTTCCTCGGCTACCACCTCGCGCAGCGCGGGGTCGTCGGACGAGGCATCCAGGGAAGCATTGATCAGCATGCAGCCGCGATGCTGCGGGTCCGCCAGTGCGCGCTCCACGCTCTCGGCGAAGAACGCCGARATGGCCTCCGCCGGCGGATGRTTCGCTTCCGCGCGCGCGATGCGGGCACGCAGCGACTTGTTCAGGTAGTCGTCCAGCGCCAGCAGGAACAGCGAGCGCTTGTCGCCAAACGCGTTGTAGAGGCTGGGCTGGGTCAGGCCCATGGCCTGCGTCAGCTCGCGCGTGGACGTGGCCTGGTAGCCCTTGTCCAGGAAGGTGTTCTGGGCGGCGGCCAGCGCAGCCGCTGCGTCGAATTGCCGGGGTCTTGCCATGACGATTCCGTTTTGTATCGGTCGATATGAAACGGATTATAGAGCGATCGATACAAAACGCAAGGTCGGATGCTGCGTCGCCACAAAAAACAAACCGCCCGGCGGGGAACCGGGCGGTGTCTTTTGGGAATCGGGGTGACGCAGAGCCCTCTTATTGACTCAGTTTCACCACGGTGAGCTGCGGGTCCGCCGCAATCGCCTGTTCCGTGAACGGCAGCGAAATCCAGCGTTTGGCCGAGAACTGCCGCATCTGGTCCCAGGCGTGCGGCGAGTTGGGATCGACCGACTGGCCGTAGACGAGCAGCGCCTGCGCCACCGGCCCTTGGTCATCGAACCCCACCGTCTGGACATAGCTGGTGCCGAAATAGACGTGCAGGCCCTGCGCCGACACCGGCTGGCTGGTCAGCTTGTTCAGCACGCCCTCGTACTCCTCGCCGCCGTGGAGCGCGATGCGGCCCGCCGGGGAAATCGCCGCCTGGACGTCTCCAAGTGGCGCATCGAGCGCAAATCCAGCCGTGCGCATGGCCCCGACCGCGTCCTTGAGCGCCTTGAACACCGCCGGGCCCACCGTGCCGTCCTGCATGCGCAGGCCGCGCGGCGTGTTGACCGGGTCCGCCGCATTGAACGCCACGGCGTAGACGTTGGGGATGGTGTGCGCGCGCATCCAGAACTCGCGGAACAGGGGTGCCGCGCGGCTCTCCACGTTGCTGCGGCGGTCCCACTGGCCCAGCGCCGCGCACCCATCGCGCAGATCCGCATCGGCCTGCGCCGCCTTGCCGGCACAGGCGCGCAACAGGTCGTCCAGTACGATTTCGGCCGCCAGGTTGCGGTCACGGAACAGCACGGCTTGCAGGCTCGGCACATCGAAACGATTGCCGGGCAGGCCATCCACGCCCGACAGCCGCTTGCCGATCTCCATCAGGCCCACGCGTGTGCGCAGCCGCTGTGGCACGCCCTGCGGGCCKAGCACCGGCGAGAAGCCCTCCAGCTTCTGCGCCGGGTTGGTCAGCCAGGAGCTGTCGTTGCTATTGGCCACGAAGTCGTCGCGCTCCAGCACCGGCATGGCCGATGGCGGCACAAGGCCCGGCACCGGCGAGGCGGCGTCCACGGTCCAGTTGCACGCGGCGCGTGAGCCGTCCAGCAACACCATGCCGGTGCCCACGAGCAGCTTCTTCGCCAGCGCGGCGCCCTCGCCGGCCGGCGCACACTGGCCGAGCATCGCCGTCGAGACGTTCGGCGTGACCGAGACATCGGCGAACAGCGCACGRCCATGGCGGTCCGTGGCGATCGTGTTGACCCAGGGGATGCCGAGGTTGCCGATGGCCTGGCGCACATCGCCCACATTGCCGGCGCGGGCGATATCCAGCCAGGTGTCGATGGCGCGCATGTTATTGCGGTTGGCGTCGCGCAGCGTGTAGGCGCGCTGGGCGGTCCACGGCAGGCCGGCAGCCGGCATCGCCACCACGGGGCCGTACTCGGTCAGGTAGATCGTGTGCGTACGCGCCGCCAGCGTGCCGTCAGGCTGGCGCACGTCGTAGCGCACCGTCTTCGTGGTCATCTTGTGCGGCTTGCCGTCGATCAGGTAGGTCGTCGGGTCGCCCTCGGCCAGCTTCAGTTCGAACAGCGTGAAACGGCGCGCGGTGGACACCGTGTGGGTCCACGCCACGTCCTTGTTGAAGCCGATGCTGATGATGGGGAACGAGGCGATGGACGCGCCCATCACGTCCAGCTTGCCCGGGACGGTCAGGTGGGCTTCGAAAAAGCGGTTGGTGGTGGTCCACGGGAAGTGCGGRTTGCCGAGCAGCAGGCCGCGCCCGTTGACCGTGGCGGCCTTGCCGAAGGCCCAGCCGTTGCTGCCGATGGGCGGATCGAGTAGCTGGAGGTCACGGTTGACGGCGTCGACGTCGATCGACGCGACATCGATCTTGTCGGACAGCGCCGCAGCAGCCTTGCCGGCGGCAGGCGGCGCAGCGGCCAGGATGCCGGCCGCGAGGGCGCCGGCGCTGGCCTGGATGCTCTTTTCCTCGGCCAGCCGCGCCATGTCCAGCGCGGTGATGGGCCGCACCCACGCGGCATTGCGGCAGGCGGCGGGGCGCTGCGCCGGCGGGGTATCGCGCAGATAGCGGTTGTAGCCGGCGATGTAGCCGCGCAGCAGTTCGCGCGCCTCGGGCGACTGCGTGGCCATGCCGGCCTGCAGGGCGTCGTCGTCCAGAATCGCGCGGAAGAACGCGTCTGCGTCAGTGTTGCGCATGCGCTTGAACGAGACCTCGGTGGTCTGGTCCGGGCCGAACACGGCCGAGCGCTCGCCGCTGACCGTAACAAGCTGGTCGGCCATCAGGCAGACGTTTTCCTGCGCATAGGCGTAGGCCATGCCGAACGCCACGCCGGCGTAGTCGTTGGCACGGATGTGCGGAATGCCGTACGACGTGCGCCGGATTTCCGCGCTCAGGCCCTGCTCGCTGCCATATCCCCCGCTGGTGGCGCAGCCGGTCAGCGCGGTGGCTGCCAGGGCCAGCGTGGCGAGCGCGATCGCGCCTCGCGCAATGCGATGCTTCATCTGTCTCTCTCCGTCTCTTGTGATTGTTCTGGGTGCCGCGTGGCCAATGGTCGGGTAAATCGGGGCATGACAGGTAGGGGGAATCTCGCCAGAATTGGTGGCAATGCCGCCATGCGGCGCCGCCCCCGCTCCGATGACCATCGTCTATCTGATCTGCTATCCCGCCGTGGCGGTCTCCACGCTGGCCGTGGCGGCCGATACGCTGATGATCGCGAACACGCTCGCCTCCATGCAGCCACGGCGGCGCGGCCACGCCACGCCCTTCCAGTGGCGGATCGCAGCAGCCGAGCCCGATCGCTGGCGCGCCGCCGCCGAGGTCATGCGGGCCGAGGTGGTCGGGCTGGACGCCCTCGCGCAGGCCGACAGCGACAGCATGGTCGTGATCGGCCCGCCGCTGTTCGACCATATCGCCGGGCTGGAACTGCTGCTATCAAAGATCGATGCCGAGCGCGCGGCCATCGCGGCGGCGGCGGCCAACGGCGCACTGCTGGTGGCGCCATTCACGGCGGTGGCGCTGCTGGTCGGCCTGACACTGCCCAAGCCGTGGCGGCTGGCCGTGCCGTGGCTGATCGGGAACTGGATGCGCGCCGGGGAGCCGGCGCGGCGGCTGCCGGCCGATCAGGCCATCGTGGAGAGCGGCAACCTGCTCAGCGCGCGCGCGATGGAGCAGATCCACGTGCTGATGCAGCGGGCCGTGGCGCGCATGGCCGGCGACGCGCTGGCCCGCACCGTCGGCAATACCCTGCTGGACCAGCCCGAGCGCGGCGCGGCGCTGAAGATATGGCTCCGCGCTGGCGACGCGCCCCGAGAAAGCGTGGTGCTACGCGCCCGCCGGCACCTGCAACAGCATCTGGCCGATCCCTACGACCTGGCGCGGCTGGCAGCGGTGGCCGCCACCAGCGAGCGCACGCTGCTGCGGCATTTCATGAAATCGGTGGGGATGTCGCCGCTGCAGTTCCTGCACAAGCTGCGCGCGGAACGCGCCTGCCATCTGCTGGAGGTGACCACGCTGAGCCTGACGGCGATTGCCGAGCAGTGCGGCTATCAGGATATGTCAGCGTTCCGCTCCGTGGTGCGCAAGCACACCGGCCTGCCGCCCGGGGCGCACCGGCGCGCGCACTCGGTGCGGGCCGAGTTGCGCGCGGGGGCGGCTTAGCCCCTGCCACGTGCTGCGGGGCCGGGCTCGGTGATCGCGCTATAGACCAGCGTCCGCAACTGGCGCCGCACGGGGAACGCGGACGACGGCAGCAGCTGCGTCAGGAACACGCCGATCAGGTCTTCCTGGGGATCGACCCAGAAGAAGGTACTGGCGGCGCCGCCCCAGAAGAAGTCGCCCGCACTGCCCGGCATCAGCGTGCTCGCCGGCGTGACCGTGGTGGCGAAGCCGAGACCGAAGCCCACCCCATCGTAGGTGGCCTCGCTGAACATCGAGCGCGACAGGCGCGGGATGTCCTGCCCGCCCGGCAGATGGTTGGCGGTCATCAGCGCCAGCGTCTTGGGGCCGAGCAGGCGCACCCCATCGAGTTCACCGCCTTGCAGCAGCATGCGCGAAAAGCGCAGGTAGTCGGCGGCCGTGGAAACGAGCCCGCCGCCGCCGGAAACCAGCGTGGGCGGCTTCAGGTACGGGCTGGTGCGCGGGTCGTCCTGCAGTGTCGGACGGTCCTGGGACACCACTTTGGAGCCAAGCACGCCSACGGCATAGCAGGCGCTGAAGCGCGAGACCTTGTCTTCCGGCACGTGGAACGCGGTGTCCACCATGCCCAGTGGATCGAGGATGCGCTGCTTGACGAAGCTCTCGAACGGCATGCCACTGACCTTGCCGACCAGATAGCCCAGCACGTCGGTGGAAACCGAGTAGTTCCACGCCTCGCCGGGCGAGAACTCCAGCGGCAGCTTCGACAACTGCYCGACCATGTCGTCCAGCGTCGTGCCCTCGGTGGTCCGGTCGGCAATCTTCAGCTTGCGGTAGGCGGCATCGACATTGCTGTTCTGCTGGAAGCCGTAGGTCAGGCCGGACGTATGGCGCAGCAGGTCCACCACCAGCATCTGGCGCTTGGCCGGCCGGGTCTGGAAGCTATCCATATAGCCGCCCGCATAAACGCCGAGGTTCTCCCAGGACGGGATGTACTTGCTGACAGGATCATCGAGGGCGATCTTGCACTCCTCCACCAGCATCATGATCGCCACCGAGGTGATCGGCTTCGTCATCGAGTAGATGCGGAAGATCGAATCCTCGGCCAGCGGCGTCTGCCGCTCGCGGTCGGCCACGCCCAGCACGGAATTCAGCACGACTTCGCCGCGCCGCCACACCTGGACCAGCGTGCCGGGCAGCTTGCCGCTGGATACGTAGTTGGTATCGAGGAACTGCTCGACCCGCTCCAGCCGGGCCCGGGACATACCTTGCACCGTCTTGTCTTGCATCGCCGAATCTCCTGGTTGTTTTTATCGCGATGATCACACAATGCGGACCAGCACCGGATGGTAGCCGGACATCTTGGCATCCGCCGTCAGCAGCGTCATGCCTTCTGACAGGGACTGTGCCACCAGCATGCGGTCGAACGGATCCTTGTGGTTCGGATTCAGCGCGAGTCCGTCAAGCGTGCGCGCATGCAGCTTGGTCAGGTCCAGGGAGCGGTATCCACACAAGTCGAACACAGTCGAGGCTTGCGYAGCCGTGAGTTCGAGCTTGCCGATGGACGACTTGATCCCAATCTCCCACAGGCTGRCCGTGGACACAAAGATGTCGTTGATGGGATTGGCGATCAACTCGGCGGCGGCTGGCGGCAATTGGGGGGCATCGAAGGCCGCCCACAAGGCGATGTGCGTATCCAGCAGCAGCCTCATTCACGCTCCCCATAGAASAGCGCGGCAACGTCCTCGTCCACTTCGTTGAACTTGGCCAGCGTCGTGTCGTCCATCACCGCCCCGAACAACGCCCTGCCGCCGCCGATGCGCCTGGACACATCCACCGAAGCCGATATCGGCACCAGCCTCGCGGCCGGCTTCCCATTGCGGGCAATGATGACTTCGGTCTCCAGGCCGGACTCGACCGCATCCACCAGCCTGGACAACTGACTCTTGGCCTCATGCATGTTGATGGTTGGCATCTTTTATCCTAGCTAATCTTCTTAGCTAAGTATAGCCCATCCGGCGGCAGGACGAAAACGCCCTAAAACTTCGGAATCCGCAGCGTCTTGCTGATCATGAACGAGCCGCTCAGGACGAACAGCAGCGCCATCGGGTGGAAGGTGCCGGGGCCGATCAGCCAGGCGCCGGCGGGCAGGGCATCGCCGATGCGGCCAGCGGCGGCGCACCAGGCCAGGATGCCGGTCAGGACCACGCTGGTCGGGATCGGGGTGCCTTCGAAGTACTTGACCTTGCCGGTGCCCTCGGCCAGCGTTTCGGCGGTCACGTTGAAGCGTGCCAGCCGGCTGACGCCGCAGCAGACGAAGTAGATCAGCGCGGCGAGGTCCCAGCCGCCGCGCATGCCGGCGGCGAAGGCCAGCGTGGCCGGGCCCACCCCGAACGAGATGATGTCAGACAGCGAATCGAGTTCGCGGCCCAGCGCCGAATGGGCGTGGCGCCAGCGCGCGATACGGCCGTCGAGCACATCGAAGATGAAGGCTGCCGGCGCCAGCGCCGCGGCGATGTAGAAATAGGTCAGCATCGGCTCGGCCACGTAGTACATGGCAAAAAATACCGATCCCATTCCGCACGCCGCGTTGGCCAGTGTAAAAAAATCGGCCAGCTGCAGGTCGCGTAGCATCGAGAAATGCCGTGGGCGCTCCTGGGGTGTCGCCATGCGCAACCTCCGGGTCAGAGCACGGTGGTGACGTGATGCACCTGGGGCGGCGCGGCAAAGCAGTCGCCCACGAGCTTGCGCCAGGTCTGGAAGTCGTCGGACTCGCGGAAGTGGACCATGTGGTCTTCCACGGTTTCCCAGGCCACCACGAGCGCGTATTGCGACGGCTGCTCGATCGAGCGTCGCAGGTTCATGCCGTGGCAGCCGCGCGCACGCAGGAACAGCGGCTTGGCCTGCGCCACAGCGCCTTCGAACTGCGACTCCATGCCGGGCTTGATGGTGATCTGGGCGATTTCGTGAATCATGATGGTCTCGTGTTCGGGTGGGATCAGAGTCTTCCGATCAGTCAGCAATGCGCCGCGAAGCGGCTTGCTGTCTACCTTAGCAGATTTTGGCGCGCGCTCGTCACGTCACGCGGTGCCGCGCCAGCCCCATCACGAGGTAGGCCACCACGAGCGCGTTSGCCACGGCCAGCCCCACATGGAGCCATGTGGGATGGCGGATCGCCTCGTAAACCTCCACCGGAATATAGATGCCGCCGGACCACACGCCGAGCCAGTTGCCCCATGCGCGCCCACGCCAGAGGCCATAGGCTTCGGTGAACCGCATCAGCGCGTACATCGCGGCCGAGCCGCCAATGGCCCAGAGCCGCCCATCCGTGGGATGGGCAAGCAGCGACAGGAAGATGGTGGGATACCGGCTCGCCGGGTTGATATGGAAGCGGCTGACGATGGCTTCCGCCAGTGCCTGCGCGTCGCGGTGCAGCAGCGCCACGAGGCCGATGCCGGCCAGGATGACGAGCGCGCCCTTGGCGGCTTCGAACATTGCAATGCTCTTGAGGCCCAGTTGCGGGCTGGCTGCTGCCCCTTTTGCCATGGCGAGTTGCGGGAGTCGACGAAGCCGCCATTGTGCAGCATTCGCGGCGGGACGGATCGCCCGGCTGGCCTAGCGCGCCTGCCGCTCCACCATCGGGCCGCCGGCGTCGATGCCACCGCCGGCCTCGAGCGGGCCGGTGACCGTGAGCGGCCCATCGACATGCAGGTCGCCGTGCACCACCATCGTGCCATGTACCGTCAACGGCCCATGGAACACCTTGAGCAGGCCGCGCGCCGGCGGCGGCGGATAGCCGCGCCCCGGGGAGGAGAACCACGCAGCAGTGATTGGACCCTCTGCGTAGACGCTGCCGTCCACGCTCAGGGTGCCCTGCACCGTGACTGGCCCCTTCACATGCGCCGAGCCGCCTACCGCGATCGATCCCGTGGTCGAGGGCTGGGCGCCTGCCCACTGGGGCCACAGCATGCCCAGCGACAACTGGGTGGCCGCCATCATGGCAACAAGCAGTCTCGATGGCATGGCGCCCTCCTCTTTCATGGCGCCGCTACAARAAGAAACTGGCGCGATGCATCCAGTGTAGTGCTCTGGATACCTCGCGCCAGCGTGCCCCTGCCGGGGCTTACGACTTGTTACGCCGCTTACTGCCTAGGCTACTGGGCGGTTTGTTGCGCCGCCGGTTGCGCGGTGCCGTTGGCCGCCACCGACTCCGGCAGCGGACCCCAGCCGCCGCCGAGGCTGCGCACCAGCGACACCGTCGCCGCTGCGCGCAGGCCCGCGACCTGATTAGCCTCACGCTGCGACTGAAGCACCGTGCGGTCCGCGTCGATCACGGTCAGGTAATCGACCGCACCGGCATCGTAGCGGCTGCGCGAGATGCGCTGCGCGCGGCGGGCGCCGGCCAGCGCGCCGTCMAGCGCCGTACCCTGCTGGCTCAGCCAGCGCACGTCGGCCAGGCTGTCTTCCACTTCGCGGAAGGCCACCAGCACGGTCTGCCGGTACGACGCCACGGTTTCCTCGTGCGCGGCGCGGGCGCCGGCCAGATTSGARCTGTTGCGGCCACCGTCGAACACGGTCTGCGCGACGGTCGTGCCAATCAGCGGCCCCAGCATCCACGTACGCGACGACCACTTGAACAGGTTCGACAGATCGGCCGATTCGAAGCCGAACAGCGCGGTCAGCGAGATACGCGGGAAGAACGCGGCCTTCGCCACGCCGATCCGCGCGTTGGCGGCCGCCATCTGCCGCTCGGCGGCGGCGATATCGGGACGGCGCTCCAGCAGCTCCGACGGCAGGCCGGCCGGCACCGCCACAGGTGCCGTGTCGAACGGCCGCGCAGCCAGCGTGAACTGCGCCGGCGGCACGCCGGTCAGCACGGCCAGCGCATGCTCCTGATTGGCGCGGCGACGCTCGATACCGGCCAGGTCCGCGCGCGCGGTGCCCAGTTCGGCTTCGGCACGGGCCGGATCGAGGTCGGTAGTCTCGCCGGCGTCGTAGCGCTTCTTCAGCAGCGACAGCGCATCCTCGCGCAGCTTGATCGTCGCGTTCAGCAGTTCGCGTTCGCTATCCAGCGTGCGCAGCGCGAAGTAGGCCTGCGCGGTGTCAGCCTGCAGCGCGAGTTGCACCGAGCGATACAGATCCTCGGCAGCCTGGGTGTCTGCCCGGGCGGCGTTCACACTGCTGGCCACGCGGCCGAACAGGTCCAGCTCGTAGCTGGCGAAGGCACGGGCCTTGTACACGGTCTGCGGCGACACACGGGTGCCGTCAGGCAGGCCCTGCGAGGCGGCTGACGCCTGCGTACGCGTCGGATCGAGCCCGACGCTCAGTTGCGGATAGAGGTCGGCCTCGGTCGCGCCCATGAAGGCCCGCGCCTGCTTCAGCCGGGCGGCTGCGGCAGCGAGGTCCTGGTTGCTGCCGTTGGCGGCCGTGATCAGGCGGTCCAGGTCGGCATCGCCGAATACCTTCCACCAGTCACCGCGATGCTGGCCCTCGGCCGGCGTAGCGGTCTTCCACTGCGCGCCTTCGGCCTGCGCCGCTTCCGCTTCCTTGAACGCGGGCACGGAGGCGGTCTCGGGCACCTTGTAGGTCGGCGCCAGCGAGCAGCCCGCCAGCACCAGCGCGGCGGCCAGTGTGGCCAGGCGGGGCAGCGTGCGTGTCAATTGCGCAATCATGATGTGTTCCCTTTTTGCTTTCATGTCTCTGATTGGCTTATTCCGCCGATGCCACCGCGTGCGAAGCCGAGGCGTCATTCGCCACGGCCTTACGCTGGCCACGGGTGGCCCACAGGCGCAGCGCCACGTAGAACACCGGCGTCAGGAACAGGCCGAAGAACGTCACGCCGAGCATGCCCGCGAACACCGCCACGCCCATCGCATGACGCATTTCCGAGCCRGCGCCGGWSGASACCACCAGCGGCACCACACCCATGATGAACGCGAACGACGTCATCAGAATCGGGCGCAGACGCAGGCGGCTCGCTTCGATCGCGGCCTGCACCACCGTACGGCCGTGGTGCTCCAGTTCCCGTGCGAATTCGACGATCAGGATCGCGTTCTTCGCGGACAGCCCCACCAGCACGATGAAACCGATCTGCGTGAAGATATTGTTGTCACCACGCGTCAGCCACACGCCGGTCATGGCGGCCAGCAGGCTCATCGGTACGATCAGGATCACGGCCAGCGGCAGCGTCAGGCTCTCGTACTGGGCTGCCAGCACCAGGAACACCAGCAGCACGCACAGCGGGAAGATCCACACACCCGCGTTGCCGGCCAGGATGTCCTGATAGGTCAGCTCGGTCCATTCGAACTTGATACCCTTCGGCAGCGTTTCGGCGGCGATGCGCTCGGCTGCAGCCTGCGCCTGACCCGACGAGAAGCCCGGTGCCGGACCGCCGTTCATGTCAGCGGCCGTGAAGCCGTTGTAGCGCACCACGCTGTCCGGGCCAAAGCCCTGCTTCACCTGGACCAGCGAGGACAGCGGCACCATGTCGCCATTCACGTTGCGGGTCTTCAGTTGCAGGATGTCCTCGGCATGGGCGCGGAACTGCGCATCTGCCTGCACCTTCACCTGATACGTACGGCCGAACTTGTTGAAGTCGTTCACGTACGCCGAGCCAAGGTAGGTCTGCAGCGTATCGAACACGTCCGTCACCGGCACGCCGAGCTGCTTGGCCTTGGTACGGTCCAGCTGCACGTCGAGCTGCGGCACGTTCACCTGGTAGTTGCTGAAGATGCCAGCCAGCTCCGGCGTGGCGCGTGCCTTGCCCATGAACGCATTGGTCGCATCGAACAGCGCGTCATAACCCAGCGCGGCGCGATCCTCGATCATCAGCTTGAAACCGCCGATGGTGCCCAGGCCCTGCACGGGCGGCGGCGGGAACACGGCGATGAACGCGTCCTGGATCGCACCGTACTGCTTGTTCAGATCCGCTGCGATGGCATCGCCGGACAACTCCTTGCTCTTGCGCTGATCGAACGGATCGAGCGAGACAAACACAATGCCGGCGCTCGGGCTGTTGGTGAAGCCGTTGATCGACAGGCCCGGGAACGCAATGGCCGATTCCACGCCCGGATGCTTGAGGGCGATATCCGACATGCGGCGGATCACGTCTTCCGTACGGTCCAGCGTGGCGCCGTCCGGCAGCTTGGCAAAGCTCACCAGGTACTGCTTGTCCTGCGCCGGCACGAAGCCCTTCGGCACCATCTGGAACACGCCCCACGTSGCCACCAGCATCACGGCATAGACGCCGAACACYGCRCCCTTGCGACGGATCACACCCGTCACGCCGCGGCCATAGTTGTCCGAGCTGCGGTGGAAGAAGCGGTTGAAGCGCTTGAAGAAGCCGCCGAAGACCTTGTCCATGCCACGCGTGAGCCAGTCCTTCGGCGCATCATGGCCGCGCAGCAGCAGGGCCGACAGCGCCGGCGACAGCGTCAGCGAGTTGAAGGCCGAGATGATCGTCGAGATCGAGATCGTCAGCGCGAACTGCTTGTAGAACTGGCCGGTCAGGCCCGTCATGAAGGCCAGCGGCACGAACACGGCGATCAGCGTCAGCGCGATGGCGATAATCGGGCCGCTCACTTCGCGCATGGCCTTGTAGGTGGCCTCCTTCGGCGAGAGTCCTTCCTCGATGTTCCGTTCGACGTTCTCCACCACCACGATCGCATCGTCCACCACGATACCGATGGCCAGCACAAGGCCGAACAGCGACAGCGCGTTGATCGAGAAGCCGAACGCATGCATCAGGCCGAAGGTACCGACGATCGACACCGGCACCGCCAGCAGCGGGATGATCGACGCGCGCCAGGTCTGCAGGAACAGGATCACCACCAGCACCACCAGCGCGATGGCCTCGAACAGCGTGTGAACCACGGCCTCGATACTATGGCGCACGAACTGCGTGGGGTCATAGACGATGCTGTAGTCCACGCCTTCCGGCATGTTCTCCTTGAGCTCGGCCATGGTCTTGCGCACGTCATCCGAGATCTGGATGGCGTTGGAGCCCGGTGCCTGGAAGATCGGCAGCGCCACGGCGGACTTGTTGTCCAGCAGCGAGCGCAGCGCGTACTCCGACGCACCGAGTTCGATGCGGGCGATGTCCTTCAGGTAGGTCACCACGCCGTCGGACGAGGTCTTGACGACGATGTCGCCGAATTCCTCGACGGTCTGCAGACGGCCCTGCGCGTTCACCGACAGTTGCAGGTCAGTGCCAGGCAGCGACGGCGACTGGCCGATCACACCGGCYGCCACCTGCACGTTCTGCTCGCGGATGGCCTTGACCACGTCTGACGCGGCAAGATGGCGCTCGGCGATCTTCTCCGGGTTCAGCCACACGCGCATCGAGTAATCGCCCGCGCCGAACATCTGCACCTGACCCACGCCCTGGATCCGCGCAAGGCGGTCCTTCACGTTGATCAGCGCGTAGTTGCGCAGGTACGTCATGTCGTAGCGGTCGTTCGGCGAGACCAGGTGGACCACCATGGTCAGGTCGGGCGAGCTCTTGACGGTCGTGATACCCAGGCGGCGCACGTCCTCGGGCAGGCGCGGCTCGGCCTGCGAGACGCGGTTCTGCACAAGCTGCTGGGCCTTGTCCGGGTCCGTGCCCAGCTTGAAGGTCACCGTCAGCGTGAGGTTGCCGTCGCTGTTGGCCTGCGAGTTCATGTASAGCATGTCCTCGACGCCATTGATCTGCTCTTCCAGCGGCGTRGCCACCGTTTCGGCGATCACCTTCGGGTTGGCGCCCGGGAACTGCGCGCGCACCACCACCGACGGCGGCACCACCTCGGGATACTCCGAGATCGGTAACTTGAACATCGAGATGGCGCCGATCAGGAAGATCAGCACCGACAACACGCCCGCGAAGATCGGGCGATCGATAAAGAATTTCGAGAGATTCATCTTGGTCTCGGCGAAAGCACTCCCCCTGGCCGTCCGCCGGAGCGGACGCCATATGCTGCAAGGGAGAAAAAATTAAGCTACCTGTGCGTACTGCGGGGTAGTGCTCAGCTCACGGTCTTGGCCGCTGCGGCTTCGGCAGGCTTGTCGGCCTGGCCCGCCTTGTCCTCGGCAGCCTGCTTGCGGTCCGGCGTGGTGCCACGCGGTTCGAGTTCGCTGCGATAGGCCATGGCCACCGGCTTCGGCGCCACGGTATCGCCCGGACGCACGCGCATCAGGCCATTCACGACGATGTTCTCGCCCGGCTGCAGACCCTTGCGGATCACGCGCAGCCCTTCGAACGACGGCCCGAGGTTCACCTCGCGGTAGACCAGCTTGTTGGCCTTGTCCACCACCAGCACGAACTTCTTGCCCTGGTCCGTGCCGATGGCGCGGTCATTGATCAGCACCGCCGGGTGCGGCGTGCCGCCCCCGAGCTTGACCTTGGCATAGAGGCCCGGCAGCAGGCGGCCGTCGGCGTTGTCGAACACCGCGCGCACGCGGATGGTGCCGCTGCGCGTATCGAGGCGGTTGTCCACCGAGTGGATCTTGCCCTTGTGCGGGTAGTCGTCCTCGTTGGCCAGGCCGACGAACACCGGCAGGTCGTTCTTGCCGCCGCCGGCGCCCGGCGCCGTGTAGCGCAGGTAGCTCTGCTCGTCCACGTCGAAGCTCGCGTACACCGGCGAGACCGACACCACCGTGGTCAGCGGCGGCGAAGCCGCACCCGCCGCCACGAGGTTGCCCACCGTGATTTCCGCACGCGACACCTTGCCCGAAACCGGTGCAACGATGCGCGTGTAGCTCAGGTTCAGGCGCGCCACTTCCAGCGCAGCCTGCGCGCCACGCACGTCGGCGGTGGTCTCGCTGGCAGCGTTGATGCGCTCGTCGAACTCGCGCTTCGAAATGGCGTTGTCATCCAGCAGGCGCTGGGCGCGTACCTTTTCGCTCTGCGCGTGGCTGGCGCGCACCTGGGCCGCGTTCAGCGCGGCGTCGGCACGGGCCACTTCGGCCGCATAGGGACGCGGGTCGATCGTGAACAGCGGATCGCCCTTCTTCACGATGGAGCCTTCGCGGAAATGCACCGTGTCGATGGTGCCGGAGACGCGCGGACGAATCTCCACGCGGTCCACGGCCTCGATGCGGCCCGAGAATTCATCCCATTCGGTGATGGTCTGCCCCACAGCCGCCGCCACTTCCACCGCAGGGGCGGACGGTGCCGGGTTGGCCTGTGCTTCCCCGCCGTGCCAGGGACGCAGAACCGAGGTCGCCACGCCGGCGCCCAGGATTGCCACGATGGCAATGGCGATCAGCGTGCGTCGAGACTGATGATTCATTTTTCTTCACTCCGTGTTCGTCGGGTTTTCTTCAACTGGAAAAGCAAAAGGCCGAACGCCCCCCGCCGGGCTGGAAGGCCCGGAAAAATGGGAAACAAGGGTTCGTCCCCGCCTGGATGGACGGGGCTATGCCACTACCGCTGCCAGCCTCRAAGGGCGCTGGCTAACTTGCTCCGGTCGCTCAGGCTCCTTGAGCGCCGGGCCGGCGTTCGGCCGGTGATGAGGTATCGTCGGTTTGCGCAAAACACTCGCGCAAGAACCGCGCACCTTCGTTGACCCATGCCTGGCACTGCTCATGGGATTCTTCCACCCCGTCGCCACAGGCGCCGGGCATGATCAGGGTGCGGGCCGGAATGCCCGCCTTGACGAGTTTTGCCGCGAAGGCTTCGCCCTCGGCGCGCAACGCATCTTTCTCGGCCACCTGCACCAGCGTGGACGGCAGCCCCACCARGCGCGATGCCATGGCCGGTGCCGCATACGGGTGCACGCTGGCGGCCGGCGTGGGCAGGTAATCACGATAGTTGCAGGCCAGGCGGCGCAGCATCTCCATCGGCACCTGGCCGGTCGTGCACATCGACGCGTGCTGGAGGCACGGGTCCGTTACGGGGCGGATCAGCCATTGCCCGGCGGGCTGCGGCAGGCCGCGGTCACGCAGCATCTGCGCCAGCGCAATCGCGAGATTGCCGCCGGCTTCCTCGCCGACCAGCGCGAAGCGCAGCTTGTCCACCTTCAGCTTCTTGGCGTGCTTGAGCACCCAGACCGCCGTATTCACCGCATCTTCCGGCGCGGCCGGAAACGGATGGTCAGGCGCCAGCGAATACGCCGGCGTCACCACCACGGCCGGGACCGACTTCGCCAGATCCCGCGCCAATGCCTGTGCCGCTTCCACGCCACCTTCGACAAAACCGCCCGCGTGCAGGTACACCAGCCACGGCAGCAACTCGGTGCTGCCCGCCGCCGGTGCATACCCGGCGGGATAGGCCACGCAGACCTTGATCTCGCGGTCGCCGCTCGCCACCATGTATTGCTCAGCGCGCGCTTCTCCCTTGCCTGCAGCCGGTTTCACGGCGGGGGTGATGGGATTCACGGTCTTTGACATGGTGGTTACGACGCCTGCACGGGCCGTCGATACTGTGTTGCGATGCAACGAATTATGGTGATTGACCCGATTGGGATAAAGCTGGAGATTGCCAACGCACTGTTTCTGGAGTGGAATAATCGCCAGAGTGTTGCGAGAAGTGAAACCACACGCTTGGCAAGGACACCGGAAATGTGATTCACTCCGGTCCTCGGTGCACGCACGGTTGGGGAACCGCGCCCGCCACCGAGCCCCCAGACCTCCACCCATCCCCGCTCCGGCCGCCACTGGCGGACCGCCGGCAGCAAACCCAGGGCACGCACTTGACATGCGCGACCCCACTCCCGCCAGACACCATCCTTCGGAACGTAGCCCCCGGTCTCACCCCTTTCGGAAGCAACATCATGGATCGTCTTGTCTCTATGCAGGCATTCACTCGGGTGGTGGATGTCGGCAGCTTTGCGCGCGCGGCGGAGTCCCTGGACCTGCCAAAAGCCACGCTCACCCGCCTGATCCAGAACCTGGAGACCCATCTCGGCGTCAAGCTGCTGCACCGGACCACGCGGCGCATCAGCGTGACCACGGACGGCGCCGCCTATTACGAACGCTGCGTGCGCATTCTGGCGGACGTGGAGGAAGCCGAGCAGTCGCTCACGCGCCATAACAACTCGCCACGCGGCACCTTGTGCGTGGACACCACGGCCGGCCTCGCGCGGATGGTGCTGATTCCCAACCTGCACGATTTCTACAACGCCTACCCGGAACTGAAGCTCGAGCTGACCATCAACGGCAAGCCGATCGATCTGCTCCAGGAAGGCGTGGACTTGGTGCTGCGCGTGGGCTCGCTGGATGAGGCGATGGTGGCGCGGCGCCTGGGCCAGGTCAAACTGGCGTTCTTTGCCTCGCCGATCTACCTGCGGCGTTTTGGCACACCCGCCGACCTGACCGAGCTGGCGCAGCACAAGGCCATCAACTATCTGTCCAACCGGCACGGCCGCGAAATGCCGTGGACGTTGTCACGCGGCGGCGAGAGCAGCGAGATCCTGCTGCCCTCGGCCATCTCCACCAACGACGCCGAYGTCTACATCGGCTGCGCGCTGGAAGGCCACGGCATCGCCCAGATTTCGCGGGCRATGGCGGAGCCCTACGTCCAGAGCGGCCGGCTGGTCGAGGTCATGGGTGACTGGCAGACCGAGGARTTRCCGATTTCGGCGATGTACCCGCAGAACCGCCACCTGTCGGCGAAAGTGCGGGTCTTCGTGAACTGGGCGGCCGACCTGTTCTCCCGGCATCCGCACTTCGGCGTGGCGCCGCAGCAACTGGCGGCGTAGGCCTTGCCAGACCGGTCCGCAAACCCCTTGCACCGCTGTGCAAGGGGTTTTTTCATTTCAGCGTCCAACACGAAGCGGGGATGGATCGCGCCGTATTGATTCACGCCGGTTTTCTTGCTACGTTTCTGTCGCTTGACTTATCAACAATAATCACAAACGGGTCCAATCATGAGCCATCTCCTGCGCTGGCGCCACGCCGCGCGGCCTTTGCGCGTACAAGCCGCCTTTCTGCCATGCCTCGCGCTGTTCACCGCCCTGCTGTTGGGCGGATGCGCGGCGGACGAATCCACCGAGGCACCGGCAGTGCCCACGGCGCCCACAGTGCCGGCCCCACCCGGCCCGTACGCCATTGGCGGCACCCTCGCCGGCCTCGCCGCCGGCAGCCAACTGGTGCTTCAAAACAACTGGCAGGATGCGCTGACGCTGTCCGCCGACGGCAGCTTTACCTTCGCCACGCCCGTGGCGCATAACGGCGGCTACGCGGTCACCATCGCCCAGCAGCCGGCCGGACAGGTCTGCTCGGTGGCAGGCGGCGCCGGGGCCGGTGTGACCGCAGCGGTCACAAATATCGCCGTGGTCTGTGCCACCACTCGCTTCACCGTCGGTGGCAAGGTCAG
>NZ_JBFREV010000038.1:0-57235 GCF_052114485.1 Cupriavidus sp. KB_39
CCCACGGTGCCATCCACGGGCGCGCGCAGTTCCGTATAGCTCAGGTTCAGTTTGGCGATGTCCCGCTCGGCAATCGCCTGCGCCAGCGCGGCCTGCGCCTGCTGCTTCTGCGTGCCGATCACATCCAGTTGGCGCTGCGCGGCGAGCAGCGACGCACGCGCGCGCTCGCCATTGGCCTGCGCCTGCTTGTAGTCCGAATCCGCCTTTTGGGAGCTTTGGATCGAGACCGCCGCCTTGGCCACCAGGCTGGCGTAGCGGGCCTGGTCGTCTCGGGCGCGCACGGTGTCGGCGTTGGTCGACGCAATGCCAGCCTTGGCCTGCCCGATCACCGCCTCCTGCAAGCGCGCCGTCGCATCGAGGTTGGCCAGCAGTGCCTGCTGGGCCGCCACGGCGCCCTCGGCCTTGGCCAGCGCGGCGCGATAGTCGCGGTCGTCGATGCGCACCAGCAGGTCACCGGCGCGGACGGACTGGTTGTCGGTCACCGCCACTTCCGCGATATAGCCGCCCACCTTGGCGCCAATCACTGTGACATCGCCGCCGACGTAGGCATCGTCGGTGCTTTCCACGAACCGGGCGGATGTCCACCAGTGGTAGCCGTAGCCCACCCCGGCCAGCCCGGCCGCTACCAACAGGCCAGTCGCCAGCAGSCGCTTGGCGCTGACCTTGGATTTCGTCGCGGGAATAGAGTCGGCTCCGACCCGTTCAGTCAGCGCATCGCTGCTCATGGCACTTCCTCTCTGCATGCGGGGATTGCCCGCTGCCTGCGCAGCGGTGTTGATAAAAGGGGATGGATTCAGGGGATCGACTCAGGCCTCGGCCGAGCGCTCCAGCCGCTGGCGCAGGCGCTCGGTGGCGGCGGGGCCGGGCACGACGTGGAAATCGTGTCCGACGATGGGACGTCCGCTGGCGGCATCCACCAGCACCGGCTCGACGCGCTCGCCGGTCTGRCGRTCCACCAGTTGCACGCTTTCGCCTTCGGGCGCGAGATGCCTGTTACCCCAGGCGAGCATCGCCAGCAGCACCTGGCGGAAGTCACGGCCGCGGTCCGTCAGGATGTATTCGAAGCGCGGCGGGCGCTCGCAGTATTGGSGGCGCTCCARCATGCCCTCCTCCACCAGCGAGTTCAGGCGGCGGGTCAGCATGTTCGGGGCGATGTCCAGRTTCTGCTGGAACGCATCGAAGCGGGTGATGCCGTAGAACGCCTCGCGCAGGATCAGCACGCTCCAGCTGTCAGCGACCCGGGCAACCGTGCGGGCGATGGGGCACGGCGTCTCGCCAAGTGGCTTTTTCTGCATCTCCGGACTCCTTGAAATACACGTTGCTATCAATTTGAAAGTTAGTCTAGACTAGTCACTATCATCATGCAAGTTAGTTGATGCAATTCTCCCTAGTTGCTGTCGAAAGGTGTCCGCAATGCCGCTTCATTCGCCCCGCCCCACCCGCGCCGGTCTCCCGCGCCTTCTCTCTACCCTGATCGCCGCCACCCTCGCCGCCTGCGCAGCCGGCCCGGACTACCACGCGCCCGATGCGAATATGCCGGCGGCCTAYCCGCATGCCGCGGCCCTGGCTGCCCGCGAAGCCACCCAGCCCGCACCGTCACTGGATAGCTGGTGGCTGGGCTTCGACGATCCCGCGCTSACGCGGGTCATCCAGCGCGCGCTGGAGCAGAACCTGGATCTGGCGGCGGCCATCGCCCGCGTGGATCAGGCCCGCGCCGCCGCGCGCCGGGCCGGTGCCGAATTGCTGCCGCAGGGGTCGTTCTCCGCCAGCGTCGGCAAGCAGCGCCAGTCTCTGGAAGGGCCGCAAGGCAGGCTGGGCAGAAACCTGCCGGGCTATGACCGCAACCAGACGCYGTACAGCACGGGCGTGGGGGCAAGCTGGGAGATCGATGTGGCCGGTGGCCTGCGCCGGGGCGCCGAGGCGGCCAGCGCGGAAGCCCAGGCCGCCGAAGCCGAGCATCTGGGCGTGCGCGTGCTGGTGGTGGCGGAAGCCGCCGATGCCTACTTCCGCGTGCGCGGCGCGCAGCAACGCATCGCCATCGCACAGGAACAGGTACGCACCAATGCCAGGCTGCTGGAGCTGGTGCAACTGCGCCTGGCCGATGGCATCGGCGCCGAGCGCGAACGGGCTCAGGCGGAAGCACAGCTCGCGCAGACCCGCGTCACCCTCCCGCCGTTGCAGATCGAACTGGAGACCCAGCTCAACCGCCTCGACGTGTTGATGGGCGCGCAGCCGGGCACCTACAGCGCCGAACTGACGACGCCCACCGAGCGTATGACCGTACCGCAGATCTCCGTGGCGCAAGGGCCGGCCAACCTGCTGCAACGCCGGCCGGACGTGATCGCGGCCGAACGCCGTTTGGCGGCATCGAACGCCCAGATCGGCGTTGCCACGGCGGAGTACTACCCGAAGGTGTCGATATCGGCCCTGCTCGGTTTCGAGAGCCTGACCGCCAGCACGCTGTTCACCGCGTCGGCATTCCAGCCCGCCGCTATCGCCGGGCTGCGCTGGAGACTGTTCGATTTCGGCCGGGTGGATGCCGAGGTGGCACAGGCCAAGGGCGCCAAYGCCGAGGCCCTGGCCAACTATCGCAAGTCCATGCTGCGCGCCACCGAGGACGTGGAGAACGCGATCATCGCGCTGACCCAGCTGGAGGTACAAAGCCGGGAACTGGCCGTGGAAGTGGCAGCCCACGCCCGCTCGCGCGGCGCCGCCGAGGARGCCTAYAAGGGCGGCGCGGTCAGCCTGTTYGAAGTCCTCGAAGAAGACCGCCTGCTATTGGCGGCGCGTGACCAGCAGGCCAGCGTGCGCGCCGACAACGCCCGCGCAGCCGTGGCGACGTTCCGCGCGCTGGGCGGCGGGTGGACGGAGTGAAAGCGCGGCCACGCTAGCCGCGTCAGCCCGGGCGCGCGGGGTCTGCCGGCAAATTCAGATAGTCATCCACTGCGCTGCCCACGGTGGGATGAAAGCGATCATTGCTGAAGACCTCGGTCAGTTCGAAGCGCCTGAGCTTGTCGCGGACMGGGTCCTTCATCTCGGCGAAATGCAGGGCGATGCCGTCCGCGCTCAGGGCGTGGCTCAGTTCGCGCAGCATGTCCGCCGAGGTGACGTCGACACTGGTGACCGGCTCGGCGGCCACCACCACGCGGCGCACCGGGGTGGGCGAGTCCGCCACCGCCTCGGTGAGCCGTTGCTGGAATTGCTCGGCATTGGCGAAGAACAGCGGCGCATCCCAGCGAAACAGCACCAGCCCGTCGATGCGCGCCGCCTCGGGGTAGCGCTTCATGTCGTGATAGCCGCGCAGCCCGGGCACCCGGCCCAGCACCGCGAAGTGCGGCCGCCAGCCGTCCCACAGGAACTCGATCACCGCCACCACCACGGCGAGGCAGATGCCGGGAATCGCGCCGAACACAGCCACGCCGGCAAAGCACAGCATCGACAGCCAGAACTCCCATTGCTGGATGCGAAAGATGCGCTGCAGGTCCTTGAACTCGAACAGCCCGATCGCTGCGGCGATGACCACGGCGGCCAGCGCGCTGGTGGGCAGGTAGCGCAGCAGGTTGGGCGCGAACATCAACAGCGCCGCCACGGCGACGGCGCCGACCACGCCGGTCAACTGCGTGCGTGCGCCGGCCGCCTCCGCCACCGGGGTGCGTGACGCGCTGCTGCTGATCGGAAAGCCCTGGAAAAAGCCCGCCGCCAGATTAGCGGCGCCGAGCGCCACCATCTCCTGATTCGGGTCCACGCGCATATGCGCGCGCGCCGCGAAGGTGCGCGACAGCACGCTGGTATCGGCAAACGCGATCAGCGCCACGGCGCAGCCGCCGAGCACGATCTTGACCAGATCCGCCTCGCTGAGCCACGGCACCGCAAACGCCGGCAGGCCCTGCGGAATTTCGCCGAGGATCTTCACGCCGCGGCTATCCAGATGGAACAAGGCGACCGCCAGCGTGGCCAGGATCACGGCGATCAGGATGCCGGGAACCCGCTCGAAGCGCTTGAGCAGCAGGATCACGACCAGGCTGGCCGCCCCCACCGCGAAGCTGTAGCCGTTGGTCTGGCCATCGGCAATCGCCCGGCCCAGCTCCCACAACTCGCGCAACGGCCCGGCATCCTCGATCTGGATGGCGAACAGTTTCGGCAGTTGGCTGACCAGCACGGTCAGCGCAATGCCATTCATATAGCCGTAGCGGATCGGCTTCGACAGCAGCTCGGTGATGAACCCAAGGCGCAGCAGCCCCAGCACGATGCAAAACAGGCCGGAAACGATGGCCATCAGGCTGRCTGTGGCGATGGCGCGCGCCGGATCGCCGGCGGAAGCGGTAATGACGACGGCCAGAATCGGCGCCGCCAGCGCGGAATCCGGCCCCAGCACCAGAATTCGGCTCGGGCCGAACAGCGCGTAGGCCAGCAAGGGGACGATCGTCGCGTACAGGCCATAGACGCCGGGCACGCCCGATGCCTCGGCATAGGCGATGCCCACCGGYACCAGCATCGTGGTCAGGACCAATCCGGCAGCGATGTCACGGGGTAGCCAGGCTGGCTGGTAGGTCGCCAGGGTTGCCAGTCCGGGCAACCAGCGCCGCCACGGGGAGGCAGGCGCGTCACGCGGTGCAGAGGCGTTGGCCATGGATGGGGTGGGCAGGCACGCCGCATGCAGCGCGATGCTTCAGCATAGGCCGGGAACGCCGCAAAGGGAAATGGCGCGAASGTCAGGTCTGGATGAAGTCCCGGTGGGCCGGCGCGGCGCTCTTGGGGGCYTCGCCGATCATCTCCAGCACCGTCGATTCGATCATGTAGGACATGGCGGTCAGCGCCAGATCATTGGGTTCCTCGCCGAACGGCTCCTCGATCTCGGCGCTGAGCGCCTCCAGCGCGAAGAAGGTGTAGGCGATAAAGCAGACGATCACCGGCGTCATCAGCCCGATCGAATCCAGCAGGCCGAACGGCAGCAGCATGCAGTACAGGTAGATGCACCGATGGATGATGACGGAGTAGGTGAACGGGATCGGCGTGCCGGCCAGCCGCTCGCAGCCGCCCAGCGCCGTGCTGAGCTGATTCAGCGACATTTCCATCGACTGGGCCAGCGGCGGCGCCAGTTGACCGGCACGGAGTCGCTCCCCCACCCATTCACCCGCCATCAGCAGCACGATGGCGGGTTTGAACTTCGCGACCTTGAGGCGGGCCGCATCCGCCTCGTCGAGGAACGGCGCCACATCGGGCCAGGCCTCGCTGCCGCGCAACTGATGGCGCAGCGCGTGCACGAACGCGCAGAGCCGATAGGCCAGCTGGCGCGCGTCGCGCGGGTCGGCCCCGAGCGTCAGCGCCTGCCGCGTCAGCGAGCGCGCTTCATTGAGCACGCTGCCCCAGAGCGTGCGCCCTTCCCAGAAGCGCGCGTAGCTGGTGCTGTTGCGAAAACCGAGGAAGATGGCCAGCGTCAGGCCGATCAGCGAGAACGGCACGAAGTTCAGCGACACCTTCCAGTCGCCAATCCGGCCGTGGAAGGTGGTGATCAGCGCGGCAAACAGCGTGATGGTGACGAGCTGCGGGGCGATCTTGGGCAGCACCGAGCCCCGCAGGACAAACAGCATCCGGAACCAGTGCAGCGGCGGGCGGGTAATCATGTCAGGGGGCCTCGCGCAGCCGCAGCGCCGCCAGTGCCAGCGGCTTGGCGACGACGGTCGTGGCGAGGGCCATCAGCAGCAGCCCCGAGAACGCCGCCGCGCTGATCAGGCGGTTCTCGAGCAGGATGGCCAGCACCACCACCTCCATCAGCCCCTTGGTCTGGGCCAGCGCGCCCAGCGTCCAGGCATCGCGCCGCCCCAGGCCGGCCATCCGCGCCGGCAGCGCCGTACCCGCCATCTTGCCCACCACGGCCACGACGGTGGCCACGGCAAACACCACGAGGGCGTCGCCGCCGGCCGTCGTCAGGTCGGTGCGCAGGCCGGTCATCAGGAAGAAGAACGGCATCAGCACCACCACCGTGGTCGGCTCCAGTTGCCGGCCGATATCGGCCGCCGCGCCCCGCGGCAGCACCACGCCGGCCAGGAATCCGCCCAGGATGTAGTGCAGGCCGATCAACTCCGATGCGCAGGCCGAGCCGAAGATCAGCACCACCACCGCAGCCAGCCGGGCGTCCGTCCCGCGCAGGCGCGGCAGCCCCGCCGCCAGCAGCGGCCGGACGATCAGGAACATGGCGGCCACGTAGGCGGCCCCGGTCAGCACCAGCTGTAGCGGCGCCTGGGCGGCCTGCCCGGTACTGGCGAGAATGCACGAAAGCACGATCCAGATGACGGCATCGCTGACCGCCGCGCAGGCCACCGCCAGCCGGCCGGCCGTGGAATCGCTCAAGCCCATTTCCCGCAGGATGGCGCCGAGCACTGGCAGCGCGGTCACGGCCATCGACACCCCCACGGCAATCGCGAATTGCCAGGGCGTGGCGGCCTCCCCAAGCAGCCCGGGCCGATAGTGGCCGAGCCCCAGCCCGGCGCCCACGCCCAGCACAAACGGCACCAGCACGCAGCCCAGCGCGGCGCTAATGGCGATCTTCCGCAGGCCGCGCGCCTCGCCCCCGCCAATGTGCAGGCCGGACAGGAAGGCGAACAGCACCACGGCCAGCCATTGCAGGCCGGTCAGCGCGGTCAGCCGGGTGGCGCCGAACAGCGCCTGCCAGCTATCCGGCCAGAAGGCCCCGAGCAGCGACGGCCCCAGCAGAATGCCGCCCACGATCTGCATGACCACGAGCGGCACGATGCCACCCATGCGCAAGCCGCGCCACAGCAGCAGCGGTGTGCCGACGACCAGACAGGCCTGGGCGAAGAAAATCGAGGTGGGATTCATGGTCTGAGCGATGGTTGGCGCGATGCAGCGGCGATGATACCTCGCCCGCATCACGCGCCCGTCGCTCAGGCCGGCGYCTTGCGGAAGGCAATCGCGAAGCGGTTCCAGGTATTGATCGCGGAGATCAGCAGCGTCAGGTCGACCAGTTCGGCATCCGAGAAATGGGGCCGCACGGCTTCCCAGACAGCGTCCGGCACGTGATCCTGCGAGACCAGCGTCACCGCCTCGGTCCAGGCCAGCGCGGCCTGCTCGCGCGCCGTGAAGAACSGGGTTTCGCGCCAGACCTGCAGCGTGGCCAGCCGGCGGTCGTCCTCGCCGCCTTTCCGGGCGTCGGCGGTGTGCATGTCGATGCAGTAGGCACATCCATTGATCTGCGAGGCGCGCAGGCGTACGAGTTCGACGAGCGACTTTTCCAGTTCGYTCTTGGCAATGCGATCTTCCAGCCCGAGGACGGCCTTGATGGCGGCGGGACTGGCCTTGTAGAAGTCGAGACGGTGTTGCATGGCTTGCTCCGGTAGTGGATGTAGTCGATTGCGGCGGCAGCGTCGTCGCGGCCTTGGATCCAAGCTTAGGAGCCGGAGTGGTATTTCCCAATTACCAATTTCCGGCATTTTCAGGTAGCCACCCGGCGTGGCGGGTTCACGTGATACAGGCATGATCGATCACACGCGYCAGCGGCATTAGGTCGCAGCCGCAACCGTCACCCGGAAGGTATCCTTGGCGCACGTTCTTTTCGCACGCCTCATGCCCCAAATCGCTCCCCGGCCCGCCGCCCTCGCCAGCGCGGACGCCTCGTACCGCATGCTCTGGCGCTGGCATTTCTACGCCGGCCTGTTCGTGATGCCGTTCCTGATCGTGCTGGCCGTGACCGGCACGCTCTACTGCTTCCAGCCGCAGATCGAGCCCCTGCTCTACCCGCAGTTGCTGAAGGTCGAGCCGTCCGGCGAGCGGCTACCTGCCCAGCGCCTGCTGGACCGCGCACGGGAGGCCGCGCCCGCCGGGGCGACAGTCACCAMCTWCACGCTCAATACCGATCCCCGGGCGAGCGCCGAATTCGTCTTCCGCCTGCCTGCGGGCGGCAGCGACAGCGTCTTCCTGAACCCCTACACCGGCACCTACCTCGGCAGCCTGAGCGTGGAAGACCGCTTCATGAAGCAGGTGCGCATGATCCACCGCGCCCTGCTCGTCGGCAAGCCGGGCGAGTTGCTGATGGAACTGGCGGCATGCTGGGTGCTGGTGATGATCGCCACGGGCCTGGCGATGTGGTGGCCGCGCCTGCGCCAGCGCGGCGCGCGCGCCTTTGTGCCCGGCCCCGCCACGGGATCGCGCGGCGGATGGAAGGAAATCCATCTCGTGCTCGGCGCATGGCTGGCCGTGGGCGCCTTGGCGTTCATCCTGTCCGGTTTGCCGTGGACGGGTTCGTGGGGCAAGCAGTTCAAGGCGCTCGCCACGGCCGCGAATCTCGGCCGTCCGGCCGATGGTCAGGGCGACATGCACGCGCATGCCGCGCCCCCGGCCGCCGGCGCCGATCACGCCAAGCATCACCACACGATGGAATCGCTGCCGCTGGCAGACATGCCATGGGCCGTCGGCCTGACCGCCGTGCCCAGCGTAGCCCCGGCGCAGACCGCGCCGCTGACACTGGATCAGGTCGTGGCCGTGGTGGCCGCCCAAGGCATCACCACCGGCTGCCAGGTGGTCTTCCCGAAGGCGCCCGGCGGCGTCTATACCGCGTCCTGCTTCCCTGCCGATCCGAGCGGCGAGCGCACGCTCCATATCGATCCCGCCAACGGGCGAGTCGTCAAGGATCTCCGCTTCGCCGACTACGGGCCCGTGGCGCAGGCCATCTCGTACGGCACCTCCCTGCATATGGGCCGCTACTTCGGGCTGGCCAACCAGCTTATCTGCGCGGCGATTTCGTTGGGCCTGATGGCGATGGCCATCACGGGTCTGGTGATGTGGATCCAGCGCAAGCCGGCGCGCAAGCTCGGCGCACCGAGCCATCCCGCCGCATTGCCGCCRATGCGCGCCTGGGCCATCGGGCTGGGCCTGCTCGGCGCCGTGTTCCCGATGATGGGCGTCACGCTGCTCGCGGTCTGGCTGCTCGACCGCCGCATCGCTGGGGCGGGCGGTGTGCGGACTGCGCCGACGGTGTGACACGCCTTGCCGGGGAATTGGGGGTAAGATCGCCCCACTCCCCAGCCTTGCCTCCACCGTGGAAGACTTTCCTTACCTTGATTTCGACGCCTTGCAGCAACTGGCGCAGCGCACCGACCACGTCACCACCGACTGCACCTGCGCCGCCGACGCGCTACGCGGCTGGGCCAGCCTGCCAATTTCGTTTCCCGACGCACAACTGAAGAAGATCGGCACGCTGGTTGCCAGCGCCTATGAGGAAGCGACGTTCCAGGAGTACGACCCCGACAGCGTCGGCTTCTGGTCGCCCGAGGCCCCGGTGGCGCCGCTGTACTACCCGGCCAACCGCTGCGATGTCTGGGCCTGCACGGTCTGCGACCGCGCGTTCCTGCGCTATGTGGAAGGCGGCGGCTACTTTGTCGATCCCCGCATCCGCCGGCTCACGGGCCGCGTGCTGGTCGATGCCCGCCTGGGTTGAATCGCCCGACTAGCGCAGGCGCAAGCGCCTGACCCACCGGTCGCCGGCTGCCTGTACGCCGGTGACCAGCGCAATCAGCACCACAATCACCACGACCATCACCACCGTATCGAAGCGCTGGTAGCCGTAGCGGATCGCCAGGTCGCCCAGCCCGCCCGCACCGACCGCGCCGGCAATCGCGGACGCCCCGATCAGCGAGACCACGGTGATCGTGAACCCGCCGACGATGCCCGGCAACGCTTCCGGCAGCAGCACATGCCAGACGATATGGCGGCGCTGGCATCCCATCGCCTGGGCCGCCTCGATCAAGCCATGGTCCACTTCGCGCAGGCTCACCTCGGCAATCCGCGCGAAGAACGGTGTGGCGCTGATCGCGAGCGGCACCACGGCCGCCCAGACGCCAATCGTCACCCCTACCACCAGCCGCGTGAACGGCAGCAACGCCACCAGCAACACGATGAATGGCGTAGCGCGGAAGCCGTTGACCAGGGTGCCAGCCAGCCGATGGAAGCGCGGTGCGGGCCGCATGCCGCCCGGCGCAGTCACCACCAGCAGCACGGCGAGCGGCAGCCCGGCCAGCGCGGCGATCAGCGCGGAGGCGCCGACCATCGTCAGCGTATCGAGGAAAGCGGCCCAGAGGCGGTCAATGAGTATCGGAGACATAACCTAGCGTGGTGACGTGATGGGCGATAGCCCCGGCCGACGCCACCGCAGCCTCCAGCGCGGCGTGGGCGGGGATGGAGAGCAGCAGCGCGCCTTGCGTGTGCCCCTGAATCCGGTCGAGACTGCCATGCAGCAGCCGCACGCCGGCGCCGAACGCGGCGGCCACGCGCGACAGATCCGGCACCTCGCCGCCGGCATAGCGCAGTTCGACCACTCGATGCCAGTCCCCCGCGCCCTCCGGCTGCGCATGCAGGCGCTGCGCGATGTCCTCGGGCACGCGCGTGGCCAGCGGCGCCAGCAGCGCCCGCGTGGCATCGTGCTGCGGATTCCCGAAGACCTGCCACACCGGCCCGGTCTCGGCGATGGCCCCGCGTTCCAGCACCAGCACGCTGTCGCAGATCGCCCGAATCACGCGYATTTCGTGGGTAATCAGCACGATGGTGATGCCAAGCCGCGCGTTGATGTCGCGCAGCAGGSCCAGGATCGACTGCGTGGTCTCCGGGTCCAGCGCGGAGGTGGCCTCGTCGCAAAGCAGGATGTCGGGGCGATGGACCAGCGCGCGCGCGATGCCCACACGCTGCTTCTGTCCGCCCGACAGCCGGCCGGGGTACGCATCCGCCTTGCCGTCGAGGCCGACCAGCGCCAGCAGCGACGCCACGCGCTCCGCGATCTCCGCCCGGGGCACGCCGGCCACCTTGAGCGGCAGCGCCACGTTTTCGGCCACGGTCTTGGCGGACAGCAGGTTGAAGTGCTGGAAGATCATGCCGATCCGCCGGCGCAACGTCACCAGCTCGCCCGTCCCCAGCGTCGCCACGTCCACGCCGCCCACGGTGACCCGGCCTGCGCTCGGCGTCTCCAGCCCGTTGATGGTGCGCAGCAGGCTCGACTTCCCCGCGCCGCTGCGACCGATGATCCCGAAGATGCCGCCAGCGGGAATCTCAAGGTCAATCTCGCGCAGCGCCTCCACCGGCCCGCTCGCCGCGTGATAAGTCTTGCCCACGCCCTCGAATCGGATCGAACCCGCATTGGGCGCGGTTGTGCCTTCCGCGCGTGCCACCGGCGGCGCGCTACGCGAAGCAGTCTGGAGAAGTCCCCTGCGGAACAACGGAAAGGTGGCGGCCATCTGCACGAGTCTCCAGTCAGGGCTTCAGCCAGGGCAGGCTGTAGAGCTTGTCGTTGTTCGCGAACGAGGTGCTGAGCTGCTTGCGCACCGCCGGCGACTCCTGGTAGATCTTCACGAAGCGCGCCACGCGGGCATCGCTGGCATTATTCTCCCGCGTCACGAAGCGGATGGCGAAGTAGGTGTCGTCGATGCCCGAGTAGAGCAGTCCGGAGCCCGCCACCTGCGGCTTGCCGGCGTTGACGAAGTGCGCCGGGTAGCCCTGCGCGAGGTCCACGTCATCGAGCGCGCGCACGAGCTGCGGCCCCTCCACTTCCACGAACTTGAGCTTCTTGGGGTTGTCCACGATGTCGTTGACGCTGCCCTTCGCGCCCACGCCATCGCGCAGCYTGATCAGCCCCGCCTTCTGCAACAGCAGCAGGCCGCGCCCCTGATTCACCGGATCGTTCGCCACGCCCACGCGCGCGCCGTCCTTGAGGTCGCCGAAGCGCTTGATGTGGGTGGAATACAGGCCGATGTTGGGCAGCACCCCAAGCGCCACGCTGCGGAACTTGTAGCCGCGCTCCTTCACGGCGTTGTCCAGAAACGCCTGATGCTGGAAGTAGTTGATGTCGAGGTCCCCGGCAGCCAGCGCCACGTTCGGCGTGGTCCAGTCGGTGAACTCGATCACCTTGACGTCGAGACCCTGCTTGCGGGCCTCGGTGGCGGCCACCTCGACCGAGTCGGCCAGCGAGCCCGGCGTGACGCCAATGGTGAGCGGCGCGGCGTGCGCGGCTGAAGAGGCGGAAGCGACGATCGCCAGCGAAGCAAACAGGGGAAGCAGCAGYGAGGATTTCAGCATGGTGATGGGCAGGATGAAGAATCAAAGGCGGCGGAACTGCGCGGCCGCGTGGCGATCTGGCAGGCGGTCGCCGTCGCCGAACAGCTTGTGGCGCAGCGACCCCTCGGCATAGGCCGTCTTGTAGCGGCCCCGGTTCTGTAGCTCGGGAACGATCAGGTCGACGAAGTGCGTGTAGCTCTCCGGCACCACGGTGCGGCTCAGGTTGAAGCCGTCGATGCCGGTCTCGTCGATCCAGGACTCGAGTTCGTCGGCCACCTGTGCGGGGTCGCCAACGATGGCGGGATAGCGTCCGCCCAGCTCGAACAGATCCAGCAGCTTGCGGCGCGTCCAGCCATGCTGGGCGGCGGTGCGCTGCGCGGACTCGATGGCGTTGCCGCCGCCATAGTCCACCGGCTCATCGAGGCCATAGCGCGCGAAGTCCACGCCCGTGCTGGCGGCGAAATGCGCAAGCCCGGCTTCGCGGCTCGCGTAGTCGCGGTACTCGGCGTGGAGCGCGCGCGCCTCCGCTTCGGTGCGGCCCGTGACCACGGCAGCGCCGGCAAAGACCTTGACGTCATCCGGGCGCCGGCCCGCCGCCACCAACTGCTCGCGCAGTGCGCTGACGGTCTTGCGTGCCGCCTCCTTGCTCGGCGGCGAGATGAACACGCATTCCGCATGGCGCGCCGCGAACTGCTGCCCGCGCCCCGAACTGCCGGCCTGGAATAGCACCGGGGTGCGCTGCGCGGAGGGYTCCGCCAGGTGGTARCCCTCCACGTCGTAGTAGCGGCCGTGATGGACCACCTTGTGCACCCGGGCCGGATCGGCGAATGTGCGCGAGGCCTTGTCGCGCAGCACGGCGCCCTCCTCCCAGCTGCCCTCCCAGAGCTTGTAGAGCACCTCCAGATACTCGTCGGCGCGGTCGTAGCGCTCGTCATGCGGGAACTGCCCGTCGAGGCCCATGGCGCGCGCCGCGCTGTCCAGATAGCCGGTGACGATGTTCCACCCAACCCGGCCGCGCGTCAGGTGATCGAGCGTGGAGAAGCGCCGCGCCAGCAGGTACGGTGCGTCGTAGGTCAGGTTGACGGTTACGCCGAAGCCGAGGTGGCGCGTGGCGGCGGCCATGGCCGGTACCAGCAGCAGCGGATCGTTGACCGGCAGCTGGATCGACTCACGCAGCGTGACATCGACATTGCCGCGATAGAGGTCGTAGACACCGACGATATCGGCGATAAACAGCCCATCGAACAACCCGCGCTCCAGCGTGCGCGCCTGCTCCACCCAGTATTCGAGCGTGTTGTATTCCGTGGAGCGGTCGCGCGGRTGGGTCCACAGGCCGTGATTGATGTGCCCGACGCAGTTCATGTTGAACGCGTTGAGCAGGATCTGCTTGCGCGCCATCAGAGGGCTCCGTGCCGCGTCGGCAGGCGGTCGTTGAGGTAGTAGTTGCCGATGGCGTGATACTTCCATCGCACCGGATCGTGGAGGGTATGGGTGCGCGCGTTGCGCCAGAAGCGGTCTAGCCCTTGCCCGTCGAGCGTCGATGCCGTGCCGCCCAGTTCGAACAGCCGGGTGCCGGCCAGCAGCGAGGCGGTGGTTGTGGCCGCGCGCGCTTCCGCCACGGCGATGGATGCCGCCGCTACGGTCTGGGCGTCGGGGCTGCGCTGCGCCGCATCGACGATGCGCCCGGCCCGCCGCACCARCGCCTCGGCGGCGCGGAGCCTGACCTTGACGTCACCGACCTGATGGATCGTCAGCGGATCCTCGCTGGCATGTGCGACCTTCGCATCCACCCAGGGCCGCGCATGATCGCGGATGAACGGCAACGTGGCGGCGAACGCGCCGTGCCCAATGCCAAGGTCAATGGCCGCATGCATCAGCTGCGCCACGGGACCGATGGTGGTCGGCGTCTCGAACGACGCCTGGAACGGCAGCACCCAGTCCGCCTCGACGCGCACGTTGTCGAAGGTCACCGATCCGCTACCCGTGACGCGCTGGCCAAAGCCATCCCAGTCGTCGACGATGGTGATGCCGGCTGCATCGCGCGGCACGATAGCGATGTAAGTGACCTCGCGCCCATCCTCCTGCGCCACGGCCAGCGTGGGAATCTGGTGCGCGAAGAYYGCACCCGTGCAATAGAACTTGTTGCCGATCAGCCGGAAGCCGTCGCCATCCGGCACCAGCCGCGTGCGGCGCTTGAAGTCCTTGTGACCGATCTCGGCCAGCGCATTGCCGAAGCGCTCACCGGCCAGCGCCCGGGCGTAGAACGCCGCTCGCTGCGCCGCCGTGCCGCCCACGCGCAGCACTTCGAGCGCGTAGTAGTGGTTCTGCGGGATCTGGCCCAGCGAGCCATCGGCAGCAGCGAGCGTTGCGATCACTTCGGCCAGCGTGCCGTTGGACACGCCGGCGCCGCCGTGCTCGCGCGGCACRGTGATGCCCAGCAGGCCGCTGGCGCTCAGCGCGTCGAGTTCTTCCCACGGCAGKCGGCGCTCGCGGTCRCGCAGCGCGGCGKCGGGGGCAAAGCGTTCCGCCAGCAGTTGCGCGGCGGCGATGGCTTCGGCGTCATCGGCAATGCGATGGGCGCGCGGCGGCGGCGCGGCCGGTGCGGGACGGCTGTCCCGATGATCGGCAGCAGGTGGAGGCGTAAACAGCAAGGTCATATCAATTCCAGGAGTGCCGTGCCGGCTGAACGCCGTTGAGGTGATAGTTGCCGATCAGGTGGAGCTTCCAGCGCACCGGATCGTGCAGCGTATGGGTGCGCGCRTTGCGCCAGTGGCGGTCGAGGTTGTGCTTGGCGCGCGTGGCGGAGGAGCCCGCCAGCTCGAACAGCTTCTCGCTGGCCGCGAGCGCGATCTCGGTGGTCAGCACCTTGGCTTCCGCCACGGCCACCGACGCCTCCGCGCTCAGCGCATCCGTCACCGRGCCTGCGGCGATGGCATCGAGCGCGCGCCCAGCCTCGCCCAGCACTTCGCGCGCGGCGTGGAGATCCACGGCAAGCCGGCCGACATCGCCGATCAGATAGGGATCGTCGGTGGCGTGCTCCACTTTGGCGTCGATCCACGGCCGCGCGTAGGCGCGCACGAAGGCGATGGCATCGTCAAAGGCAGCCTGTGCGATACCCAGGTCGATGGCGGCCTGGATCAGCTGCGAAGTCGGCCCGTAGATCCCGGGGCGCTCCGCAAGCTGCCAGACCGGCAACACGTCTTCCTCTGAGACGGCCACGTTGTCGAAGAGCACCGTGCCGCTGGCGGTGGTGCGCTGGCCGAACGACGACCAGTCGTCGTTCACGGTCAGGCCCGCCGCATCGCGCGGCACCCATGCCTGCACGGCGCGGCCTTCGTCGTCCAGCGCGCGTACGGGCACCCGATGCGCGAACAGCGCGCCGGTCGAATAGAAGCGCTGGCCAGTCAGCCGCAAGCCCTGTTCTGTGCGGCGCAGCCGCGTGCCGGTTTGCAGGACGGTCTGGCTCGTGGCGGAGCGGCGYTCCGGCCCYGCATTGCCAAGCCGCTGCCCGGCGAGCACCTCGGCGTAGTAGCGCTGCTTCTGCGCCGGCGTGCCGATCTCGCGCAGCACGCCGAGCAGACCGAAGTGATTCTGCGGGATCTGACCCAGCGAGCCATCGGCGGCGCTGAGGATCGCAAAGACCTCTGCGAGCGTGGCGTACGACACGCCGGCACCGCCGAACACGCGCGGAATCGTGATCGCCCCAAGCCCGCTGCCGGACCAGCGGTTCAGTTCGTCCCAGGGCAGGATGCGCTCGCGGTCGCGTCGCGCGGCGCCTTCGGCAAAATCGGCCGCCAGGGCATGCGCCACGGCGATGGCTTCGGCGTCGTCCGCAATGCGCCGCACAGGCGCACCGGAGCGCTGTAGGACGTGCAATTCCGARAGGTTGGTCATGGTGCAGCGAGTGGGGGAACAAGCGGCCATTGGAGCATGGCCCCCCTACACGTCACGACGAATTTTTTCGAGGATGCTTAGGCGCTGCGGCCCGCATATCGATAGCCGCAGGCAGACATCGGCTGGCGTCAGGAATGGCAGACGAGGCCGTCGCCAAGCTGGCTGGCTTCGTAGGCAATATCGCCGGCGCGCTGCGTACGGGCAGTGGCGAGCGCCCCGCCKATCTTCCAATGCCGCACGGCGCGATCGAGCCACGCKGCGGAGCGGGAGTCGTCCTGCCGGATCACGATCTGCGGACCGGCGTTGTCGGGAAGCAGGCCCGCGTCGAGCCGCCGATAGAAGCGCCACTCGGGCAATCCCATCAGCCGCGCCACCACAGGGGCGTCTTCCGCCAGCGCCTGGCATTCGCCGGCCATAAACGCGGCCACGGCGCGGATCGACGAAGAATACGAACGTACCTGCGCGCCCAGCGTCTCCGTGACGGGATGCGCATAAGGGCTACCCTGTGCGACACAGACCGCGCGCCCGGCGAGATCACTCGGCGCACGATAGTCGCTGCCGCGCAGCGTGACGAGCGCGCCGGCGCCGCCGGTGTAGGCGGTCGGCACGGCATACGGACCGCTATCGATGGCGCCGGCCACCACAAGATCGACACCGGGCACGCTCACGCCGCGCGCATCGGCAGGCAGGCCGACTACCCGCAGACGCACCTGCAATCGTTCAGCAAGATAGCGCGCGAGCGAGACATCGAACGCATCGGGTTCAGGCGGCGTCGGCCGGCTAGGCGGCGCGGGACGGGCGTAYTGCCGCACGCCCACCACCARCTCGCCACGCGCCCGCACGGCTTCGAGCAACGGGCCGCGCGGCAGCGTCGTCCAGTCGGGCTCCCGCTCCAGGTACCGCGCCCCCGCCTGCAAGGCAACCGGCAATCGTTCGACAAGATGCGGCGACTGTTCTAGCCAGCGTGGCGCGGCAGCCAGGCCGAGCAGGCCGGCCGCCACCGCCAGCGCGATGGCATGCCACGCGCCGGGAATCGAACGTGGCGCTGCGGCGACCGGCGCGCACCCGCATTCGGACGCGATCTCAGCCATTGAGCGTGAGCCCCTTGCGCCAGCGCGTCATGCGGCGCTCCACCCGTGCCAGCCCGTAGTTGAGCACCAGCCCCAGCACCGCCAGCAGCAGGATGCCCGCGTACATGGTCGGAATCTGGAAGACCTCCTGCGCGTTGAGCGTCATGAAGCCGAGCCCGGAATGCGCGCCGATCATCTCCGCCGCCACCAGCGCGGTGATGCAATACGTGCCCGCCAGCCGCACACCCGTGAAGATCGATGGCGACGCCGCCGGCAGCACGACCTTGCGGAACACGAACAGCCGCGACGCGCCCATCGAGCGGGCCGAGTCGATCAACAGCCGGTCCACCTGCTTGACGCCGCCAATCGTGCTCAGCAGCACCGGCCAGAACGACGCCCAGAAGATGATCGCCACCTTCGAGGTCTCGCCGATACCAAGGAACAGGATGAACACCGGGAACAGCGCGAAGGCCGAGGTCTGCCGGAACAGTTGCAGAATCGGATCGACAATCGCCTCGAAGCGGCTGAACCAGCCCATCAGCAGGCCCAGCGTCACGCCGAGCCCGATGGCGGCGGCCAGGCCCCACAGCGAGCGCTGGAGGCTGGCGAGCAGGTGTTTCCACAGCGCGCCGCTGCCAATCAGCTGCCAGATGGCGCCCAGGATCTGCGATGGCGGACTCAGGTAGGCGGCGCTGACGATGCCCAGCCGTGGCACCAGCTCCCACAGCAGCAGGAAGCCGATGATGCCCAGCACGCCGAGCGCGCGGTCGGTGGCTTTTCCGCTCATGATGCGGCCCTCGCCAGCACAGGTTCGGCGGCCGCACGCTCGCCGGGATTGGCCGTGGCGCCGAGCGGGCGCGGCACGGCGGCCGGGTTCGCGAACTGCACTTCGTCCTTGAGCACGTCCCACGCCTGCTGGCGCAGTCGCACGAACGCTTCSGAATTTCGCACCTCGGGCGCGCGTGGGCGCGGCAGCGGCACGTCGAGAATCGCCTTCACCGTACCCGGGCGCCGCGTCATGATGGCGATGCGGTCCGACAGGAAGATCGCCTCGTCGATACTGTGGGTGATGAACACGATGGTCTTGCGCGTCTGCTCCCAGATCCGCAGCAGTTCGCCTTGCAGGATCTCGCGCGTCTGTGCGTCCAGCGCGGCGAATGGTTCGTCCATCAGCAGCACTTCGGGCTTGTAGGCCAGCGCGCGCGCAATCGCCACGCGCTGCTTCATGCCGCCCGAGATTTCATGCGGAAAGCGCGGGCCGAAGCCGGTCAGCCCTACCAGTTCGAGGTACTCCCCCGCAATGCGCCGCCGCTCCGCACGCGGCACGCCGCGAATCTCGAGGCCGACCTCGATGTTCTCGAGCACGGTACGCCACGGGAACAAGGCGTAGCCCTGGAACACCACGCCCTGCGCCGGGTTGATGCCCTGCAGCGGCTTGCCGTCGATGGCGATGTTGCCACCGGTGCGGTCAGTCAGGCCRGCGAGGATGCTCAGGAARGTCGACTTGCCGCAGCCGGACGGCCCCAGGATCGACAGCAGTTCGCCGTCGCGGATATCAAGGTCGAAGTCGCGCAGCACGGCCACGTTCTCCGGGCGCCCCGCCTCGTTGCGCACGGCATAGTCCATGCGCACGCCGCGCGCGGTGATCTTGTGGGAGTCGGTCGTGCTCATGCCTTCGCCGGTCCCTGCGTGGCGTACGGATTGAACTCGTTCGTGTAGAGATCGCGCGCGGCGACTTTGCCCTTGGGGAGCTTGCCCTCGGTTTCGAGGACGTCGATGTAATACTGGATCGGCGGCTCGGTGACGACGAGGTTATCGACGTAGGCGTAGCGGTCCACGTAGTCGAGCTGCAGGTTGATGCGCTTGGACACCAGCTTGCGCGCGTCCTCCGGGTTCGCGTTGACCCAGTTGGCCGCCTTGGCGAGCGCGGTCACGACGTCGCGCACGGATTCCGGATGCTCGCGAATGAACTTGCCGTGCGCGCTGTAGGGCTGCATGCCGCCCAGCCCGGCGTCGAGGTCGAAGTCGCTCCACAGCCGCACCAGCTTGTCGGCGTGGTCGGCGCGGCCCGAGAACGGTGCGTGGATGATCGCCAGGTCGGTGTTGCCGGTGACCAGCGTCTGCTCGGCCTGATCGTCCGGAATCACGACGAAGTTGATCTTGTTGACGTCCACGCCCTTCTCGCGCAGGTACGTCTTGGTGACGAACTCCGCGCACGCGCCGAAGCTGTTGATGCCGACGGTCTTGCCTTCGAGGTCTTTCGGGGCGCGGATGCCGGACGCCTTGCGCACGAAGTACTTCATGTGCGGCGCGTCCTGCAGCGTCTTGTTGCCGGCCGCCACTACCTTGATGTCGGAGCCGCTGGCCACCGCCGAGATCACCAGCGGCACCATGCGTGAGCCGAAATCGATCTCGCCCGTGCCCACCAGCGGGATGATCTGGGGCGCCGCCACCTTGCCGATGTACTCGGGCCGCGTGTTCGTGCCTTCGAAATAACCGAGCTGGTCGGCCAGGTAGACCAGATCGAAGGTCGGGTTGTCCGGGTAACGGAAGCGCACCTTGTCGCCAACCTTGCCGACCACCGCCGGCGCACCGGCCGCCGCTTTCGGCGTGGCGGTCTCGTCGCCACGAGAGCACGCGGCCAGCAGCGAGCCTGCGCCGCCGGCAACGGCGAGGGATACGAGTTGTTTGAGCGCGGTACGGCGGGTGTTGGCCACGGAGTGCGACGGCATCGGRAGTCCCTGTTCAGATTGGAATGCGGAGCGRCATTCAGTATCGGAAAGGGGCGCGGCGCGCACAACGAAGTCTTTCAACTATCGATATTGCCCGGGCGCGGCGGGTCGCCGGCGGATTTCGCACGATGTTTGCACGATCCCACGGGGCTGCGGGCAGGAAGTCACCGGAGACGGAATAGCCGGCGCGGGYGGTTCGTCTGACYGCAGACAGCCCATGACGCTGCAATTCATCCCTCTACCTGATCGAAAGGACTGACCATGAAACTCCACCGCACCCTCCCGGCCACCCTGGCCGCGCTCGCCGCCCTCACYCTCGCCTCCGGCGCCATGGCGCAGACSCCKTCGCYGGCGAACACCGTCCCCGTCAAGAACATCGTGCTGGTGCACGGCCTGTATGCCGATGGATCGAGCTGGGAGAAGGTCATTCCGCTGTTGCAGGCGAAGGGCTACCACGTCACTTCGGTGCAGAACCCGACGACATCGCTGGACGCGGACGTCGATGCGGTCAAGCGCGCCCTGGCGGTCCAGGACGGCCCCACGCTGCTCGTGGCGCACTCCTACGGCGGCATGGTCATCAGCCAGGCCGGCGATGACTCGAAAGTGGCCGGGCTGGTCTATATCGCCGCCCGCGCGCCGGACGCCGGCGAGGACTACCCCGCGCTGACAAAGACGTTCCCCGCCGCGCCGGCCTCGGGCGGATTGCAATGGGGTGCGGATGGATACGGCCGGCTTTCCGAACAGGCATTCCTGCACGACTTCGCCGGGGATCTGCCGGAAACGCAGGCGCGTGGCTACTACGCCGTCCAGCAGCCGATGGGCAAGGCCATCACCATGGCGAAGACCACCGTGGCGGCCTGGCGCGACAAGCCGACGTGGTACGCGGTGTCGACCCAGGACCGCACGATCAACCCGGACCTCGAACGCTTCATGGCCAAGCGCATGGGCGCGCAGACCGTGGAGATTCCGGCGAGCCACGTCTCGTTGCTGTCCCGCCCGCAGGAGGTGGCCAACCTGATCCTCCAGGCCGCCGCAGGCAAGTCGGCCGGATAAATACTTCCGCCTGACTGCATCCAATCGCTCCGCTGGTGTGTAGCGTCTGTGCGGCCTCCGGGTTCGCACCGATCCACGACACACCAAGGAGCCCCACCATGATCCGCCACGCCTGCCACCGGCACGCCCGGATGGTGGCATTCGCTGGCGCTCTGGCGCGGTATTACCTTCGGAGCGACGGCCTGCTCGCTGCTGCTGGCCGCCATGCTGGGCCTGCGCGCGTTCGCGCCGCCCGCGCCGCCTGAAACTGATTCCGCTCGGCGCGCAGGCCGCGCCGACCAATCGCGCGCTGCAATTCTGGACCAAGGCCGACGACTGGAGCGGGCCGGTCTCGCTGGGTCTGGTACAGGCYGACCAGTCGCTCGATGTCGCGCTGGACCGCCTGCCGGCCCTCCAGGACAACCAGTTGTTCGAGATCACGCTCGAGCCCGCCGCCGGATCGCCCATCGGCCGCCCGACCGGCCCGGTGCTCTATATCGGCCGCGCGGTGCTGGTGCGTTAACCCGCCCCGGCTTACGGCGCCACCGTCACGCTGCGGAACCCCTGCCGGGCCGCCGGCAGGCGCTTGCATGCCACGCCATCGCGCAGCACACCGCCGTCGTCGCTGAGAATGCGCAGGCGCTGCGTGCCCGGCATCGTGAAGATGGCTTCCGGCTTCAGCGTGGCGATGGCGGCCTGGCCGAACGCCACGGGCCGGTCATTGGCGGCGCCGGACCATTTATATAGGGCGAAGGTGCCATGGTCAGCCACCGGCCCTGCGGCGATCACATACCCCTGCCCCACGCGCTCGATGCTGCGGATGCCCCGTCCGCCCAGATCGAGCAGTAGCGGGCTGCCAAACTTCGCCGGCTTGCCGTCGATGAGCCCATCAGGGTTCTCCAGCGGCACGAGGATGGCCTTGCCATCGACCAGCGGATTGCGGAAGCCGATCAGCAAGCCGCCATCCGCTGCCGCGAGTCCTTCGATATTGAGCCCACCCGGGCTTTCCGGTGCCCGTTCGGCGGCCGTCTTGAGCGGCAGCGAGGCCAGCGCCGGAGACGCCACGAGATCTTTCAGCAGATCCTTGTAGGGCCGGCCCACCGGCTTCAGCGACAGCCGGCCCGGATCGAGTTCCACCGCGAAGAACCGGTGCCGGCGCCCCTGCTCCTTGCCCTTGGCATTGCGGCCGTGCGACGAGATGACGTAGGCGCGCTGGCCGACAACGGCGGCTCCTTCGAGGTCCGACTCGCCATCGTCATCGGTGCCGAGGAAGCCGCCAAGCGTGAAGGTCTTGACCGCGCGCGGCTGATCGGCCTGGTACACCGTCAGCACGTTGTGCTCGTCGCCCACCACGACGAAGTGGTCGGGGCCGAAGGCGAAGCCGGCCGAGGCGTCGCAGAGTCCGGTGTAGGTTTCCACGCCATCCGCCGGCCCAGTCGCCCCAGCCGGGCCTGCGCCAAGCATCAGACATATCGCCAGACAGGCCATGCCACGCAGGGGGATTCGCATCGTCCGTTCTCCGTTGGGGTCGAAGGTGCTACGCCAGATCGGCACCCGGGGCGCCATCCAGCCCGGTCCCAGCATACGCGCACCGGAAGCCCGCCGAGCGCAGTTCTTCGGCGATCAGGTCGGCAATCCACTGCTTGCGGGACTCCTGCATGCGGCTGCGGATGGCGGCCACGCTCACCGCCGCGAAGTTGCCCGGCGTGATTTCGAAGCGCATGCCGACGCCGCTCACGCCCTCGTTGACGAGGCTGTCCGTCTTGGCCAGCCCGGCCGAGCGCGCGCGCGTCACCAGCGTGCGCAGCTTGGCCAGCGACAGCCCGTGCGGCGTGAATTCGGACGTATGGCGCGCGTAGAGCGCGGCAATCTCGCCATCGTCGAGCATCGACAGCAGCGTCACGCCCGCCGAGCCGATGCCGAGCACGCGCATGCCGCCCACCTGCAGCACCAGCGCCTTGACCGGAAACGCGCCCTCCTCGCAATGGAGGCAGTGGCCGTAGTCGCCATTGCGCACCACGAGGAAAACCGTGTCCTCGGTGCGCCGCGCCAGCCGCTGCATCACGGGGCGGCAGCGGTCCAGGATCGGCGCGCCTTTCATCGCCGCCAGCCCGAGCTGCATGGCGTCCAGCCCGAGCCGGTACAGCCGTTGTTCGCGCTCGACCATGCCGGATTCGACCAGACTCGTCGCCAGCCGGTAGGCGGTGGCGCGGTCCAGCCCGGCCGCCTGCGCCAGCACGCCCAGCGCCACGCCGGTCGGGTGATGGGCCGCAATCAGCTTGAGCAGCACCATCGCCCGTGTGACGGTCTGTGCACCCTTGGGAGCGCTGCCGGTGTCCTCGCCGGCTTCCGTCTCTGCTTCTGTCTCTGCTTTTGTCATGTTTTCGGCCTCTCCCCGGTCGAGATGTTCACATAGTGAATATTGGTAAAGATTTCGTTTGAATACTGAACACGTCCGGGATGAAATGCAACCATACCAAGCACGAACACGTGCACACACCCGGAGACAACCCATGACGTTCCGCCGCCTCGCCAGTGCGATCCCCCGCGTGCTTTCCTTGCCGCGACTGGCCATCCTGCTTGGGCTGGCCGCCTCGCTGCAGCTACCCGCGCCCGCTCGTGCCGACACCTGGCCGACCCGGCCGGTGCGACTGGTGGTGGGCTATACCGCCGGCGGCGCGTCCGACACGGTGGGGCGAATCATCGCCAACGAGCTGGGCGCGATGATCGGCCAGCCGGTGGTGGTGGAAAACCGCCCGGGCGTGGGCGGCATGCTCGGCATGGGCACCGTCGCCAAGAGCGCGCCGGACGGCTACACGCTGGGCGTGGCGGTCAGCGGCACCATGGTGATCGGGCCGCATCTGGTCAAGGCCACGCCGTATGACCCGCTGACCGCGTTCGAGCCGGTCAGCATGATCGCCACGGCGCCGATGGTGATGGTGGGCGCGCCGTCCGCGCCGTTCAACAGCGTGCCGTCGCTGATCCAGACCGCCCGCGCGCAGCCGGACCCGATGATGTTCGCCTCCGGCGCCCAGGCGTTCGAGCTGGCGATGCGGCTGTTCGCCGCCAAGGCCGATCTGCGCATGGGCTCGGTGTCCTATCCCGGCGGCGGCCAGGCGTCCATCGACGTCATGGCGGGCCGCGTGCCGGTGATGGTGGACACCATCGGCGCCCAGCAGGCCAATATCAAGGCCGGCAAGCTGCGCGCGCTGGCCGTACTGGATAACAAGCGCTCCGCCATCCTGCCGGACGTGCCGACGGTCGCCGAAGCTGGCGTGGCCGGCTACCAGGCGGTGGGCTGGCTGGGCCTTGTGGCGCCGAAGGACACCCCCGAGGCCATCGTCACCCGCCTGAACGGCCACCTGCGCACGATCATGGCCAAGCCCGAGGTGCGCGACAAGCTGCTGACGCTCGGCTTCGAGCCCAACACGGACACGCCGCAGGCGTTCGCCCGGGACATCCGCGCCGAGTACGCCAAGTGGGGCGCCGTCGTGAAGTCCGCCGGTCTGACTGCCCAGTAAGCGGCCAATAAGCGCCCAGTAACTCCCCATCCATCCGACTCCCTCGCCCCATGACGACCGACATCCAGGCCGCCGCCAAATGGCAGGCCACGCTCGACCACGCCCTGCAAGGCGCCAACTACCCCACCCTGCTGATGGTGCTGCTGCACCTGACCGGGGACCGCCGCTGGCTCGATCCGCGCTACCAGTGCTCGCGCATCCGCGGCCTGGAAGACAACGATCCCGGTGGGCTACCCGATGAGGTCCGCGCGGAAATGTTGGCCGCCGCCCGCGACGCCATCCTGGCGTGGAAGTCCGGCGTGGCCCCCGCACTGCCCGCGCCAGACCCGGACACGCTGGTCGCCATGATGCGGCTGAGCGTGGGCGAGGACATCCCGGCCTCCTACGGGCCGATGATCGCCGCCTGGCTGGGGCTGGACGCGGACATGCGCATTGACCAGCGCGGCCGTATCGACGTGCCCGAAGGCTTCCGCGTGATCGTGATCGGGGCCGGCGTGGCGGGGCTGTGCGCCGCCATCCGCCTGCAGGGTGCCGGCATCCCCTTCGTGCTGATCGAGAAGAACGACGAGGTGGGCGGCACGTGGTACGAGAACCGCTACCCGGGCGCCGGCGTGGATACGCCGAACCATATCTACTCGTACTCGTTCGCCAAGGGCGACTGGTCGCGCTACTTCGCGCTGCGCGGCGAGATCCAGCAATACTTCGAGGACGTGGCGGACCGCTTCGGCGTGCGCCGCCATATCCGGCTGCGCACCACGGTGCAATCGGCCCACTACGATGAGTCCTCGCTGCGCTGGACCGTCCACACGCTCGACGCCGAAGGCCAGGCCGAAACGCTGCACGCCGACATGGTCATCAGCGCCGTGGGGCTGCTCAATGTGCCGAAGATGCCCGATATCGAAGGGCTCGACCAGTTCGACGGTCCCTGCTTCCACACTGCCCGCTGGCCCGAGGGCCTGGACGTGACCGGCAAGCGCGTGGCCGTGATCGGCAATGGCGCCAGCGCGATGCAGGTGGTGCCGGCCATTGCCGACCACGTGGCCGCGCTGACCGTGTTCCAGCGCTCGCGCCAGTGGGCCGCCCCCTTCGAGAAGTTCCAGAAGCCGGTGCCGGAGTCCGCGCGCTTCCTGCTGCGCGAGGTGCCGTTCTATCAGGAGTGGTATCGCCAGCGGCTGGCCTACATCTTCAACGACCGCATCCACGGCTCGCTCCAGATCGACCCGGCATGGCCGCACCCGGAGCGCGCCATCAACCAGACCAACGACCGSCAYCGCGCSTACTTCACGGACTACATCAAGGCCGAGCTGGGCGAGCGCCAGGACCTGCTGCCGGACGTGCTGCCCGAGTACCCCCCGTTCGGCAAGCGCATGCTGATGGACAACGGCTGGTATCGCACGATGGCCCGCCCGCACGTCTCGCTGGTCACGGGCGGCATCGCCCGGGTGGAAGGCAACGCGGTGGTCACGGACAAGGGCGAGCGGCATGAGGCCGATGTGCTGATCGTTGCCACCGGCTTCGACGCCATCAACATGCTGGCCTCGTTTCAGCTATTTGGCCGGGGCGGGCGCTCCGTGCGCGAGGCGTGGGACCGCCACGGCGCCGAAGCCTACCTTGGCGTGGCCGTGCCGGACTTCCCCAACTTCTTCATGCTGGCCGGGCCGAACACGGCGCTCGGCCACGGCGGCAGCGTGGTCTCGCTGCTGGAGACGCAGGTCAGCTACATCCTCAACATCGTGCGGCAGGCCATGGCGCACAGCGCGGGGCGCTTCGAGATCGAGATCCGGCGCGACCGCCACGACGCCTTCAACCAGCGCGTGCAGGCCGCCCATAACGCCATGATCTGGACCCACAAGGGCATGAGCAACTGGTATCGCAACGCGCAGGGCCGCGTGGTGGCCACCACGCCGTTCCGCAACGACGACTACTGGCACATGACGCGCAAGGCCGATTTCTCTGACTACCGGCTGAAGACTGCGCCGGCCGAGGCGGCCGAGTCGCCCGCTGCCGACGCAGAACCCGCCACGCTGGAGGACCGGTCATGAAAACGCCCGGCCCGCACATGCTGAGCGGCCTGCGCATCCTCGACCTCGGCACGATGGTCGCGGGGCCGGTRGCCTGCACGCTGTTCGGCGACTTTGGCGCCGAAGTCATCAAGGTGGAGGTGCCCGAGCGCGGCGACACCGTGCGCGACCTCGGCCCCTTTGTGGACGACGAATGCCTGTACTGGCAGGTGGAGGCGCGCAACAAGAAGTCGATCACGCTGAACCTGCGCGAGCCGGCCGGGCAGGCGCTGCTGTACCGCCTGGTGCGCGAGGTGGACGCCGTGGTGGAAAACTTCCGCCCCGGCACGCTCGAGAAATGGAACTGCGGCTTCGAGACGCTGCGCCAGCACAACCCGGGCCTGATCATGCTGCGCGTGTCCGGCTTCGGGCAGACCGGCCCGTACCGGGAGCGCGCCGGCTATGACCGCATCGGGCTGGCCTTCGGCGGCCTGATGGGCATCACCGGCTACCCGGACCGCCCGCCGGTGCGCAGCGGCACCTCCACCGCCGACTACCAGACCGCCATCCTCGGTGCCTTCGCGCTAATGATGGCGCTTTACCACCGTGACGTGCACGGCGGCGAGGGGCAGGAAATCGACCTGTCGATGTACGAGTCCATCATCCGRTTCACCGAGGTGCTGGTGCCCGAGTACGACCGGCTGGGCGTGGTGCGCGAGCGGCGCGGCAACAAGCATTTCGCCGCCGCGCCGGGCGAGCACTTCCGCACGCGCGACGGGCGCTACCTGATCTTCACCTGCTCGGCGGACGCCGGCTTCCAGCGGCTCTGCGTGGCCATGGGGCGCCCGGATCTGGCCGAAGACCCGCGCTACGCCTCGCACAGCCAGCGCTGGGAGCATGTGGACGAGCTGAACCGGCTGGTCGCGGACTGGATCGCCGCGGAGCCGGAGGACGCGCTGTGCCGCAAGCTGGACGCCGCGCGGCTGGCCTACTCCTTCATCTACACCATCGAGGACATCATGCAGGACCCGCACTACGCGGCGCGGGAGAGCATCGCCACGGTGGAGCACCCGAAGATCGGCCCGGTGAAGATGGCGGGCGTGTTCCCGAAGTTCTCGGGCGTGCCSGCCAAACCGATCGAGCCGGCGCCGGCACTGGGCCAGCACAACGCCGAGATCTACGGCGAGCTGCTCGGCATCGACGACGACGCGCAACGGCAACTGGCGCTGGAGGGCATCATCTGATGGCCGGCCAGCATCGATTCCGCACGGCTGCCGTGTTCGGCGGCGGCGGCGTAGCGGGCATTGCGTGGGAAGTCGGCGTGCTGGCCGGGCTGGCGGGGGCCGGCGTGGCCGTGCATCGCGCCGGGCTGTTCGTCGGCACGTCGGCTGGCTCGGTGGTCGGCGCCCAGCTGGCGTGCGGCCTGCACATCGAGGCGCTGCTGCATGCCCAACTGCATCCGCCCGCCGATTCCCCCGAGCAGTTCCGTCCCTACTCGCAGGCCGAAGCCGACGCGCAGAACCGCAAGCTGGTGGCCAAGGTCGAGGGCGACCTGACGGCGGCGCGCCAGCGCATCGGCGACTTCGCCCGCCGCAGCGAGACCCCCGCCCCGGCCGCGCGCCGCGCCATCATCGCCGCGCGGCTGCCCCAGGCCGACTGGCCCGGGCATCCGCTGCGCGTGGCGGCCGTGGATGCCGCCACCGGCGCGCGCCGGGTGTTCGATGCGGCCAGCGGCGTGCCGCTGGTAGAGGCCGTGTCCGCCAGTTGCGCCGTGCCGGGCGTCTGGCCGCCGGTGCAGATCGGCGACGCCTTCTATATAGATGGGGGGATTGCGTCGATGACCAACGCCGAGGTGGCCATCGACGCGGAGCGGGTGCTGGTCCTGTCGCCGTTCGGCTATGCCGAAGGCAACCCGGTCAGCGGCCACCTGGGCGCCGAAGTGGCGGCGCTGCAGGCGGCGGGCTGCGCGGTGCATGTGGTGGCGCCCAGCCCGGCCGCGCTGGAAGCGATGGGCCCGAACGTCCTCGACCCCGCCCGCCGCCCGGCCAGCGCCGCCGCCGGGCTGCACCAGGGCGACACCCTCGCCCATGCGATCCGGGACTGGTGGGGGGCGGCGATCGCGGCTTGAAGCCGCCACCCGGAGCGCGTCAATCGATCGACGTCCCCGTGCTCGCAAGTTCGGCGATGGCCCGTTTCAGCGCGGCGCGATCCGTCAACACSCGCTCGCGCATGRCGTCCACATCACCTCGCGCGGCGATCAGGTCGGCCTGTTGGGCCAGAACCTGCGCCTGCACCAGCACGGGCGATGGCCCGCCGGCAGCGGTGCGGGCGGCCACGCCGCATTCGGGGTCGAGGCTGCGCGCCACTGCCTCGGGCGACAGGTGCACGGCGCGGCCCGTGTGGCGCAGCGCCGCCGCATCGACCATCGCCGAATCGATCTCATTGGCGGGCAGATGGCGGTCCAGCGCATCGCGCACCACCGCGCCCACCACGTGGTGGGCCTCGCGGAACGACATGCCGGCGCTGCGCACCAGCGTGTCGGCCAGATCGGTGGCCATCGAAAAGTCCCGGCGGGCGCGCGCCAGCATGTGACCGGCCTGTGGCGTGGCGTGGGTCAGCACCAGCCGCAGCAGGGCCACGCAGCGCTTGCACTCGTCCGCCGCCTCCCAGAAGCCGCGCATGCTTTCGCGGTTGCCGTCGCCGCTATGCGTGAAATGGCTGCCCTTCAGCGCCGCCAGCGAGGCCGTGAGCAGACCGATCATGTGACCGCCCTTCCCCTTCAGGTACTCGAGCACGACCGGGTTTTTCTTCTGCGGCATGATGCTCGACGTGCCGGCCACGCTGTCCGGGAAGTCGATCAGCCCGAATTCCGGCGTCGCCCAGACATAAAGATCCTGCGCCACGCGGCCCCAGGTGACCGTGCCGATGGTGATGGCAGCGAGGATTTCCCACGCAACGTCGCGCGAGGCCACGCCATCCAGCGAATTGGTGGTGGGGCCGGAGAAACCGAGCCAGCGCGCCGTGGCCGTGCGGTCGATSGGGAACGCCGTGCCGGCCAGCGCACCGGCGCCGAGCGGGCAGGCATCGAGCCGGGCCAGCGCCTGCCGGAGCCGGGCGATGTCCCGCCCCAGCGACTCGGCCACGCCGGCCAGGTAATAGCCGTAGGTGACCGGCTGGGCCGATTGCAGGTGGGTGTAGCCGGGCATGACCGTGCCGGCATGCTCGGCAGCCTTGTCCAGCAGCACCGTGCGGGTGGCCAGCAGTTCGTCGAGGATGGCCAGCGCGGCGTCACGGGCGCGCAGGCGGTCGTGAGTGGCCAGGATGTCGTTGCGGCTGCGCGCCACGTGCAGGCGGCCGCCCACGTCGGCGCCGGCCAGTGCCATCAGCCGGGCCTCGTAGTTGAAATAGGCGTCCTCGCGGGCCGGGTCCAGCGGCACGGCGTCCGGGCCYTCCGCCTCGATGCGCACCAGCGCCTGCGCCAGTTGCGCGGCCACCTCGGCCGGCACCAGCCCGGCGCCGTGCAGCATCAGCAGGTGCGCCTGGTTGATATCGCTCAAATACGGGAATCCACTGCCGAATTCGCGCGCCAGGCGCGGCAGGTAGATGTGTTCGCAGACCTCGGGGGCGGTGGCCTGGGTCAGGCGGCGGCTGACTTTCGATTCCATACGTGTGTTGTTCTCCGGTACGTTGGAGCCAAGTATGGAAATCCGACKGTCATATCGTCAAATCAGTTRTTTCGGCCTGYACATACGGATTTGATATACCATCGCCCGTATGAATTTCAAACAGATCGAAGCCTTCCGGGCCGTGATGGTGACCGGCTCGATGACGACCGCCGCCACCCAGCTGCACACCTCGCAGCCGAACATCAGCCGCGTGATCTCGCAACTGGAGCGGGAGACGGGATTCAAGCTATTTGCGAGGATTGCCGGCCGGCTGACGCCGACCGTGGAGGCCGAAGCCCTGTTCCGGGACGTGGAGCGTTCCTTCCTCGGGCTCGACAGCCTGCGCGCCTCGGCGCGGTCGATCCGGGAGGGGGGCGTCGGCACGCTACGCATCGGCACCGTGCCGTCGATCGCCATGAGCGTGATGCCGCAGGCCATCGCCCGGTTCCGGGAGCAGCACCCGGACGTGCCCATCGCCGTGCATACCAGTGACTCGCCGACCGTCGCCAAATGGACGGCGAACCAGTTCTGCGACTTCGGGCTGGTGTCCTACGTGGTGGAGACGGCGGGCATCGACAGCGCGCTGCTGCGCGACGAGCCCGGGGTGTGCATCGTGCCCGCCGACCACCGCCTGGCGCGCAAGCGGGTGGTCCACGCGGCGGACCTCGACGGCGAGCGCTTCATCTCCCTCACCCATGGCGATGGCACGCGCGCCATCGTCGATGCCGCCTTTGTGCCGGACCGGCGCGTGCTGACGCTGGAAACGCCCTACGCGGCCACCATCTGCACGATGGTGGAGATGGGCCTCGGCGTCAGCGTGGTGAACCCGGTGGTGGTGCGCAGCCTGAAGCTGCCGGGGGTGCGCGCCATTCGCTTCGAGCCGGCCATCCCGTTCGAAAGCTATGTCCTGCACAACCAGCAGCGCCCGGTGCCGGCGCTGGCGCAGGCGTTCCTGGACTGCCTGCCCGCAGCCGACTAGTACATGCCCGCCTGATCGAGTTCGCGCGCGCGGCGGGCGTCCTCGGCGTGGACGTAGATCGACGTCGTCGCCAGCGAGGCATGGCCCAACTGGTGCTGCACCACATCCAGCGCCACCCCGCGTGCAATCGCATGCGAGCCGAAGGTGTGGCGCAGCCAGTGCGCGCTGGCCTGTCCGAGCCGTGCCGCGCCGGCCGGGTCATCGGCGGCCATGGCCTGCGCCGCCTGCGCGAAGAAGCCCTTCCAGATGGCATCGAGCTGCGCCACGGACAGCCGGCCCACGGCGCCATCGTCCTTCACCCGGCCAATCAGCGGCGTGGACGGGTGCAGCCGCTCCAGCTCGCGCCCCAGTCCGCGCGCTTCCAGATAGTCCCGCAGCGCCTCGATCACCGGGCCCGGCACATGCACCTCACGGGCGCGCGTGCCCTTGCCGACGAAGGAGAGCGTCCACACGCCGCGCTGGTCGGCAGCCAGATCCTGCTGGGCGAGGTCGCCCACGGTCACCTGCGCCTGCTCGGAAATCCGCAAGCCGGTGGCGTAGACAAAGCGCAGCATGAACTGGAGCCGCGCCGTGCGCGGGTCATCGCCCGGCAGCGCGGCCGTGAACTTGCGCAGGAACTGCCACTGGGCGTCGGTAAAGCTGCGCGCCACCTTGATACGGCCCTGCCCCGCCGCCTTGGGCTTGGGCAGCAGCTCGAACGGGTTGTAGCGCAGGTACTGCGCGTTGACGAGCCACGCGCACAGCGATTTGACGATGGTGAACGCCTGCCGCACGCTGCCCGCCGACAGCGGCCCCTCGAACGGCCGCCAGTCGTGGCGATAGCGCGGCGTGCCGCGCGGGCCGACCCACTGGGCCGCCGGCTGCGGATCGGCCAGGAAGATCAGGTAGGCGCTGCAATCCTCGACGGTCAGATCGGACAAGGCCTTGCCGCGCGCGAACACGGCCCAGAGCAGGAAGCGCTCGGCCTGCGTGCGATAGGCGCGCCAGGTGTGGCCGCCCACGGGCGGATGCACGCCCAGCCAGGCGTGGATGGCCATCAGGTCGTTCTGGGCGGAAATGCGGGAATCGACGCCATGCGGCGTGCGGTTATGGCCCTGCCGGCCGTCCAGCGCGGGCGGCAGCAGCAGCGATTCGAGCGGCGCCACCGCCGCTGACGGCGCGCGCAGGCTCGCCAATTCGGCCGCCGTGGCGGTGCGGCGGGGCACCAGTGCGGCGGCGGGAATCGCGCCGATATCCTCGGCCTGATCGGCCAGCCAGGCCTCGATGCGCCGGGCGGTATGGTCGCCGATGCGCCGCGCATGGCGGTGCCAGCGCGGCCCCTCATGGCCGATCACGGCTTGCAGCGCGCCGAGCGTGGCCCAGCCCGCCTCGACCAGCCGCTGGGCGATGGCCGGCGCGAACCAGCCAGTTACGGCGTCATCGCGCGTGGGGCGGGAAACCAGTTGGGGCTTGAGSGCGTCGAGCACGCGCAACAGCTTGCGGCGACGGTTCTGGCGCGCGGTRGCGCTCTCGTCGGCCGGCGTGCGGAACAGCGCCAGCCAGGCGCGCTCGGAGATGGTCGGCTGGCCGTCTTCGCGGGTTTCCAGCCGTTTGACGCCGCGCGCCAATTCGGACTCGATCCAGCCGATGGTGGTCCGGGCGACGCGCAGGTCCAGCCCCGTCTCCAGATAGCGGTCAGCCAGCCGGGCGAGGTCGATGCCTTCGAGATAACCGCGATAGAAAGCGAAGTGATGCGGGCCAAGCAGCCGCTCCGGAGCAACCGGCGGGCGCTGCCGGCGACGGACGGCAGTACGTTCAGGGTCAGACAAGGTGCAATGCGGACATCAAGGCGAAGGGCGCGATGATACCGCTGTTTGTTTTTCTCCCCCCTCCCGCTTCCGGGAGAGGGGAAAACCACCTCTTACACAAACGWAGGTGMCTTGATAATTAACATTATCTCGACCCKTCGTTTAACGCCACAAACTCAGCTACCTACCATCACGAACCCACGGTCACGAACCCACGGTCACGAAGACCGGGTTCGAGTAGAACCAGAGGTCGTTGTAGTTGCGGGCGTTGATGGCGTTGAAGCGCGCGGCGTCCTCGGTGACCGTGGTCTTGGCGTCCGGGAGCGGATTGCCGTCCTGGGTCTCAYCCGCCACGTTCATGCCGAGGTTGGTGCCACGCAGGCGGAAGTACTGGTTCTTCGTCGCCGTGTAGGTGTAGGTCACGGCGTAGTACCCGTCCGAATCCAGCTTCCAGTCGGCCGACGTGAAGGTGGCGATCACCTTGGTCGAGTCGTTGGTTTCCTTGCTGTAGCCCGCCGTGCCGGCCGCGGCGCGCGGCGTCACRTCCCCGGCGATCAGGTCGATGTGGTCCACCGTGGGACGCACGTTGACGTTGATGCCGCTGTTGATCGGGTACTCGAAGTGGTTGCGGTCCGGGCTCTTGAAGCGGATGGTCACCTTCACGGTTTCGCCCGCGCGGGCCTTCAGCTCGCCGCCCATCTCGCTCTTGCCGGCGGCGCCGGCCACGTTGAAGTCGAGCGCGTTGATCAGGTCGCCGAACACCGAGAACATGCGGCCCGAGCGCACGCCCTCCAGCACGCCCTTGATGCCCGTGTACTGGTTTTCGATCCAGACATAGGTCTTGGCGTACTCGCCCGGGAAGTAGCCGCTGCTGTTCGWGCCGATGGTCTTGAAGTGGTGGTCGGARTCGGCCACGTTCCAGAAGCGCCGGCCGTCACCGAGCAGCGCATCCCAGATGCCGCCGACCTGCGCCACCACGTAGTCCACGCCACCGTAGACGCGGTTCTTCAGGTTGGCGTTCACGTAGGCGGTGGTATAGCCGCCGCGGTCTGGCTCCATCTGGTTGCCGACCATGCCCTCCACGCCGAAGGCGATGTTCGGGGCGGTGTCGTTGAATTCGCGGTAGTCGGCGGCGGTGTACTTGCCCGTGTTGCGCGAGGGGTGGTTGATCAGCGCGTAGCTGGTGTCGGGATAGTTGTCGCGCAGCCAGGCCACGGCCTTCACGGCGTCCGCGTGGGTGGTAAAGGCGCGCGGGCCCTTGGCGTTCCAGTTGGCCACGTCCACCGGATCGAACTGGGTGTCGGGGCGGTTCGTGAAGAAGTATTCGAACTCGTTGGCCGCCTTGGTGGCCGTGCCCAGCGGSGCGCCGCCGAAAATGCCCACGTTCATGTGGTCATGGGTGGGCATGTCCCATTCGAAGGCCGAGAAGATCAGTTTGTTGACGTACGAGCCATTGACCTGCATCTGGCGCACGGCCGGCATCTCGTACTCGGCCATGGCCCGTGAGAACGGCAGCGGGCCGCCGACGATGTTGGTGCCGTTCTGGTCGCGCGTGGACGGGCGCAGGTGGTTCGAAATGGCGGTCCAGTCGAGGTTGTTCTTGACCAGCGCCTCGTCCAGCACGTTGGCGAGCAGGCTCTGGGCGTCGTCCGATTCCACGGTGTGGACGTGCAGGTCGCCGGTGGTCCATTTGCCGGTCACTTCGGCGGGCTTGGGGTTGTCCGGCGTGCTGGGATCGTTGGGGGTAGCCGGGGTGGACGGGCCGGAAGGCGTGGCCGGGTTCGATGCCGGGGCATCGTCGCTGCTGTTGCAGCCGTAGAACAAGGCGGAGACAAGCACAGCTGCCGCGATCCCGATCGCGGAGTGGGTATAACGCATTTCAGACTTCCCTGATTTCTAGTTTGAGCGCCGATGGTGCCGGCGATTCGTGACAGGAAAGTGATAGTCGTGCGTATTGTCAGTGARTCGTTGCTTGAGGTGGAATGCTGCTACAGCACCAATGTGACAGTCGCCATGAAGGTGGAGGTGCTGTCGAGCCGGTTCTTGCTGCTCACCGTCGGCACCCAGCGCAGCCCGAACGAGAGCGGATGCTTGCCGCCAAGCTTGGTGTCGTAGGTGACGATCGGCCCCATGGCGAAGTCGTGGCCGTGGAAGCCGTGCAGCAGGTCTGCCGTGGGGCCGCTATCGCCGCCGAGCTGCTGCACCGTGCCCATGACCAGCCCCACGCCCCACGGGCCGAAGCGCTTCACGCCCATCACGTCCAGCGTGAACAGYGGCGCGTTCTGGTAGTCCGTGGCCGTGTTKCGCGTGTAGAACTGGAACGCGCCCACGGCATTGAACTCCAGCCCGTACTGCGGCATCAGGTGGGTGAAGGCCACCTGGGGGATGAAGGTCCAGTTGTTCAGGCTCGGGTTGGCCAGCGCGTCCTTGTTGTACTGGCCGGTCGGCGCCCAGACGTTGAAGCTCAACGCCATGTGGCTGGTCTTGGAGAAGTGATAGCCGGCGATGATCGGGGCGAARTAGATATCGAACAAGTTCGAAGCCCGGTCCGACGTGCCGGTCGAGAAGTTGCCCAGCGCGCCGCTGGCGCCGGCCGTGGCGTGCACGGTGGTCCAGACATAGGGCAACGTGAAGCTGGAGGCGAAGTTCCATGCGCCGGGGCCGGTATCCCAGACCTTCATGGCGGTGGCCAGCGTGAAGGCGATCTTGGCTTCCACGCCGAGCGTGGTTCGCCCGCCGATGGGCACCTGCCGGTCATTGCCCACGGAGCCGTCGAGGTAGATCTCGCCGAAGTTGACCACCCAGACCGGCTCGGGCGGTACCACGCCTGCATTGGCCTGCACGCTGGTGCCGGACACCGGGCGACCCAGCGCCCCCTCCGTGGCCTGCGCGGCCAGCGGGACCAGGCCCGCGCAACACGCCGCCGCACCATAAAGAAGAACCGACTTCCCCATCATCGATTGCCCCCATCCCGTATCTGCCAGCATGCAGGCATGCTGACAGAATCCATACGGAATGGAATTCAGTTTTCTCGTCGGCGAGATGAAACTTTTCAGCGATTTTCGATGAATATCGAGAATCAGACCGCGCCGCGCGTCTCCACGTACAGCGCGTACAGCGAGTGGCTGGACGCCATATAGAGACGGTTGCGCTTGGGGCCGCCAAAGCAGAGGTTCGGGCAGCGTTCCGGCAGGTGGATATGGCCGATGGCCTTGCCCTGYGGATTGAACACGCGCACGCCGTCCAGCTTGGCCGGGTCCGCGCCGGGCGCCCCGCTACTGCCCCAGCCGGCCCAGATGTTGCCATCCACGTCGCACTTCATGCCGTCCAGCGCGCCGGGGCCGTTGGCGTCGATCAGCTTGGTCTTGTTCGACAGACCGCCGTCCGCCGCCACGTCATAGGCCCAGACCACGCGGTGCGGCTGCGCGCGCGCCTCGATCACGTAGAGCTTCTTCTCGTCCGGCGAGAAGCACAGGCCGTTCGGGCCGTTCAGATCGGCAATGACCTGCGTGACCGCGTTGTCTTTCGGATCAATCCGATAGACCGCGTGCGGCAGTTCTGGCGTGGCCTTGTCTCCCTCCCACTCGCCGCCGATGCCGAACGGCGGATCGGAGAACCACAGCGAGCCGTCGGACTTGCAGACGATGTCGTTGGGCGAGTTGAAGCGCTTGCCCTGGTAGCGGTCCGCCAGCACCGTGATGGAGCCGTCGTACTCGGTGCGGGTGACGCGGCGCGTCAGGTGTTCGCAACTGATCAGCCGGCCCTGCTTGTCGCGGCAGTGGCCGTTGCTGAAGTTGGCCGGCTGGCGGAAGACGCTCCACTGGTTGGCGGCTTCGTCGTAGCGAATGATGCGGTTGTTGGGGATATCCGAGAACAGCAGGTAGCGGCCGTCGCCGAACCAGACCGGCCCTTCCACCCAGCGGAAGCCCGTGGCGAGCTGCTCCACGGTGGAACTGAACAGGCGGTATTTGGCAAAGCTGGGGTCGAGGATCTCCACGGCCGCGTCGGGATAGCGCTGGCTCGGCTTGAACTCGAAAGCCTGGGCAAGTGCCCCGCCGCTGGCCGCMGYCGCAGCARCCGCGCCGCCGGCTTTCAGCAGGGTCCGCCTGCGTGCGTCGAATGGGGTGTCTTGCATCGTGTTGTCTCCGTCCTCGTTATAGTTATCAGACATCATATGAGAACAAAAGCGGCGCTGCAAGCATTCGAATAAGGGATGTTGACCGAAATTACCCTAGTTGTACGATGACAAAGACATCTACCCAATGAGGCGCCGCGAGTGGCCCGCGATGCCCACTTCATGAGCACGGGTAAGGGACAGTGATAAGGTGAGCGCATCGGCGCGCCAGSYCCTCAGTTCCTCATGGCCGCGCGCCCACAGCATCTCCAACCTCCTGACCCTCGGCAGACCCTCATGGCCACCGCCATCCTCCTCGAAAATATCCACGCCAGCGCCCAGCAAATGCTGGGGCGCCATCAGATCGACGTCGCCACGCAGGGCAAGGCCCTCGCCGGCGAGCCCCTCCAGCAGGCGGTGCAGGGGCACGAACTGCTTGGCATCCGCTCCGCCACCACGCTCACGGCGGAAACGTTCGCCCAGCCCGGCAAGCTGCTGACAGTGGGCTGCTTCTGCATCGGCACCTCGCAGGTCGACCTCGGCGCGGCGGCCCACGCCGGCATTCCGGTGTTCAACGCCCCGTTCTCCAATACGCGCTCGGTGGCCGAACTGGTCATCGGCCAGGCGATCATGCTGATGCGCCGCATCCCCGAGAAAAGCCGCGCGGCCCATCTGGGCGAGTGGCAGAARTCCGCCAAGGGCTCGTTCGAGATTCGCGGCAAGACCATGGCCGTGATCGGCTACGGCAATATCGGCGCGCAGGTCGGCATCCTGGCYGAAGCCATGGGSATGCGCGTGGTGTTCTACGACATCCGCCCGCGCCTTTCGCTCGGCTCGGCCATGCCCGCCCACACGCTGGAAGACGCGCTGGCGCAGGCCGATGTGGTGACGCTGCACGTGCCCGCCACGCCCCAGACGCGCGGCCTGCTCAACGCGCGGGCGCTTTCGTCCATGAAGCGCGGCGCCATCCTGCTCAACGCCTCGCGCGGCACGGTGGTGGATATTCCGGCCCTCGCCCAGCATCTGGACGACGGCCACCTGGCCGGCGCCGCCATCGACGTGTTCCCGGAGGAGCCGCGCAGCAACACMGATCCGTTCGTCACGCCGCTGCAGGGCAAGCCCAATGTCATCCTGACCCCGCACGTGGGCGGCAGCACCGAGGAAGCCCAGGAGAACATCGGCGTGGAAGTAGCGACCAAGCTCGCCAACTTCCTGGAGACCGGCGCGACCATCGGCGCGGTGAACCTGCCGGAGATCCAGCCGAACCCGCTCGAGGCCCCGGCGCGCATCCTGAACATCCACTACAACCGGCCCGGCACGCTGTCGCACTTCAACCAGGCGCTGGCCGAGATCGGCGCCAATATCGTGGCGCAGCAGCTGCAAACTGCCGGGGATATCGGCTACGCCATCACCGACATCAGCCTGGTGCCGCCGGCCGGCTGGGCCGAGGCGCTGATGCGTGACGATGCCTTCATCCGCACCCGCGTGATCGCCGCCTGACATTCGTCGGGCGCGCTTCCTCCAACGCTCCCCCGGCGCCTCCGGACTTACCCGGAGGCGCCAATGCAGCCGGCGCATGACGTCGATGAAATCGACGGATAGCGGGCTCGCACCTTCTACCAGGCGCCCCGCGCGCCCTGTCTCCCGGTCATACTGCGGCAGATGTATTGCCAGCCGGACAACCACGATCCGGCGTGACGAACCCAAGGAGACAACATGCAACGTCGTACCTTTGTCCGCTTCGCCATGGCCGGCGCCGCCGTGGCCGCCACGGGCGCCGGCATCCTGCCGGGCGTCGCGCAGGCCGCCGATGAATTCCCCACCCGCCCGATCCGCCTGATCGTGCCCTACGGCGCCGGCGGCGTGACCGACCAGGTGGCCCGCGCGCTGGCCGATGCGGCCGGGCGCGAGCTGGGCCAGACCATCGTGGTGGAGAACAAGCCGGGCGTCAGCGGCACGCTGGGCGCCACGCAGATGGTGACCACCGAGCCGGACGGCTACACGCTCAGCATGGCGCCGGTGGTGATCTTCCGCCTGCCGCACGTGCAGAAGATGCGCTACGACCCGCTCAAGGACCTGACCTACGTGTCGATGATCGCGGACTACAACTTCGCGGTGGCGGTGAAGAAGGACGCCAARTGGCAGACCATGCAGGARCTGATTGCCGAGGCCAAGGCCGACAAGCGCGGCATCAGCTACGGCACCACCGGCATCTATGGCAGCCAGCATCTGACGATTTCGGAACTGGCGCGCGTCWCCCAGTCGAACTGGACCCACGTGCCYTATAAGGGCGACGCCGAGGCCATCACCGCCCTGCTGAGCGGCTCGTCGGACGTGGCTGTGCTGTCCAACACCCTGCTGCCCTATGTGCAGAGCGGCCAGATGCGGGTGCTGGCCACGCTGTCGGAGAAGCGCGCGGCGGACTTCCCGGACGCCCCCACGCTCAAGGAAATCGGCTATCCGGTCTGGTCGAACTCGCCGTTCGGCGTGATCGGGCCGGCCGGCATGAAGCCCGCGGTGGTCAAGCGGCTTGACGAAGCGTTCCGCAACGCGCTCAAGGACCCCAAGTTCCTGAACGTGACGCGCCAGTACGGCATGATCACCAACTACATGGGCCCCGAGCAGTATTCGGCCTATGCGCAGAAGGCATTCAAGAGCGAGGGGGAGATCATCGCGCGGCTGGCTGCGGCGATGAAGAACCAGTAAGGGAGCCGAGCAGACGAAATTTGAACGAGATCAGGCGACGGCTGGCCGGTGGCCTAGAACCGGTCCAGCACGTCCTTGATGCGCGCCTTGCGCAACTGCGTGGCCTCCGCGAGGTGGTCCGCATCGAGCGTGGCCATCAGGTCGGCATAAACGAGGACGGGCGGCGCCAGGTCCGGCCGGCCCGGCGGCGGGGACTCCAGCCCCTCTACCGATGGGTCCCAGAACGCTTCGAGCACCTCCACCGTGCCGTCCGGGTCCGGCTGCAGCCGGTGTTTCTGGGTCAGCATCTGGAGCGCGCCCGCCATCCGCGCGGGGGCGATATAGAGCGTCTGGCTGGCCGGACGAATCCCGCCGACCATCGCCGCCGCCGCGACCTCGCCACTCCAGTAGCCGCCCAGCTCCGTTGCGTTGACCGCCTGCCACCAGTCCGCMGCCGGCGCACTGAAGCGGCGCGGCTGTAGCCGGTGGCGCAGGATGGTCGGATAGTTGGCCACCCATTCATCGAGCAGCCGGTCCGGCGCGGTCAGGCGCCGCCCCTCGTCCTCGCGCGTCTCCAGCAGCCAGCCGCGCGCGGACAGCCCGTTGAACACCGCCCCCACCGAGCCCAGCGCAATGCCGCTGACYCGGGCGATTTCCCGGTACGTGGCCTGGAGCAGTTCCGGCTGGCACAGCAGCGCGAAGACCATCCGCTGGGAACTCGGGTTGCCGCTGATGCGCACGGCGGGCCGCACCACGCTGTCCGGCGGGGTCTGGCCGATGACGAAGACGAACAATTCCGGGGCATCGAGGAAGGTATTGCCGGCCGTGTCGAGGAACTGGAGCCCCATCTCGCGGCACTGCCCGGCCAGCGCCGGGGTCAGGTAGGTGGTGACGAGCAGGCCCGGCGCGCGCTCCTGCAACTGGGCGCGCACCACGGAGAGGTCCGCGACCGTGCGCACCGAGCGCCGGCACTCCACCGCGTAGCGATGGGCGGCGTCGCCGCGCCGCAGGGAAATGGCGGCCACCGGCGCCTCGCCGCCCGGGTCGCGCCGGCCATGGCGGATGCGGGCCTGCATGCCCGTAGTGCGGTGCAGGGCCACCAGCGCGGCCTCCACCCAGTCGATATCGCCCGCCTTCTGGTCCATGGCTGCGTCCTCCGGGTCGCCGAACGGGAATCGGGAAAAGTAACCCCGATCATGGACCAAAGGACGCCGCTGTTCAACTTTTCGCGCTGTTCAGCCCGATTGAACAGGCGGCGAAACATGAACATGGCGGGGGGCGCGGGCGCTCCCGCCGCGACGAGATCCGCCCGCGTCACGCGCCARGCGGCGGCCACCGACAGCCCTGTCAGACAAACGCCGATGCAGCATGCCGGGGTCGCCATCCGAGAATATTGGCAGTCCGCGTGGAGACGGACCTCTCAATAATCGGGAAGCGACCAGGAGCACATTCACCATGCCGAAGAATTTTCACATCGTGCTGAACGACGGCTTTTGGGATCTGCGGGCGGACGGCGTGCCGCGCGCCATCAGCCGTCACAAGACCCGGGACGAAGCCATCCGGGTGGGCCGTGCGGCAGCGGAGCGCCTCAAAGTCTCGCTGCGCGTGGAGGACGAGCAGGCTGAGGCAGCAGACGACGTAGAAGAAACGGAAGAGGCCGAAACATCCAGCCCCTCCACGTTCCAGATGGATTGCGGGATTGCGCGCATGGCTGCGGCCTGACGCCCATCCCCCCGTCCTGTGGCAACGCCCCCTCGGGGGCGTTTTTCATGTCAGGAGCGGTTGTCCACGGGCGGCGCATCGGGGTCGCGGCTGCCGGGGTCGTGGAGGTCCTGCTCCCCCACGCCGGGTGGCGCGTTGCCCCGCTCGTCCGGCTTGCCCCGCTCCGCCTGCGGGTTGGACTGCGGGCCCGAGGGCTCGGCGTTGGACTGCGGGCTGGATTGCGGGCTGGATTGCGGCGCCTGCGGGTTCTCGCCACGCTGGCCGGCATCGGCGCCAATCGCATCATGGTTGCGACGACGGTCGCGGTTGCGCCGGCGGCGCGTTCCTGCATAGGCGAATGGCATGGGCGTCTCCTTCTTCTTGCTGTGATACGGATGGTCGTCCTGCGTTGCAACGTCCGGCTTGATTCGTTCCGCGTTAAGGTTCCGCGTTCAGTCTTTCCGCGCTTTCCGCTAGCGGCCTGCCGAAGACCGGTCAGGCGCCACGCGGACGCGGTTCTCCACGGCGCGCACGCCGGGAATCCGGTCGATGGCGTCCTCGACGCGCGCCCGGTCAGCCCGGGTGCCGATGGCGCCTTCCAGCGTCACCGCGCCTTCTTGCACGGTCACCGACACCTCGCTCACATCGATCCCGCTGCGCCAGAGGCGCTCGCATAGCAGGTCATGCAGCGACGCATCGGAGCGCACGCGCGTGGCGCGCTGGCTGYGGTCGGCGCCCGCGCCGGGCGCCGGGTTCAGTTCACTCATGGTGGCTCCCTTCCATCAGGTGGACGATTTGCCGGKTGGGGTCGAACCGGACTGCGGATCTGTGSCSGTGGGCGCCTTGCCGGTCCGGCCGGCCTCCAGTGCGCTGGTGTAGCCGCTGGACGAGGAACCGGGGGTGGTGCTCGCACTGCCCGAGCTGCCCGAGGTACTCAAACCGCCGAGACGGCTGCCCGATTGCATGGCCGATTGACTGCCCGATTGGCCTCCCGCTTCGCGCTGCACCCGCAACTGGTTCTGCACGTCCTTCACGCCGAACACATCGTCGGCAATATCCTCGATGCGGTACTTCTGCTGCCGGTCCATCACCGAGCCGCTCAGCGTGATCACGCCGCCAGATACCGTCACCTCCACGTCGCGGACGTTGAGGCGGCCGCTGTGGGTCAGGCGTTCGCAGAGGTCTTCGCGGATACGTTCATCCGACCGCTGGTAGCCCTTGGGCGCCACGCGCTGGGCACGCGCCGCCGCCGAGCCGCCCGCGCCGCCATAGCCGCGATTGAGCGAGCTACGCTCGTTGGCACCKGTGAACTGCTCGTAGGCCCGGTCGTCGCGGTCGTAGCCGGCCCGGTCGAACCCGGCCGAGCGGCTGGCGCCGCCATAGCCGCGTGATCCGGCGGACTGGCCGCCCCAGTTACGGGTGCCCTGCTGCCCGGCGGATGGCTCGTAGTCGGACACGCCATAGGCGCCGGGATAGTGGGTCCGCATATCCGGCGAATGCCCCGGCTCATCCCACGGCGCGCCGCCGCTGCGTGACGCGTCAGGCCACTGACCGCTCATCTGGCGGCGCGGGTTCTGCTGCTGCATSCTGCGGCTCCGCTGCTGGCTTTCCCAGCCGCCGCGCGCGCCGCCCTGGCTGCGGCCCTGGCCCCATTCGTCACCCTGACTGCCTTGCTGGCTCGACCATTCGCTGCCACGGCCGGCACGGCCTTCCTGATGCCAGTCGCCCCAGCGCTCACGCTCGCCCGAGCCGACAAAGCGCTCGCGCGATCCAGATCCGCGCTGCTGGCCTTCGCCATACTCGCCGTAGCGGCCTTCGCCATAGCCGGCGGGGCCGCCCTGATCCCGCGCGGCGCCGGGGTTCCAGCCCTCGCCGGCGCGGTTGCCGCCGTAGCGGTGCGCTTCCATGCGGCGCGGATCGCCGCCGTAGCCGCTGCGCTGGCCGTACAGCGACGAGGGGTCCTCGCCATAGCGTTCGCGTTCGCCCCGGCTACGCTCGTTCTGCTCGCTGCCGTAGCGCTCCGATTGACCCTGATAGCCGCCGTAGCCGCTTCCCGTCCGCACGGAGGATTCCTGSGAGGTGCTCTGGTTGCGGCCCTGCTGGTTGCCGCCCTGTTGGCCGCTGCCCTGCCAGTCGCTGCCGCCGCCCTGCTGCTGGCTGGGGCGYCCTTGCCAATCGGAGCCRCCGCCTTGTTGCTGATTCCCTTGCTGCTGATGGGACAGCCAGTTGCCGCTGTCGGCCTGTTGCTGGCGCTGCCAGTGGCTGCCGCCCTGATTCTGCCAACCGGCGCGCTGGGTGCTGCCRCGTTGGTCGTCGRTGTTGCGATCGTCGTCGCGGTCACTGCCGTAGCCGCCCGAGKTGCGGTCGTCGGACCCGCCACCCCTGTAGTTGCCCTGGTTCATGTGGATCTCCGGTTGATCGTCGATCGCGGCGCCCTCTCTTGCCACGCCACGCCGCCGTGCTTCTCTCGTGCTTCTCAACCGGGACGCAAATTCCATACCGCGCGCCACAGCACGGCCCGTGCGCCCCACGGCGCACGCCGGGCGTCCTCGTACCCATCTCCGACCTTTCCCCTTTTACATGCCGATATAAAACGTGCAAAACCCAGCACCGGCGGCAAAGTAGTCGATGTCCTACATGCGTTTCAGGCATCGCCCCCAAGTGGCAGRCGGCCGTCCCGAATATCGTGGAACTACCGTGAGGACACAATCTTGGAGAAACCGACATGAAACGCACGCTTACCGCAACCGCCCTCGCCCTCAGCGCGCTGATCGCGATGCCTGCCATGGCCCAGGGGGGCGGCCAGGCCCCCGTCTCGCCGAACGTGCCGAACCCGAGCGCGCCGCCGGCCCCTGAAGGCCCCAGCACGCAGCGCGGCACCTTGCCTTCTGCCACCCAACCCGGCAGCAGCGGCACGATGAGCAGCGGCTCGACCATGCACAAGGACAGCTCGACCACCAAGAAGGACTCCACGGCACGTTCGAAGAAGCCGCGCGAGCAAGGCGCCCCCGCGGTGCCGACCGCCGACGCACCGTCCGGCCCGAAGGGTGACTCGCCGGACCCGGCGCCGGGCACCAAGCGCTAAGTTCGCGCCAAGCCCGCCGACCGGTCATCACCCGCGCCGCCCACTGCGTTTGCAGGCGGGCGGCGTTTTGCGTGCATTCAACTCAGATCTGCACGAAATTTCAGGGCGATATGGATAGGGCTTTGGTCCCGGAACGGCTACCGTCTCCTACAGTGAGACATGACAAGACAACTGCAAGGACATGACGGAGACGTAGATGGATGCATTGACTACTACACTCGCCCGACTGAGCCGCCATGCCCAGTCGTGCGCAGAGTCGTTGTCCGCCGTGGCCGCTGCGGCGTCTGACCCGCAGATGCGCGCCGTGCTGGCGCATCGGGCGAACATGCAGCGCTGTGCGGCAGCCGAACTGGCCGTCCGGGCCGGCGCCAGTCTGGGCGACGGACACGGTACATCGCACGGCTCTGCCGTGCCCCCACCGCGGCGCGATACGCCGGGCAGCCCCGGCACGCCCTCGCCGGACGCCGGCGAGTTGCTGCTGCTGCGCCACGCGGCACAACAGGCCGGCCGCGCGGCCAGCGCCTATGGCGCACTGCTGCGCGAGCCGATCGACGATCCGGACCTGCGGCTGCTGCTCGCCCATTACTACCGGGGCGCCACGGAATTGCAGCGGCTGCTCGAGCATCGCGTAGCCGAGTTCTCTCCCGCGCGGGCCGCAGGCATGACGTCGCGGCGGATGAGTCCGCCGCTGCACTAGGAGGGCAGCGCCCTAACCTTGCGGATAGCCGGCGCGCAGCAGCCCCGCCTGGCGCGGCGCGGTCAGTTCCTGCTGCGGCTGGTACGGCCGGATCACCAGCGCCACATAGTCGTCGTCCTTGGGCGACACCACCAGGTACASCAGACCCGACATGACCAGGGCCACCTCGCCCAACTGCGCGGCGATGCGCGCGGCAATGAAGCGCTGGAGCAGCACCGGGTCCACGGTGGCGTCGATGGCAAGCGCGGCCGTGCAGATCGTCATCAGGCACTGTTCCACGGCGCGGCAGACCACCACCACCTCGTCGATGGCGTACCCGGTGTGGGCCGCGCGCACGAGCACGGAAATGCCCTCGCTGGTCTTGGCGCGATGCCAGCCGGGTTTGGCGCGGAAATCGGGCAGCGCGAGGCGAGACCCGGCGCCCGTCGCCACGGCGTTGAACTGGTGGGCGAAGTCGCGCGGACTGATGGAGAGCAGTTGTTTTTCCACGGGCGTGGAGGAGACGGCTACCGACGAGGCCAGGCTCATCGTCACCAGGATGCCGGACAAGTTCATCGTGATCTCCCTGGCTGACGCCTGGCGGTGCCCTGCACCGCGTAGGTCACGCAGCCCACCATCCCTGAGCAATTGGCATTCCAGCCTCTGGCGGGCGGTCTGCGTGGCGAATGTGTGTCGCGGTCCCCTGCCTGGAACTATAGGCGGCGGCGGGTCTTGGTGAAAACCCTAAACCTTCGCCCCTGCCGTTGCGCATGCCGGCCGCCCCGCCGAGCGGGATGTGCCGACTGGCATGCAACTTGCCGCCCTTCTTGTCGAAGGACATGTGAACCGACCATGAATCGATCATCAGGAGCCCCATCATGAGCAAGACGTCCCGCCATCCGCATGACACGCCCTCCCGACGAGGGGACCAGACCGGCGCCAGCGACCCCGAGAGCATCCCCAGCACGCTCGATCCCAACCTGGACACCGATGCCAGCGACTTGGAACGGGAGTTGGGCCAGGCCGAGCGCGACCTCCACGTGGCCGAGGAAGACAACCCCGAGGACGAGATCTCCGACGAAGTGCAGCGCGCCGCCGAGTCCCTGCCGTCCGACACCCCGGTCGACCGGGCCGACCAGACCGACAAGCGCATGGAAAATCCGCCGAACGGCAGCGATCTCTAGGGTGCCCGTCTCCGGGCCATCCCATGAAAAATGCCCCGGCGAACCGGGGCATTGTCTTTCGCGAGGGGGGCAAATCGGACTAGTTCGACACTAGTTCGACACTAGTTCGACACTAGTTCGATTATTCCGAGGCCAGCACGCCATACGGGCGGATGTGGAGCTTGTTGATCACATCCGTCACGCCGAAGGTGTCATCGGCAATGTCTTCCACCTCGTACTTGATGCGCCGATTGTCCACCGAGCCGGTCAGGGTGACGATGCTGCCCATGACCGTGACGTCCACTTCGCTCACGTCGAGGCCCGACTGATGGGCCAGCCGCTCGCACAGTTCCTCGCGGATGCGCTCGTCGGTGCGGGTGTAGTTCTTCGGTCCCACCCGGCGCGAATAGCCATAGGGCGACCGCTCCTGCCCGAACGACTGGTCACCGCGTGAGCGCTGGCGGTAGTTGCGGCCGGCCTCGGCCTCGTAGCCGCGCTGGGGCTGGGGCTGGGGCTGGTAGGGCTCGTAAGGGGGATTGGGGTCGGCGCGCCGGGCGGGCGTGGTGCCGGGCGAGCGCGAGGCGGCCTGATAGCCATCCTCATAGCCGCTGCTGTAGGCGGTCACGTAGCCGCGGTTGTGCGGCGTGCTCTCGTCGCGGTTCTCGTCGTAGGTGGAGCGGGCTGGATAGTAGACCGGGCCGCCACGTGCCTGGTTGCCCTGCCGGCCCGATTCCGTGCCCCATGCCGTACGGCCGCGCCGCCAGGCGCCATCGTCGCGCACATTGTCGTCGGGCGCGTTCCAGCCGTTGTCGCTGGCGTCATAGGGATTGCGGTCGCGCGTGTTGCCGTACCGGCCGCCCGACAGGTCGCGTTCCCGCCAGTTCCGATCATCGCCCGGTACGTGACCGTAGCCTTGCTCCGAGCCGCCGTAACGCTGGTCCGGCCACCGGCGTCGGCCATAGTCGTCTGATCGCTTCATTGCGTTCCTCCATGGGCTGGGGCGCGAGACGCGGCCCCGATACGGAAGAAGCGGCAAGTTTCATACCGAGCGCGGCAGGCGCCCGGTGTGGCGAATCATCCACCTACGGCATGCAGTTTCTACAAGCTGTGCGCGCACAAAGCGGCGCCGCTTATKTCCTGATTATTTGCCGGCGGCCCGCATCGCGGCGCTGTCCGCGCTGTCCGCACTTTGCGGCGTCACCAGCCGCAGGCCGCTGGCGATGGCCGCCAGCCCGGCAAAMCCGGCGCCGAGCGACAGCGCCAGGGTCGGCCCATGCTCGCCGGCAATGCTGAACGACAGCGCCACCAGCGCAGCGCCCGTGGCCTGACCGATCAGGCGCGCCGTGGCAATCACCCCGCTGGCACCGCCCGAGCGCTCGCGCGGCGCGCTGCCCATCAGTGCCTTGAGGTTGGGCGACTGGAAGAAACCGAAGCCAGCCCCGCAGATCGCCATGCGGATGCCGATGTTCAGCGCGCTGGCATCCGCCGGCATCATCGCCAGCGACGCCATGCCGACCGCCATGACGGCCAGCCCCACCCCGCCGAGCAGGCCGGGCGGATAGCGGTCAGACAGGCGCCCCGCCAGCGGCGCCATCAGCGCGACCACGGCGGACCACGGCGTCAGGAGGAAGCCGGTTTCCACCGGATTGCGCCCCAGCACATGCTCGAAATAGAACGGCAGCGACACGAAGGCCAGCCCCTGCGCGGCGAACGAGCAGACGGCGGTCAGCGTGGACAGCGCGAACATCGGCCGACGGAACAGGTCCACCGGCAGCATCGGGGCCGGATGACCGCGTTCGCGGCGCAGCAGCAGCACGAAGGCGATGAGGAACACCACGGCGGCTGCCACCACGTATTCCACCGGCTCGCGCTGCACGCCCTCGCCGAGCGCGAAGATCAGCGCCGCGAAGGTAATGACGTTGAGGATGGCCGCCACGGGGTCGAAGCCATGCGTGCTGCGCTTGCTCTCCGGCAGCGAGCGCCAGCCGATSGACAGCGCCAGCAGCCCGATCGGCAGGTTCACGGCGAACAGCCACGGCCAGGTGCCGAACGAGAGGATGACGGACGCCACGGTCGGCCCGACCGCGAACGACACCCCGACGATCAACGCGTTCAGCCCCAGCCCGCGCCCAAGCCGGTGCATCGGAAAAATCGCGGAAATCAGTGCCGTGTTCACGCTCATGATGGCGGCGGCGCCGATGCCCTGCAGCGCCCGCGCGGCAGCCAGCGACGGCAGCGACCACGCCATGGCGCAGATCACCGACGAGATGACGAAGACGATCACCCCGCTCAGATACATGCGCCGGTGACCGACGATGCCGCTCAGCGCGGCGAACGGCAGCAGCGTGGCCACCATCGCCAGTTGGTAGGCGTTGATGATCCAGACTGAGGCCTGCGGGGTGCTGCGCAGGTCCGCCGCGATGGCCGGCAGCGCGGTATTGGCGATGGCCGTGTCGAGCGTGGCCAGCGCCACCGCGATCATGATCGCCGCCATGCCGCGCTTCTCGCGGGGCGTCATGGCGTTGTCGAGCGGGGGCTGCGTGGCCGGGCTGGGCGGCGCGGAGGACGGCTGGCTGGCGGGGGTCTGCACGGTCGGATTACCAGTAGGGGCGATCGGGGCGAAGGCGCCGGACGGGGGGCCGTCCATGTCGCCAGATCGAGACAATACGGGAAAACGCGCGGGCCTGCTGAAGCCGCTTCAGCGTCCGCTTAATAGATCAGAGGGAAGTTGCCGGGAGATCGCGGCCGATGGGAAGAGGTTTCCCACCGTTAGCGGCGCGATATCAGCGAAATGCTGGATAAGTCAACGATTCAGTACCGCATCTGCACGTCGTCCACGCGGCTGGTGCGCGTGTTGAACAGGCAGGTGTAGCGGAAGGCCATGGCCGAGTCCGAGGCATCGGGCTCGAAGGTGCCCTCGCCGTTGACGCCGGTTTGCGTGCTGGTCTGCTGATAGATTCGTTCACGGTCCGGCATCATCATCACGCTGCCGGGCTGCGGATAGCGCTGCTTGACCGCGTTGGTGACGGCCTTTTCGCAGGCGTTGCCGGCGGCTTCCATCTGCGAACGGCTCAGGCCACCGGAGCCGCCATAGGTGACGCCCGGCGCCGGTGTAATCGTGGTGGAGGGTGACGCAGGCATGCGCTGCGGCGGGGCCGGGGGCGGCGTGGTGCACGCCGCCAGCAAGGCGACTGTGGCCAGCCCGAGGCTGGCCAACGGCACATCAGAGAAACGAGAAAGAAAGCGTGATGAAAAACGGGGCATCGGGTCGGTTCCGGTATCGGCTACGGACCGTCGGATGACGGGGATATCGGAACGACTCTATGCCAGGAATGCAGTGGGAGCAACCTGGATCAGGTCTTTTTCATCACATTCACGCTTATTCCACCCTCATTCCACTGCGATCCCCCGCTTTTCCTGCTCGGCGCCTTCGTGGGGTTCGCGCGCCAGCACCGGCACCAGCGCCGCGCCGGTATGGCTCGCCGCGTTTCGCGACAGCGTCTCCGGGTCCGACGCGCCGACGATGGTGCCGCCGGCCGCCCCACCCTCCGGGCCGAGATCGATGATCCAGTCCGCTTCGGCAATCACGTCGAGGTCATGCTCGATCACCACCACGCTGTGCCCGCCATCGGTCAGCCGGTGCAGCACGCGAATCAGCCGCGCCACATCGGCCATATGCAGGCCAACGGTCGGTTCATCGAGCACATACAGCGTGTGCGGCGCCTTCTGGCCCCGGCGCGTGATGTCGTCACGCACCTTCGACAGCTCCGTCACCAGCTTGATCCGCTGCGCCTCCCCGCCAGACAGCGTGGGCGATGGCTGCCCCAGCGTCAGGTAGCCGAGGCCGACATCCTTCATCAGTTGCAGCGGATGGGCGATCTGCGTGATGGCGCCGAAGAACTCCACCGCCTCGTCGATCTCCATGGTCAGTACATCGCCGATGTTCTTGCCGCGCCAGGTCACCGCCAGCGTCTCCGGGTTGAAGCGCTGGCCATGGCAGACGTCGCACAGCACCTTCACATCGGGCAGGAAGCTCATGCCGATGGTGCGCACGCCCTGGCCCTCGCAGGCCGGGCAGCGCCCGTCGCCGGTATTGAACGAGAAGCGCGAGGCGCTGTAGCCGCGCGCCTTGGCCTCCAGCGTCTCCGCAAACATCTTCCGGATCGCGTCCCAGACACCGATATAGGTGGCCGGGCACGAGCGCGGCGTCTTGCCGATGGGGGTCTGGTCGACCTCCAGCACGCGATCGATGGACTCCCAACCGCTGATCGACGTGCAGCCATGCCACGCATGCGCCACATTCAGCGCGCGCGTGGCCGTAGGCTTGCCGGCCTTCTCGGCGGCAGCCCGGGCCCGGCGCGTGGCCGGCGACGACATTACCGAGCGCCCCACGGCGTCCAGCAGGTTGGTCATCAGCACGTCCCGCGCGAGCGTGGACTTGCCCGAGCCGGACACGCCGGTAATCGCCACCAGACGCGCCAGCGGAATCCGCGCCGTGACATGGCGCAGGTTATGTAGATGCGCACCCTCCACGGTCAGCCATTGCGCCGGCTCGGCTTCCCGGCCCGCGCGCGCCGGCCGCACCGCGCGGCGCGGCTGAAGCGGATGGATGATCGGCCGCGCCAGGAACTGGCCCGTGGTGGAGTCCGGTGCGGCGGCCAGCGCCGCCACCCCGCCCTGCGCCACGAGATGCCCGCCGCGCTTGCCGGCGCCGGGGCCAATATCGATGATGTGGTCGGCACGGCGGATGGTGTCCTCGTCATGCTCCACCACCACCAGCGTGTTGCCCTTGTCGCCAAGCTTGCGCAGGGCGTCCAGCAGGATCTGGTTGTCGCGCGGATGCAGGCCGATGGTCGGCTCGTCCAGCACGTAGCACACGCCCTGCAGGTTGCTGCCGAGCTGTGCCGCCAGGCGGATGCGCTGCGCCTCGCCGCCCGAGAGGCTCGGCGCGGCCCGGTCCAGGCTCAGGTAGCCCAGCCCCACTTCTTCCAGGAACTGCAGCCGGCTGGCGATTTCCGACACCACGTCGCGCGCGATCTCGGCATCGCGGCCCTTGAGCCGCAGGCCGTCCACCCAGCGCCGCGTATCAGACACGGTCCATTGGGCGACATCGGTAATCGCGCTGGCCTCGAAGGTCACCGCGCGCGCCACCGGGTTCAGGCGCGTGCCGCTGCAATCGGCGCAAGGCGTATCGCCCACGCCTTCCGGCTCCTGCTCCTCGGACGGCAGGCTTTGCTCGCGCCCGCGGTTGTCGTCGGCGCCAAGCACCGTGTCGTCGTATGCCGCGCGCTGCTCGCGGGTCAGCGCCAGCCCCGTGCCCACGCAGGTGGTGCACCAGCCATGCTTGCTGTTGTACGAGAACATGCGCGGATCGAGTTCCGGGTAGCTCGTGCCACAGACCGGACAGGCGCGCTTCGTCGAAAACACCTTGGTTTCGCCGACGTGGCGGGTGCCGTTGCCATCATGGATGGCGTCGTGCAGCCCATCCAGCGGCGCCAGCAGGTGCATCACGCCCTTGCCCACCTCCAGCGTCTGGTCCAGCAGCGCGCGCAGCGCCGCCTCGTTATCCGCCGAAATCACGATGTCACCCACCGGCAGTTCGATGGTGTGCTCGCGGAAGCGGTCCAGGCGCGGCCACGGGTCCACCGGCAGGAATTCGCCGTCCACGCGCAGGTGGGTGTTGCCGCGCGCCTTGGCCCATTTGGCCAGATCCGTATAGACGCCCTTGCGGTTCACCACCAGCGGCGCCAGCAGGCCCACATGCTGGCCGCGATGGTCGCGCAGCAGTTGCGCCACAATGGACGCCGCGCTCTGCGACGTCACCGGCGCGCCGTCATGCACGCAGTGCTGGATGCCCAGCTTCACGTACAGCAGGCGCAGGAAGTGCCAGACCTCGGAGGTCGTCGCCACCGTGCTCTTGCGGCCACCGCGCGACAGCCGCTGCTCGATGGCCACGGTCGGCGGAATGCCATACACCGCGTCCACCTCCGGCCGCCCGGCCGGCTGCACGATCGAACGCGCATAGGCATTCAGCGATTCCAGATAGCGGCGCTGGCCCTCGTGGAACAGGATGTCGAAGGCCAGCGTGGATTTGCCCGAGCCCGAGACGCCCGTAATCACATTGAACTTCCCGTGCGGGATGTCGACATTCAGCGATTTCAGGTTGTGCTCGTGCGCGTTGACGATGCGCACCACTCCCTCGCCCTCGATGGCCCGGCGCGCGCGCTTGGCCTGCAGCGCGGCTTGCAGCGGCAGGCCGTGCYCGGCCATCTCGGCGCGCTCGGCGGCCAGCGTGCCGGCCTCGCCCATGGCCTGGTCATACTGGATCAGCGCATGGCCGGTATGCGAGTGTTCGCAGCCCTTGACGTCCTCGGGCGTGCCCACGCACAGCACCTCGCCGCCGGCGTCGCCGCCTTCCGGGCCCAGGTCGATCAGCCAGTCCGCCGCGCGAATCACATCCAGGTTGTGTTCGATCACGATCAGCGAATGGCCGCCGTCCAGCAGCTTGCCGAACGCGCGCATCAGCTTGGCGATGTCGTCGAAATGCAGGCCGGTGGTGGGTTCGTCGAACATGAACAGCCGCCGGGGCAGGATCACCGCCTTGCGGTTCTTCACCGGCTGGGTCTGCGCGGTCTCGGCCAGGAAGCCGGCCAGCTTGAGCCGCTGGGCCTCCCCGCCGGACAGCGTCGGCACGGGCTGGCCCAGCTTCACGTATTCCAGGCCGACGTCGGCAATCGGCGCCAACACGCGCAGGACGGCGGCATCGTCGGCGAACAGCGCCGTSGCCTCGCTGACGGTCAGCTCCAGCACATCGGCCACGCTCAACTGGCGCGRCGGCTGGCCRCGCACSGCGCGGGCGATCTTCACCTCTAGCACCTCGGCGCGATAGCGCGTGCCGTCGCAATCGGGGCAGCGCAGGTAAACGTCGCTCAGGAACTGCATCTCCACGTGCTCGAAGCCCGAGCCGCCGCAGGTCGGGCAGCGCCCGTCGCCCGAATTGAAGCTGAACGTGCCGGCCGTGTAGCCGCGCTGGAGCGCCAGCGGCGCGCGGGCGAACAGCTTGCGGATCTCGTCGAACGCGCCCACGTAGCTGGCCGGGTTGGAGCGCGCGGTCTTGCCGATGGGTGACTGGTCCACGAAGACCACGTCATCCACCTGCTCGGCGCCGATCAGGTCGCGGAACGCGCCGGGGGACTCGGTGGCCTTGCCGAAATGGCGCGCCATGGCCGGGTACAGCACGTCCTGCAGCAGCGTGGACTTGCCCGAGCCGGACACGCCAGTCACGCAGACCAGCCGGTTCAGCGGAATCTCGACGCTGACATCGCGCAGGTTGTGCTCGGTGGCGCCTTCCAGCCGGAGGCGCGGCGTGTCCGCATCGACCTTGCGCGCCTGCCAGTGCGACGCATCCGTCACAAGGCGCCGCCCGCCGAGGTARTCSCCGGTCAGCGTRCGTTCATGGCGGATGGCCGCCGGSGTGCCGTCGAAGACGATGTCACCGCCGCGCTCGCCAGGGCCGGGGCCCATGTCGATCAGCCGGTCGGCGGCCAGCATGACCGAGGGGTCGTGCTCCACCACCACCAACGTGTTGCCGGCGTCGCGCAGCCGATGCATCGCCTCGACGATCCGGTTCAGGTCGCGCGGATGCAGGCCGATGCTCGGCTCATCGAGCACGAACAGCGTGTTGACCAGCGAGGTGCCCAGCGCCGTGGTCAGGTTGATCCGCTGGACCTCCCCGCCAGACAGCGTGCGGCTCTGGCGGTCCAGTGTCAGGTAGCCCAGGCCCACGTCGCACAGGTATTTCAGGCGCGTGCGCACCTCGGCCAGCAGCAGCTTGAGGGCGTCGTCGAGCAAGGCGCTCGGCAGCGTCAGATCGTCGAAAAAGCGGCGGATGCGGGCAATCGGCATCAGCATCAGGTCGTGCACGGTCAGGCCCGGCAGCGCCTCCAGCTGGGTGCGATCCCAGTCCACGCCGCGCGGCAGGAAGCGGTAATCCGGCTGGAGCACGGCGTCTGCATTGGCCTTGTCGCCCAGGCGCCAGAGCAGCGATTCGGTCTTGAGGCGCGCGCCGCCGCAGGTTTCGCAGGGCGTGTAGCTGCGGTACTTCGACAAGAGCACGCGGATGTGCATCTTGTAGGCCTTCGATTCCAGGTAGCTGAAGAACCGCATCACGCCGTACCACTGCTTGTTCCACTGGCCGTTCCAGTCCGGCGAGCCGTGGATGACCCAGTGCTGCTCGGCCTCGCTGAGCTGGTTCCACGGCAGGTCGCGCGGAATGCCGGCGCGGGCGGCGTAGCGCATCAGGTCGTCCTGGCATTCCTTCCAGGCCGGCGTCTGCATCGGCTTGATCGCCCCGTCGCGCAGCGATTTGCGGCTGTCGGGAATCACCAGGCCCAGGTCCACGCCGATGACCCGGCCGAAGCCCCGGCAGGTCTCGCAGGCGCCATAGGCGGAATTGAACGAGAACAGCGCCGGCTGCGGGTCCGCGTAGCGGATATCGCTTTCCGGGCTGTGCAGGCCGGTGGAGAAGCGCCAGACCGGGCCGTCGCYGGCGTCGGTCACCACCTGCACGCTCACGCGACCGCCGCCGCGCTTGAGGGAGGCTTCGATGGCCTCCACGGCGCGGGCCTTGTCCACATTGGCGATGCGGAAGCGGTCTGCCACCACGTCCAGCACTTTGCGGCTGCCGGTGGCGGACTCGACCACGCGCTGGCCGTGCACGCGCGTGTAGCCGCTGACGGACAGCCATTGCGCCACTTCTTCCTCGGTGGCCGAGGCCGGCAGTTCCACGGGGAAGGTCACCACCAGCCGGGCGTCGGCAAAGGGCTGGCCGGGCGCGGTGCGGGCGGCCAGTTCGGCGTAGATGGTCTCGGGGGAGTCATGACGCACCGGCAGCGCCGTCTGGCGGTCGAACAGTTCGGCCGCGCGCGCGTAGAGCAGCTTCAGGTGGTCGTTCAGCTCGGTCATGGTGCCGACGGTGGACCGGGAACTGCGCACCGGGTTGGTCTGGTCGATGGCGATGGCCGGCGGCACGCCGTCCACCTTGTCCACCTGCGGACGGTCCATGCGGTCCAGGAACTGGCGCGCGTAGGCGCTGAAGGTCTCCACGTAGCGGCGCTGGCCTTCCGCGTAGAGCGTATCGAAGACCAGGCTGGACTTGCCCGAGCCCGAGGGGCCCGTTACCACGGTCATCTGGCCCGTGTGCAGGTCAAGGTCGATATTCTTGAGATTGTGCTGACGGGCGCCGCGGATGCGGATCAGGCCATGGTCGGACAATTTTGCCTCGCAAATCAATGGGTTAAGCGCAATGCAGGGGGCGGACGCACCGCCGGAGCCCACCATCGTACTCCGATCGGCTTGGCGAATTACGATGGCTTCGCAGGCCCCGGCGGGGTCTGGTGTGGCGCTACTATACTGTACAAACGTACAGTATGTGGAGCGCGGCTTGCTGCGGCAGAGTGCGCAGCGGAGGGAGAGAGAAAATCTGGGMKGGSGRCGGYTACCCCAGCCGGTAGGCCAGCGCCACGATGATCGGCCCGAGTACGGGAAGCATCACATTGGCGATGGCATAGGTCACCGTATAGCCGAGCAGCGGCACCGAACTCTGGCTGGCGGCCAGGATGGCGCTGATCGCCGGCGTGCTCACGTGCTGCCCGGCGATGGCGCCAATCAGCAACGGGCCCTCGATCTTCAGGAACACGTGGCCGATCCATAGCGACAGGCAAGCCGGCACGAGCGACACGGCGAGGCCGACCAGCGGCAGCATCGCGCCATGCTCGCGCACCAGCGTGATGGCATCCGGCCCCGCCGACAATCCCACGCTGGCGACAAATATCGCCAAGCCGAGGTCCTTCAGCAACTGGACGCCAGCCGGCGGCATGTCCCCCAGCCCGGGCCGCTTGAAGTTGATCCAGCCGAACACCAGCCCGCTCAGCAGCGCCCCGCCGCCGCTGCCGAGCGAGATCGGAATCCCGTACACGGTCACGGACAGCATGCCCACCAGCAGACCCAGCAGGATCCCCACGCAGAGGAAGACGAGATCGGTGGTGTCCACGTGGCGCACGGCCGTGCCCAGCTCCTGCGCGGCCGCGCTCAGCGCCGGGTCGGTGCCGACCAGCGTCAGGCGGTCGCCGTGCAGCAACTGCGTCGCYGGCGTAATCGGCAGGCTCATGCCGGAGCGCATGATCTGCTGCACCCAGACGAAGCGGATATGCCGCTGCGTGGCCGCCCGGGCGAGATCGCCCAGCGTGCGGCCGTTCAGACCGGGCTTGTTGACGATGACCTGGCGTTCGTCGAGCTGGAGCACATCGTGGTGGGCCGCCGGCGGCAACACCTCCACGCCGACCCGTTCGCCCGCATTGACCAGCCGCTCGCGCACACCGATCAGGGCGACGATGTCGCCCGCCTCGATCTTCTGGTCCGGRTCCGCCGTGACGGCCTCAYTGCCGCGGAACAGGCCCGCGACGAGGGTGCGCCCGCCAATCTGGCGTTCAAGCTGGCCGACGGTCAGCCCGGCGGCCCCTTCGGCGCGATAGGCGCGGCCTACCAGACGCGGGAGCGCCGGTTGCGTGGCCACGTCGTCATCCGAGGCGGCCTCCAGCCGGGTGGCGAGCTCGCGGGACGCCGTCTTCAGGTTGAGCCGCAACAGCATCGGCGCGACCTGACTGGTGAAGAAGACAATGCTGACGAGGCCGACCAGATAGGTCAGCGTGTACGCGGTGGCGATGTTCGATTCCATCCGCGTGGTTTCCGCCGCGCCCAGGCCAAGGTGCTTGAGCGCTTCGGCCGCCGTGCCGACCACAGCCGATTCTGTCGCGGCGCCGGCCGCCAGCCCCGCCGCCGTGCCGGGGTCCAGGCCCATCATCCGCGTGGCGGTCAGCACGATCGAGATAACGGCAATCGCCTCGATCAGCGGCAGCACCATGAAGCGCAGGCTGGAGCGGTTCAGGTTGGCGAAGAACTGCGGGCCGCCGGAATAGCCCATCGCGAAGATGAACAGCGCGAAGGCCACCTCCTTCAGTTCCCCGTGGAGCTGGCAGCCGGTCTGCCCGATCAACAGCGCCACGATCAGCGTGCC
>NZ_JBFREV010000039.1:0-53923 GCF_052114485.1 Cupriavidus sp. KB_39
GCGCAGGGGTTTATCGGCGTGGTGGCGGGTTCCCAGGCGCTGGTGGCGGACGCCATTCACTCCCTTTCCGATCTGGTTTCGGATTTCCTCGTGTTGTTCGCCGGGCATCACGGCAGCAAGGATCCGGATACCGATCACCCGTACGGGCATCAGCGCTTCGAGACCGCGGCGTCGCTGGCGCTGGGGGCCATCCTGCTGGCGGTGGGGGTGGGCATGCTCTGGGCGGCCATCGGCAAGATCCAGCATCCCGAARGAGTGCAGCCGGTGAAGGCGATTGCGCTATGGGTGGCCATCGCCACGCTGATCTTCAAGGAACTGCTGTTCCGCTACATGCTCCGCGTGGCGGAGCGCGTGCGCTCGAGCATGCTGGTGGCCAATGCCTGGCATGCGCGGTCCGATGCGGCGTCGTCGCTGGTGGTGGCGCTCGGCATCGGCGGGAATCTGCTCGGTTATCACATCCTGGACCCCGTGGCGGCCATCGTCGTCGGGCTGGTGGTGGCGCGCATGGGGCTGCAGTTCGGCTGGACGGCCCTGAGCGACCTGATGGACCGCGCCGCCGATGAYGACGTGGTGGCCGCCCTGCGCGCCGCCATGCTCGACACCCCCGGGGTGCTCGGCCTGCACGACCTCAAGACGCGCAAGATGGGGGATATGGTGCTGGTTGATGTCCACCTGGAGATCCGCGCCGACCTGACCGTGGAGCGCGGTCACGCCATCGCTACCGAGGCCCGCCGCCGCGCCATGCTGCGCGACGATGTCCTTAACGTGATGACCCACGTGGACCCGGTGCCGGCCCCGGACCCGGCCCCCTCGTCAGCGCAGGTCGCTGCGGCGGTAGAGGCTCAGGCCGACCGCCAGGAAGGCGAGCATGCCGGCGCAGCTCCGGTTGATCCACTGCACGGCGCGCGCTGACAGCGTGCGCATGGCGTGGCGTCCGCCGTACGCGTAGATCGACATCATCAGGATGTCCATCAGCGCGGCGATGACCGCCAGGATCGTGTATTGCAGCGCCACCGGCTTGTCCGCGTGGACGAACTGCGGCACGAAGGCCGAGGTAAACAGCAGCGTCTTGGGGTTGGAGAGCGCCACGAATAGCGCCCGGAAGAACGCCGCCCGGCCGCTGGCCGAGGCCGCGCCGGAGGTGGCCACCAGCGCCTGCGTTGGCGCGCGCCACATCCCCCACGCCAGGTAGAGCAGGTAGGCGGCGCCCATCCACTTGATGATGGTGAACCACTGCTCGGACGCCAGCAGCAAGGCGCCCAGCCCGCAGCCGACCGCGCCGATCAGGATCAGGTCGGCCAGCGCCGCGCCGGCGATGCCGCAGGCGGCCACCCGCATGCCCCGCGTGGCGCCGTTGCTCAGCGCGAGCAGCATGGTCGGGCCGGGCGTGACCATCACGGCGGCGACCGCAATCAGGTAGAGAAAGAGGGTAGTGGCATCCATCGCGGGGGCTCCTTCGGCAGCGAACCGCCAGTGTGCCCCGATCCCTGCCCGCATGCACGGGCCCTGTGGACATCTTCGCTACGCCTTGGGGACAACCACATGGATTGCCTGTGGCCTGCCTGGGGGCCGCATGTGGGCSGTATACGGATATCTCGGCGGCGTGGCGGGGGATGAAACCGGGCGCGAGGCGGTTGTCCACGTATACGCGGTGCGCCGCCCCTAGGGTTGTCTTTTTTCCAAGCCCCTGACGGGAAAGGGAAAAACCGGCTTATCAACGGCCAGGGGCGACGTTTACCTACTACTACTATTTATGTATACGTAAACAATATCTGTATACGTATACGCACCGTTGCCGAAACAGAAAAGCGCTGTGGATGGATCGGCTTCCAGCCAGCCTTCCGGCGAGGATCAGCGCGGCACCTTGAAGGCCTTGCGGGCCTTCAGCACCTCGGCGCGGGTCGCACAGCCTTCGAAATGATCGTTGACCAGGCCCATGGCCTGCATCAGCGCATACATCGTGGTCGGGCCGACGAACTTCCAGCCGCGCTTCTTCAGGTCCTTCGAGAGCGCCACGGACTCCGGCGACGTCGTCATCTCGCGCAGCACGGCCGGCGTGACTTTCTTCGGCCGCGACTTCGGGTCCGGCTCGAACTTCCAGAAATAGGCCGCCAGCGAGGGTTCGGTCTTCAGCAGATCCTGCGCGCGCTGGGCGTTGTGGATGGCGGCCTCGATCTTGCCCCGATGGCGGATGATGCCGGCGTCGCCCAGCAGCCGCTCCACGTCGCGCTCCGTAAACCGGGCGACCTTGTCGATCTCGAAATTGGCGAAYGCCTTGCGAAAATTCTCACGTTTACGCAGGATCGTCAGCCAGCTCAGCCCGGACTGGAAGCCCTCCAGGCACAGTTTCTCGAACAGGCGCCGATCGTTATCGACCGGGAAACCCCATTCGTGGTCGTGGTAGTGGCAATAATCCTCGATCGTCCCGCACCAGCTGCAGCGTACCCGGGGCTGTGAGGCGGTCTCTGTCGATGTCATGCGTGAAGCTCCTGATGGGGTGGACGGCGCGCGCTGGCGCTTTGGCTGGGATCATGCCCGCACCTGCGGATTTGCGGAAGCCGGAATCGGACATGTAAAGCGGACACAAAAAGCGGACACAAAAAAGGCCAAYCCGAGGGTTGGCCTTCTGACTTTCTACGACCCTGCAGCGCGCTCAGGCGAGCCGCTTGCCCGTGCGGTCGTGCATGAACGCCAGCGCCACGATGCTGATCATCGCGGCGGCAATCACGTAGTAGGCCGGCGCAAGCTTGTTTTGCGTCGACGTGATCAGCCACGTCACGATCAGGGGGGCGAAGCCGCCGAAGATCGTCACGGCGAAGTTATAGGCCAGCGAGAGGCCGGTGGAACGCACCTCGGTCGGGAACTGCTCGGCCAGCACGGCCGGGGCCGGGCCGGTGAACGCGGCCAGCAGGATGCCCAGCACGATCTGCACCTGGAGCAGCGTGGCCGTGGTCGGCGACACGTTGAGCCAGTGGAACAGCGGGTAGGCCAGCGCGCCGATGGCCACCGCCACCACGGTCAGCATGCGCTTGCGGCCGACGCGGTCGGACAGCATGCCCATCAGCGGGCACAGCACCAGGATGATGGCGCCGCAGATCGCGGTCGACTGGAACGTCGCGCCCAGCGGCAGGCCGAGCTGCTGCTTGGCGTACGACGGCATGTAGAACACCAGCACGTAGGTGCAGACCGTCCAGAGGATGGTCACGCCCAGGCCGGCCAGTACTTCGCGCGGATGGTCGCGCAGCACCTGCGAGAGCGGCGAGAACTTCACATTGTTCTTGCGACGTTCGGCCTGGCGCGCCTCGAACTCGGGCGGCTCTTCCAGATGCGAGCGGATGTACATGCCCACGGGACCGATCAGCAGCCCGAACAGGAACGGAATGCGCCAGCCCCAGGCATCGATCTGCTCCGGGCTCAGGCCATTGGTCACCAGCGCACCCATCRCCGCGCCGAGCATGAACGAGATGCCCTGGCTGGCCTGCTGCCAGCTGGCATAGGCGCCGCGCTCCTCGTCCGGTGCGTGCTCGATCAGGAACGCCGTGGCGCCCCCGACCTCGCCGCCGGCCGAGAAGCCCTGGATCAGCCGCGCCACCACGATCAGCGCCGGGGCCCAGAGGCCGATGCTGTCGTAAGTGGGCGCCAGGCCGATGATGGCCGTGCCGAGCGCCATCAGCAGGATGGTCAGCGTCAGCGCCGCCTTGCGGCCGACACGGTCGGCGTAGACGCCGAGCACGATGGCGCCCACGGGCCGCATGAAGAAGCCCACGCCGAAGGTGGCTACGGTCAGCAGGAACGAGGTGAGGTCGTCGCCGGTGGGGAAGAACAGCTTGGCGATGATGACCGCGAAGAAGCTGTAGACGGTGAAATCGAACCATTCCAGGCCGTTGCCGATGGTCGCGGCGAGGATCGCGCGTCGTCGGGTGGCTTTGGACAGGTCATTGGCAGTGGCAGCTGTGACGGACATTACACTTTTCTATGACGGTGAAAACAGCCGCCATCTTAAGCGAATCCTTACATTTGCCGGGTTTGCGTGTGCGGTTGGGAGGGATCAGGTACCGCCGTGACGGCGTCATTCTGCGCCGGCGGGGCCGGTTTCTTGCGCGTGAACCACAGCCAGAGCGCGCTGGCGATCCAGCCGGTGACGAAGACGGTGTCGCCGGCGTGGTTGAACAGTGCGGGGGCCAGCGGCGTGCCGAAGACGGCGGCCAGGGTGTCCGCCGGCAGCCGCGCCACGATCCACAACACCACGGCGGGCCCGCTGCCATAGACGCCCGGCTGCCACCACAGCGCGTGGGGCAGGGCGTGAAGGGGAGCGTGGGGCTTGAACACGATGTTCGCCGGTGGGCCGGTCCGAGGCAGCTTGGGGAGGCGATCCGGGGATCGCAGGCTTTTCGCCATCATAGGCCCAATCGCCATATGCCTGCCGTCAGGCGCGGGCCTACGCTGTCGGCCTGTGTGCGCTATCCAACGCGGTGGCGAGGCGGGTGTGACGCGCACGGTCCCATGTTCAGAAAATTTGCACGAGGTATCCGCAATCSGGGTRCGCCGGGGGCGGCCATTGTTGCCAAACTTCATGCAGTTGGACAAAAGGATTGAAGGCCATGAGCACGCTTCCCGCCATTTACGTGTCACACGGATCGCCGATGCTGGCGATCGACCCCGGCCCCACGGGCGCCGCATTCGATGCGCTGGGCGAACGCCTGCGCGCGCGCCAGCCCAAGGCGGTGCTGGTGATCTCGGCACACTGGATCTACAGCACGCTGGTCGTCGGCACGCGCACGCGCCAGGAGGCGTGGCACGACTTCGGCGGCTTTCCGCGCGAGTTGTACGCGCTCCGCTACGACGCCCCCGGCGCCCCGGACGTGGCGGCCCGGGTCAAGGTGCTGGTCGAAGCCGCCGGCGTGGMGGGCGTCTGCTACGTGGCCGAGGGCGCCGATCGTCCGCTCGACCACGGCGCCTGGATGCCGATGCGTCACTTTTTCCCGGACGCCGACCTGCCGGTCCTGCAGCTTGCGCTGAACCCGTACCTGAGCCCCGCCACGCAGATCGAAATCGGCCGTGCGCTGGCACCGTTGCGCGATGAAGGCGTGATCGTGATCGGCTCGGGCAGCTTCACGCATAACCTGCAGGAAGTGTTCGGCGGCGGGCGCAAGGCCCAGCATGGCCCGGAGACCGAGCCCTATGTCGACGCATTCCGCGATTGGATGAAAGACGCGCTGGACGAGGCGCTGGCCACCGGCGATACCAGCCGGATTGCCGGCTATCGGGACAACGCGCCATTCGCCCGCCGCGCGCACCCGACCGACGAACACCTGCTGCCGTTCTTCGTGGCGCTGGGCGCGGCGCTCGGCCCGGCATCCAAGGCCGATGGGCAGGCCCAGGTGGACCGCATCGCGGACGAGGTCACCTATGGCGTGCTTGCCATGGACACCTTCGTGTTCGAGGGGCAGGGCGCGGGCAGCGCCCCCGCTCGGCAGGCCGCCTGATCTTCCTTCGGGCTAGCGCGGCGTGAGATACCGCCGCGCGGCGCGCGCCCCGAATAGCGCGATCACCCCCATCGTCACCGCCACCACGGCCAGCCCGAAGCGCAGGTTGGCCAGGTGCGCCACCCCGCCGATCAGCACCGGCCCCAGCAGCAATCCCACATAGGCGAAGCGCGCCACGCGCGCGATGCCCTCGGCAGCGGTCACGCCGGGCAGGCGCGACGCCGCCACGAAGAAGATCGGCACCATATTGGCCGCGCCCAGCCCCATCAGGCTGAAGCCGATGAGCGTCGGCACCGGCCACGGCGCCGCGATGGCCAGCGCGATGCCGGCAAAGCCGAGCCAGGCGCTGCCGGTCAGCGTGCGGGCATCGCCAAAGCGCGCGCGCAGCAGGTCGCCGCCAAAGCGCCCACAGGCCATGCCGCCCGAGAACGTGGCGTAGCCAAAGCTGATCCAGCCGAGCGGGGCTTCCGCCACATCGCGCATATAGACCGCCGTCCAGTCGTACATCGCCCCTTCGCCGACCAGCCCGAGGAACGCCATCAGCCCAAGCAGCCAGAGCGCGCGGGAAGCGTGCGCGCGATGGTGATGGTCGGTCGTCGGCATGGCCGGATGATCGGCCAGCAGCCCGCCCGCAACGCCCACGGCGGTCAGCGCCGTCATGGCCGCGATCATCGCCGCATGGGCCAGCGGCGGCACGCCCAGCGTCAGCATCAGTCCGCCGAATGCCGCCCCGGCCATGCCGCCGAGGCTGAACATGCCGTGCAGGGCCGACATCACGGGCCGGGGGCGGCTGGCCTCCACCGTGGCGGCCTGCGCGTTCATCGACACGTCGAACGCGGCGTTGGCCATGCCGAAGAGGAGCAGCATCGGCAGCAGCAGCGTGAAGGCAGGCATGGCGAGGATGCCGAGCGTGCAGAGCGCGAACGCCACGCCGCCCAGCATCGAGGCCCGCCCGCTGCCCAGCCGCGCCACCCAGCGGCCGACCGGGCCCATCGCCAGGATGGCGCCGCCGGCCACGGCCAGCATGGCGAAGGAGAGCATGGCGTCCGATAGCCCGAAGCGCGCCTTGATGGTCGGGATGTGGACGCCCCAGGTGGCGAAGGTGGCGCCGTTGACGAAGAACAGCGCCATGGTGCCGCGCGTGGCGCGGGAGACATCGCTCATGCGGCGGCCTCCGGGCGCAGCAGCCCGCGCTTGTGCAGGGCGAAGCCGAACGCCAGCAGCGCGCCCACGGCCAGCGCCACCATCACCCACAGCATCAGCCAGTAACCGCCGGCGGCGCGCCACAGCAGCGCGCCGAACCACGGCGCGGCGGCCTGCATGATCAGGACCGGCGTCATCATCAGCCCGTTCAGCGTGGCGTAGTGGTGGCGGGAGATCAGCTCGGGCATGGCCATCGCGCGCAGCATGGTGTTGACGCCATTGGCGCAGCCATAGAGCACGGCGGCCAGCATCAGCCAGTAGCCGTGGCCGAGCGCGAAGCAGAGCAGCCCGGCACCCATCAGGCAGTAGACAGGCATCGACAGCCGCACCGGGTGGTGGATCGGCAGGCGCGCCATGGCCAGCCGGCCGGCCACCTGCGCGGGGCCGATCAGCGCCGCCACGATGAGCTGCTGTCCCACCGGCATGCCCTTCTCGGTCAGCATCGGGATCAGGTGCGCGCCGAGCAGCGAGGCGACTACGGCCGTCGCCGTGAAGGCCAGCACCACGGCCCAGAACACGGGCTGGCGCAGCGTCAGCCGCGCGATGCCGGGCCCGCCGGCGCCGGCAAGTGGCCCGCCAGCCTGCGCGGACGCGTAGGTGGCATGCGCCGTGTAGCGCAGCCGCGCATGCAGGGGCGCGCAGACGAACAGGTTCAGCGCGGCGAAGATCACCAGCGTGCCGCGCCAGCCCAGGTGCAGTACCAGCCACTGGCCGAGCGGGATAAAGATCGTGCTGGCGAAGCCGGCCAGCAGCGTCACGTGGACGATCGGCTTCTGGTAGCCATCGCCATACGCCTGSCGCAGCACCACGAAGGCGGGTTCATAGAGCGTGGACGCCATGGCCAGCCCGAGCGGAATCCACATCAGCAGGAACATCGTCGGCGAGGGCGACCACGCCCACAGCAACAGGCCGATGGCCGCCAGCACGGAGCCGCATCCCATCACGTTGCGCGCCGGCACGCGGTCCAGCAGCCGGCCCACGGCGAACGAGCACAGCGCCCAGACCAGCAGCCCGAGCGAGAACCCGCCGGCCAGGAACGGCTTGCCGAGGCCCAGCGACTGGTGCATCGGGTCGATGAAGACCGTGAACGTGAAATAGAGCGTGCCCCAGCTGATGATCTCGGTCAGGCCGAGCGTCCAGACGATATGACGGGGCGGGGGCGCAGCGGTGGGTACGGCGGGGGCGTCGATGGTGGTCATGGCGCGCCCGGCGCAGGGCGGGGGCGCGCCGGTGGCGATGCGATGGATGAAGCGGGAATTGTATCGGCGTGACGGGCGAATGCCTACGTCAGTGCACTTGCTCAGGGACTGCCATCGCCGGGCAGGTTGGGCGGGCCTTTCAGTTCGACGGTGTTGCCGTCCGGGTCCTTCACATAGATCGACGGACCGGTGCCTTCGGCCCCGTAGCGCTGTTCGACCGGCCCGGTATCRACGTRATGAATGCGCAGATGCTCAAATATCGCCTCCGCATCGAACGGATCGATACGCAGGCAGAAATGGTCGAGGTTGCGGCCCTCTGCCCCCGGTCCCGCGCCGCCGGCACGGCCGATCGGGCCGTCCAGCGAAACGAGGTCGATCAGCCCGTTGCCGGCGCGGAGCTGCGTCAGGCCGATGGCGGTCTGCTCAAGCTCCAGGGTGCAGCCGAGCACATCGATATAGAACCGCACGAGGCGCGGCACGTTGGCGGTGCGCAGTACGAGGTGGTCGATGCCGGCGATGCGGAGCATGGGCGGTCAGCCAGGATCAGGCGTGGAGGCCGTCGTACTCGATGACCTTGAGGCTGCCCAGATCGACGTTATCCACACAGCGCACGTTCACGGCGGCGGTGGGATTGCCCTTCGGGTCGGTCGCCTCGGCGTAAGGGCCGCAGCCGCAGACCGGGCAGAAGCGATGCGCGATCTTCATCGTGTTGAAGCGGTAGGTGGTGGCGTGCTCGTCCGGCGTCTTGAGCCGGAACTGCGCCTTGGGCACGAACCAGAGCAGATGCCCGCGCCGGCGGCAGATGGTGCAGTTGCACTGCAGCACCTGCGTGATCTCGCCATCCGCCTCGAAGGCGACGCGGCCGCAGTGGCAGCTTCCTTGATACGTGGTCATGGGGTCTCCTTGTCGGGGTCTTCCGCCCGATCACTGGTCCGGAATCAGCCGCTTGCCCAGGCTGACGGCMGCATCCCGGCCATAGCCGAGCTTCGCGTAGAACGCCATCACGGCGTCGTTGCCTTCGCGCACCTGCAGGTTGATCTTGGGGCAGCCGCGCTCGATCAGCAGCGCCTCGGCGCGCGCCATCAGCATACGCCCATAGCCGCGCCCCTGGCAGGCGGGCGCGACGGCGAGGTAGTAGACCCAGCCGCGATGCCCGTCGAAGCCGATCATCGCCGTGGCCACCACGTGGGCATCGACCTCGCCGACGAGGAACAGCTCGGGCTGCTCGGTCAGCTTGCGCGCGATGTCGCGGTGGGGATCGTTCCAGGGGCGGGTCAGGCCGCAGGCTTGCCACAGGGCAACCACGGTGGATTCGTCGGCGGGGCGGTAGGGGCGGATCTGCATGAGCGGAAGTAGAGAACAGGGGAAGACAGGGTGAACCCCAGTGTACCGAAAGCGACAGTCATCTACCCGACACACTTCCGGTTTAAATTTTCATTCGAACATCTAACATGATCGAATGAGCCTAACTCCGCGACAACGTGAAATCCTCGACTGGCTGCGCGATGCCAGCGAACTCAGCACCGACCAGCTTGCCGATCGCTTCCAGGTCAGCACGCAGACGATCCGGCGTGACATCAACGACCTGAGCGAACAGGGCCTGGTGCGGCGGCTGCATGGCGGGCTGAGCCTGCCGGCGGGCCAGCGCAACCTCAGTTTTTTGCAGCGCAGCACGGCGCAGATCGAACGCAAGCGGCGCATCGCCCATGCGGCCATCGCACTCGTGCCGGACAACGCCACGCTGTTCCTCGGCTACGGCACCACGGTGGCCGAGTTCGCGCGCGCGTTGCCGGCCGACCGGCCGCTGCGCGTGGTCACCAACAATCTGGACGCCGTGCACGCGCTGGCCGAGAAGCCCGCCATCGAGACCTGGGTGGCCGGCGGCCGGCTGCGTCCCGGTGACCGCGACGTGATGGGCAGCGCCACGCTCGACTTCATCCGCCGCTTTCGCGCGCATCTGTCGATCTGCGGCGCGGGCGCGGTGGATGCCGACGGCAGCCTGTTCGAGTTCCACCCGGACGAGGCGGAGTTCACCCAGGTGCTGTTCGCCAACAGCCACGTCCGCGCGGTGCTGGCCGACAGCAGCAAGTTCCTGCGCGACGCGCCCTGCCGCGTGGCCACGCTCGCCCAGATCGACCATTTCTTCACCGATGAGGAAGCCCGCACCGACGCTGGCGCGGACCTGCCCGCGCTGTGCGAACGCGCGGGTGTCTCGCTTCATATCTGCTGACGCAATCGACGACCCATACGCTGATAAGAACCCATGGCCTACCTGCGACTCGACAACCTGCAGCAGCGCTTCGGCGAGCAACACGTGCTCCGCGGCATCGACCTCGACGTGGCGCGTGGCGAGTTCATCGCGCTGCTCGGCGCCTCGGGCTGCGGCAAGACCACGCTGCTGCGGCTGATTGCCGGAYTGGACCGGCCGAGCGGCGGGCGGATCTGGTTCGATGGCGCGGACGTGACCGACGTGGACCCCGCCGCGCGCCACCTGAGCATGGTGTTCCAGTCGTACGCGCTGTTTCCGCACYTGAGCGTGGGCGAGAACATCGTCTTCGGCCTGCGCGCGCGCAAGCTGCCGCGCGAGGAGCAGGCGGCGCGGCTCAAGCAGGCCGCCGACATGCTCGGGCTGGACAAGCTCCTCGCGCGCAAGCCGGGTGAACTCTCGGGCGGGCAGCGGCAGCGCGTGGCGCTGGCACGCGCCATCGTCTCGCATCATCCGGTCTGCCTGATGGACGAGCCGCTCAGCAACCTTGACGCCCAGCTACGTGCCGAGATGCGCGCCGARCTGCGCAAGCTYCAGCGCGCGCTCGGGCTGACGGTGATCTACGTCACCCACGACCAGGTGGAAGCCATGAGCATGGCCGACCGCATCGTGCTGATGCATCAGGGCGAGATCGCCCAGGTCGGCACGCCCGAACAGCTCTACGAGCAGCCAGCCACGCCGGTCGTGGCGCGCTTTATCGGCCAGCCGCCGATGAATTTGCTGCGCGTGCCGGGGCTGGACGGGCTGGTGGGCATTCGTCCCGAACACATCGCGCTGGCGGCGACGGGCACYGCCGGCACGGATATTCACGATGGCGTCGTCGCGCGCAGCGAATATCACGGCGCAGACACGCTGATCGAGGTGCAGGTCTACGAGCAGCCCGTGCTGGTGCGCCATCCGGGCCGGCTTGCGCTGCAGACCGGCAGCCGGCTGGCGCTGGAATGGCCGGCCGCACGCGCCCACCGGTTTGCCGCGTGAGGGGCYTCCCTCCATCCCCATGACTTTCCCGATGTTTTGATTCGTCCTTCACCAGGAGCCTTCATGTCGTTCAAATCCCGTGGCCTCGCCCTCGCGCTGGGCGCCGTTCTCTCGATGGCCGCGCTCGGCGCGGCGGCACAGACGCAGGTGACCATGTACTACCCGGTCTCGGTCGGCGGCCCGCTGACGCAGGTGGTAGACAAGCTGGTCGACCAGTTCCAGCAGGCCAACCCGGACGTCAAGGTCAACGCCATCTACGCCGGCAACTACGACGACGCCCGCACCAAGGCGCTGGCCGCCCTCAAGGCCGGCACGCCGGTGCAGACCTCGGTGCTGTTCTCGATCGACCTGTTCGAACTGAAGGACCAGAACGTGATYCGSCCGTTCGACGACTTCGCCACCACGCCGGAAGACAAGGCGTGGCTCCAGAGCTTCTACCCGGGCCTGATGGACAACGGCCGCGCCGACGGCAAGACCTGGGGCATCCCGTTCCAGCGCTCGACCATCGTCATGTTCTACAACAAGGACGCCTTCAAGCAGGCCGGCCTGGATCCGAACAAGCCGCCGCGTACCTGGACCGAGATGCGCGAGGCTGCTGCCAAGCTGGTGAAGCAGGACGGYGGCGCCACGTCGCGCTGGGGCGTGATGATTCCGTCGACGGGCTACGCCTACTGGATGTTCGGCGCGCTGGCCAAGCAGAACGGCGCCACGCTGATGAACGCCGCCGGCTCGCACACCACCTTCGACACGCCCAAGACCGTGGAGGCGCTCCAGTACTGGACCTCGCTGGCCAAGGACGGCCTGAGCCCGAAGGGCCTGATCGAATGGGGCACGCTGCGCCAAAACTTTGTCGAGGGCAAGACGGCGATGATGTGGCACTCCACGGGCAACCTGACCGCCGTGCTCAAGGATGCCAAGTTCGACGTGGGCGTGGCCCCGCTGCCGGGCAACCCGACGGGTGGCTCGCCCACCGGCGGCGGCAACTTCTACCTGTTCAAGAGCGGCAGCGAAGCCGAGCAGAAGGCCGCCTACCGTCTGGTGCGATTCCTGACGGCGCCGGAACGTTCGGCCGAATGGAGCGTGGCCACCGGCTACATGGGCGTGAGCCCGGCCAGCTACGAGACGCCGACGCTCAAGAGCTACGCTGCCAAGGTGCCGCAGACGCTGGTCGCGCGTGACCAGCTCCAGGTGGCGACGGCGGAACTGTCGACGCACCAGGCGGGCCGCGTGCGCAAGGTGCTCGAGGACTCGCTCCAGTCGGCCATCACCGGCCAGCAGGAGCCGAAGGCCGCGCTGGCCGGCGCCCAGGCGCAGGCTGACCGCATCCTGAAGCCGTACCAGCGCTGACGCGGCGGGCCCACCGTGAACGACATCCGCCACGCCATGACTTCCCGATCCTTCGTCTCCAGGCCGGCCGTCCATGCGTGGCTGATGTTGCTGCCGGCGCTGGTGCTGCTGGCGGCGTTCACCTACTGGCCCATCGCGGGCAGCGTCTGGGAGAGCCTGCACACGCAGGCGCCCGGCGTCGATCCGATGTTCAGCGGCGCGGACCAGTTCGCCGCGCTGCTGGACGACCCGGTGTTCCTGCAGGCGCTGCGCAACAACTTCTGGTACGCGCTGGTCACGGTGCCGGTCTCGGTAATGCTGGCGCTGGCGATGGCGCTCTGGGTCAAYGAGCGCTTCGCGGGCCGCGGCCTGCTGCGGCTGGCCTTCTTCACGCCGACCATCCTGCCGATGGTGGCCGCCGCCAACGTCTGGCTGTTCTTCTACGCGCCCGACATCGGCCTGTTCAACCAGCTGCTCGGCGCCGCCGGCATCGCCGGCCGCAACTGGCTGGGCGATGTGGAGACCGTGCTGCCCGCGCTGATGGTCATCACCATCTGGAAGGAGGCGGGCTTCTTCATGATCTTCTACCTCGCCGCGCTTCAGTCGATCTCACCCGAACAGCGCGACGCGGCGCGCATCGAGGCGCCGTCCGCCTGGTACCGGCTACGGCGGGTCACCCTGCCGCTGCTGGCGCCGACCACGCTGTTCGTGGTCGTCAACGCGCTGATCAACGCGTTCAAGCTGGTCGATCACCTGTTCGTGCTCACGCGCGGCGGCCCGAACAACGCCAGCACGCTGCTGCTCTACTACCTCTATGAAGTGGCGTTCAAGTTCCAGGACATCTCGTACGCCTCGGCGCTGACGCTGGTGCTGCTGGCGCTGCTGGCCCTGTGCTCGGCGCTCCAGTTCTGGTTCTCCCGCAAGCGGGTCCATTACCGATGACGATCGCTCCTCCCCGGTTGTTGCTTCCCGTGGCCGGCTGGCTGGCCGGCCTGCTGTGGATCGCCCCGTTGCTGCTGATGTTCTGGGCAGCCTTCCACCCCGATGGCGATGCGCTGCGCCTGTCCTTCGACACCCGCTGGGGCTTCGGCAACTTCCCCGCCGCGTGGCGCGTGGCGCCGTTCGCGCGYTACCTCGTCAACACGTTCTGCATYGTCACGCTGCTGCTGGTGCTCCAGCTGCTGGTGTGCACGCTGGCTGGCTATGCGCTGGCGCGGCTGCGCTTCCCGGGCCGGGGGCTGGTGTTCGCCATCGTCATGCTCCAGCTGATGGTGATGCCGGAGGTGCTGATTACCGAAAACTACGTCAGTGTGGCGCGGCTCGGGCAGGTGGATCACTACCTCGGCGTGGCGCTGCCCTACATCGGTAGCGCGTTCGGCATCTTCCTGCTGCGCCAGACCTTCATGATGGTGCCGCAGGAGCTGGAGGACGCGGCGCGCATCGAGGGSCTGGGSCGGCTGGCGATCCTGCTCAAGGTCTACGTGCCGCTGGCCCGGCCCACCTACCTGGCCTATGCGCTGGTGTCCATCAGCTATCACTGGAACAACTTCCTGTGGCCGCTGGTGATTACCAACACCGAGGCGAGCCGCCCGGTGACSGTGGGCATGGCGCTGTTCGCGGCGCCCGAGACCGGTGTGGACTGGGGCGTGCTGTCCGCCGGCACGCTGCTGTCGATTGGCCCGCTGCTGGTCGCCTTCCTGCTGTTCCAGCGCCAGTTCATGCAGTCGTTCATGAACGCCGGCATCAAGTAGCCCGGCAAAACAGGCCCCGCGCGAGGCGGGGCCCGGGCGCGATCAGTGGTTGCGCCAGCGCTGCACCATCACCCTTGAAGAAGTAGCGGCGGTCCGTGGCGCCCTGCGGGTCGGCGCCGATCACGATCGGGCTGGTGTTCAGACCCACGCCGCCCGTCACCGAGACCGACGGGGTGCGCTCGACGTTGTTGACCCAGAGCCGCACCGCGCCGTCGCCGTCATAGGCGCCGACGATGAAGTAMGAATCCGTGCCATTGAGCGAGGACAGCGGCACGGTGGCGTACTGGTAGCCGCCGTTGACGTAGACGCCGAAGCGCAGCAGCGTGCCCGCCTGCTCCAGCGCGAAGCCGCCCGCGTCGCTCTTGGCAAGGATCGCGGCGGTGGCGCCCGAGGTCAGGTCGTCGAAGTTGACCACCGCGCTGACCAGGAAGCCGCCGTTGGTGTCGTTGTCGGCCTGCCAGGTCGTGACCGACTGCGCGCCGGCAAACACCATGCTSCCGCCCACGCGGTCCTCATCGGACGTGACCGACAGCACTTCCAGCGTCGGCGTGGTGCCGCTCTGGGCCACCGCGTAGTTCGTCGGGCCGGTGCGCTTGTAGGTCAGCGGGTAGGCGGTCTGGGTGAGCGTGTTCATGTGCACCAGCGACGTGGCTTCGGTGATCAGCGCCCGCGCCGAGGTAGCCAGCGGCGTGGCGCCCCGGTCGTAGTCCGAGGTGATGAAATCCACGTCCTCGCGCAGCGCCGACAGGTACAGTTCGCCCAGGCGGGCCGGCGTGGTGTAGACGCCCACGCCGAGGCCGAGCAGCTTGGCCTGATCGATCGCGCCGAACAGGCTCGCCATCCGGTATTCGAGTTCCACGCCCTGGAAGCCCAGGCTCTTGGCCGTGCGCATGCGGTTGCGGATATCGCTCTCGATCAGGGCATGGAAGCGCACATGGTCGCGGATGCTCGCGAATTCCGACTGTGCCAGCAGCGCCTGGGCGCGCACCAGATGCTGGTGGCGGTTATTGCCGTCCATAAACGCGCGCAGCATGACCGGCCGGCCCGCCGTGGCGTAGCCCCAGTCGCGGATCGCGCGCAGCACGCCGAGCATCAGCGTGTCGCTGGCGGCGGCCGTCGAGTAGCCCTCCTTGATTTCGAGGAACAGCATGCGGTCGCTCTGCTGCAGCGCGGTATTGGCCAGCGCGCTGGCGAAGGTGCCCACGGCGGACTCCGAGTCGCTGTGCTCGACATAGACCTGGCCATCGGCGTGCAGGGTCAGGTCGAACTCCACGAGGTCGAGCCCCCGGTTCAGCGCCATCGACACTTGCGTGGTCGTGGCGGCATTGCTGGCGCCGTAGCAGTTATGGCAGGACAGCGCGACCGTGTTGCCGAGCGGCGAGACCGGCAGGCTGCGGGACACGCCGGTCCAGTAGCCSGCGAACGCCGGCGAGAACACGGCCGCGAGCAACAGCCCGGAACATGCGCGAATGAAACGTCGAAACACCAGCGTAGTGGACGGCATGCGAACCTCGCTTTGAAGGTGGAAACGGCGATTGGAACTGCGAAAAGTGCCGCGTGATGCCCGGCTGGGCGGCGGCAATGCGGATTGTTCCGGCTGACCGTGTCAGCGCCGTGACGCTGTTGCGGTGGCGATACGCAAGTCGCCAAGATTCACTTGAACATTGATAGACGAAAAAAAGGGCAGGTGCCAGCGATTGCCGACACCTGCCCCTGCTTACCTCMGCGCGATCAGGCGGCTTGCTGCCCCGCCTCCGGATGCTTGAACTGCGCCAGCAGCTTGGCCCACCGGCCGCGCACCGCGTTGAGATTGTTCTCCTTCACGTGCCCGAAACCGCGGATATCGTCCGGCAGGTTCGCCAGCGCAATCGCGGTGTCGTGGTTCGCGGCGGACAAGCCTTGCGCCAGTGTGTCCAGCAGCGCCCGGTATTCGCCGATCAGCGCGCGCTCGGTGCGCCGTTCCTCGGTCTTGCCGAAGATATCGAGCGCACCACCGCGCAGCCCCTTCAGCCTGGCCAGCAGGCGGAACAGCGTCATCGTGGACGGGCCGAAGCGGCGCTTGACCAGATGCCCCTTGTCGTCGCGCTTGGCCATCAGCGGCGGCGCGAGCCAGAAGTTGAGCTGGTAGTCGCGGCCGGGCTCGCCTTCGAACTGGGCGCGCAGTTTGTCGAGGAACACCGGGTCGGTGTAGAGCCGCGCCACYTCRTACTCGTCCTTGTACGCCATCAGCTTGGCCAGGTTGCGCGCGGCGGCCTCGGTCAGCGGCAGCGGCTTGCCGGCGCCCACCATGGCCGTTTCGGCCGCGCGCACGCGTTGCACGGCGTCGCGGTACTCGGCGGCATAGGCGGCGTTCTGGTACTGGGTCAGCAGGTCCACGCGGCTCGCGATCAGCTTCTCCAGCAGCGTGCCCGAAGACGTCGGCAGCTTCACCACGTCCGCCCCGTCCATGGCCGGCTTGAGCTTGCCGGTCAGCCCCAGCACCTGCGCCGGGTCGTGCGCCATGTGGCGGCCCCAGTCGAACGCGGCCTTGTTCTTGTCCACCGACACGCCGTTCAGTTCGATGGCGCGCTCCAGCGCCTCCAGCGTCAGCGGAATCCAGCCCTTCTGCCAGGCAAAGCCGAGCACCAGCGGGTTGGTGTAGATGGCATCGCCGATCAGCGCCACGGCCAGCGCACTGGCGTTGATGAACTCGCACTGCTCGCCCACGGCGGTGCGGATGTCCTGCTCCGCCGACAGGCCTGGGAACTGCCACTTCGGATTCTTGATGAAGTCGGCGGTCGGCGTCTGCGCGGTGTTGACCACCGCGCGGGTGCGGCCCGCCTGCGTCTTCGAGATCACTTCGTCGTTGGCCGAGACGATGGCATCGCAGCCGATGACCAGATCCGCCTCGCCCATGGCGATGCGCGTGGCATGGAGGTCATCGGGCTTGGCGGCAATCTGCACGTGGGACAGCACCGCGCCGCCCTTCTGCGCCAGTCCGGCCATGTCCAGCACCGTCACGCCCTTGTTCTCGAGGTGCGCGGCCATGCCGAGCAGGCCGCCAATCGTCACCACGCCGGTGCCGCCCACGCCCGTGACCAGCACGCCGAACGGGTGGTCGAGCGATGGCAGCGTCGGCTGGGGCAGCACCGGCAGGCTGTCCATCGACAATCCCCGCTCCCGGGGCTTGCGCACCTGCGCGCCTTCGGCCGTCACGAAGGACGGGCAGAAGCCGTTCAGGCACGAGAAGTCCTTGTTGCACGACGACTGGTTGATCTGGCGTTTGGTGCCCAGCTCGGTCTCGAGCGGCTCCACCGACAGGCAGTTCGACTTGACCGAGCAGTCGCCGCAGCCTTCGCACACCGCGTCGTTGATGAAGGCGCGGCGGGCCGGATCGGGGAAGGTGCCGCGCTTGCGGCGCCGACGCTTCTCGGTGGCGCAGGTTTGGTCGTAGATCAGGATGGTGCAGCCCGGCACTTCGCGGAGTTCACGCTGGATGCGATCCAGCTCGTCCCGATGRTGGACGGTGAGCCCCTCGGGCAGCTTGATCGCGCCGTTGTACTTCTCGGGCTCGTCCGTGACGATGACGATCTGCTTCGCGCCTTCGGCGGAGACCTGGTAGGCGATGTCGCGCACCGAGAGCTCGCCGTCGACGGGCTGGCCGCCGGTCATCGCCACGGCGTCGTTGTAGAGGATCTTGTAGGTGATGTTGACCCCCGCCGCGATCGACGCGCGGATGGCCAGCAGCCCCGAGTGGAAGTAGGTGCCGTCGCCGAGGTTGGCGAACACGTGCTTGTCGCCCGCGAACGGCGCCTGGCCGATCCAGGCCACGCCTTCGCCGCCCATCTGGCTGAAGGTGCTGGTGCTGCGGTCCATCCACACGGTCATGTAGTGGCAGCCGATGCCGGCCAGCGCGCGCGAACCCTCGGGCACGTTGGTTGACGTATTGTGCGGACAACCGGAGCAGAACCACGGTTTGCGCTCGGCGGTCACGCGCGGCGTGGCCAGCGCGCGCTCCTTGGCCTCGATGACCGCCAGACGGGCGGCGATGCGGGCGCGCACATCGGACGGCAGGTCGAACTTTTCCAGCCGCGTGGCGATAGCCTTGGCGATGATCGCCGGCGACAGCTCGTAGTGGGCCGGCAGCAGCCAGTTGTTCTGCGGGATCGACCATTCGCCGCCCGCGTTGTCGCGCTCGTCGAACTTGCCGTACACCTTGGGGCGCACGTCGTCGCGCCAGTTGTACAGCTCCTCCTTGAGCGCGTATTCCATGATCTGGCGCTTTTCCTCGACGACGAGGATCTCCTGCAGCCCCTCGGCGAACTTGCGCGCGCCGTGCGCCTCCAGCGGCCATACGCAGCCCACCTTGTAGAGGCGGATGCCCAGGCGCGCGCAGGTCTCGTTATCGAGGCCGAGGTCGGACAGCGCCTGGCGGGTGTCGAGGTAGGCCTTGCCGGCGGTCATGATGCCGAAACGCGCGTGCGGCGAGTCGATCTCGATCCGGTCGATCTTGTTGGCCCGCACATAGGCCAGGCCGGCGTACCACTTGTAGTCGAGCAGGCGCGCTTCCTGTTCCAGCGGCGGATCGGGCCACCGGATGTTCAGGCCGCCCTGCGGCAGGATGAAGTCATCGGGCAGCACGATCTCCACGCGGTGCGGATCGAGTTCGACCGAGGCCGACGATTCCACCACGTCGGTCACGCACTTCATGGCCACCCAGAGGCCGGAGTAGCGGCTCATCGCCCAGCCGTGCAGGCCGTAGTCGAGGTATTCCTGGACGTTGGACGGRTARAGCACGGGCAGGCCGCAGGCCTTGAAGATGTGCTCGGACTGGTGCGCCAGCGTGGAGGACTTGGCCGAATGGTCGTCACCGGCCAGCACCAGCACGCCGCCGTGCTGGCTGGAGCCGGCGGAGTTGGCGTGCTTGAAGACRTCGCCGGTGCGGTCCACGCCCGGGCCCTTGCCGTACCACATGCCGAATACGCCATCGAACTTGGCATCCGGATACATGTTGACCTGCTGGGAGCCCCAGACCGAGGTGGCGGCGAGATCTTCGTTCAGGCCAGCCTGGAAGACGACGTTGTGCGCTGCAAGATGCTTCTTGGCTTTCCAGAGCGACTGGTCGAGCGCGCCGAGCGGCGACCCGCGATAGCCGGAGATGAAACCGGCAGTGTTCAGACCCGCGGCGCGATCCCGTTCCTGCTGCAGCATCGGCAGCCGTACCAACGCCTGCGTGCCGCTGATATAGATGCGGCCGCGTTCCAGCGTGTACTTGTCTTCGAGGGAAACGTTCTCTAGCGCGCGACGAATGGCGTCGCTGACCGGCGGGGTCAGGGGGGCATTCATAAGTGCTCCTCTATGGGCATGCTGTCGGGATCACCGACACATCAGTTGTGGGCAACCTTCCGGGGCCTCTTGTGGAGGCGTGGGAAGGCCGTGTCTCTGCGCGGCATGGTAGCACCCGCGTTGCGCGCGCGGTACCTTGCTATGCAGCATAAACCGGGCCAGCTACCCCCGTGATTTCCCGTAGGCACGGGCTTTCAGCGTGTACACTGCGTTGCATCCAGGCGGCCCCGACCGCCCGCTCCGGGCGGCGCCGGCTGCACCGCAACCCCCTATCGACACATGACAAATTCCCCTCGCCAGGGCGCGACCCTGGCTGTGCTGATYGACGCCGACAACGCGGCGCCCGCCATCGTGGAAGGCCTGCTGGCCGAAGTGGCCAAGTACGGCGTGGCCGCCGTGAAGCGSATCTACGGCGACTGGACCAAGCCCAACCTGGCCGGATGGAAGGAGCGACTGCTGTCGCACTCGATCCAGCCGATCCAGCAGTTCCGCTACACCGTGGGCAAGAACGCCACGGACAGCGCGATGATCATCGACGCGATGGACCTGCTCTACACGGGCCGCTTCGACGGGTTCTGCATCGTCTCCAGTGACAGCGACTTCACGCGGCTGGCGTCGCGCATCCGCGAGCAGGGGCTGATCGTCTACGGCTTCGGCGAGCGCAAGACCCCCAAGCCGTTCGTGACGGCCTGCGACAAGTTCATCTATTCCGATGTGCTGCGCGCGGACACCGATACCGACGTGGAAGCCGAGGGCGCCGTGGCCCCGGCACGCCGCCGCAACACCCAGGAGCTGCGGCAGGACTCGCGGCTGGTGCGCCTGCTGCAAAGCGCCGCGCAGGCGGTGTCCGACGAGGACGGCTGGTCGACGCTGGGCGGCATGGGCAACCACATCGCCAAGCAGGCGCCGGAATTCGACTCGCGTAACTATGGGTACGGCAAGCTGTCCGAACTCGTGGCATCGACCAACCTGTTCGAGGTGGAAACGCGCAACGGCGGGAACAACAAGACCATCTGGGTGCGGCTGAAAAAGCGCGCCAAGGGGGAGGGCGGCCAGCCGGGGCAGCAGTCGGGCCAGCAGGGTGGGCAACAGGGTGGCCAGCAATCGGGCCAGCAGTCTGGGCAACAGTCGGGTCAGTCCGGCCAGTCCGGCCAGTCCGGCCAGCAGCAGCGCCCGCAGCAAAACCAGTCGAACCAGCAGGAGCGCCGCCCGTCGCCGCCGCCGCTGCCGGCCACCACGGTGGCCCAGGCCGTGCCGCCGGTGGAAACGCCCGCGCCAGTGGTCGAAATCGACGCCATCCCCGAGCCGGCCCCGGTCTTCTCGGCGGCCTCCGAGGACGAACCGGCCGGCTCCGCCTCGACCCTGATCCCGGAAGCCGTGGAACCCCCGGCTTCGTCACGCGGCAAGCGCGCCAAGCGTCCCGAAGTCGCCCTGAGCGACACCCCGTGGCCAATCGACCAGTCAGTCTTCGCCGCCCCGGGCACGACGGTGCTGTCCGCCCAGGTTGTCGAGGAACCCACCGAGCCCGCCCCGGCCCCCGCCGAGGAAGCCCCGAAGCCCGCCGACAAGAAAGCTCCCGCAAAGAAAGCCGCCCCGCGCAAGCGCGCGCCGGCCAAGAAGGCGGTGAAGAAGGCAGCGGAGTAAGGTAGTGAGGGGAGGGCGGCCGGCTTAACGAAGCCGGGCCGCTCGCCCACGCCGGTCCAGCATCCACCTGCGCGCCAGCCAGGTTCCGATCACCACCGCCACGAATGACAAGGCGAGGTGGACCAGGAGTTCCAGATCGTCGCCAGCTTCGCCGTCCCAGAATCCCGGGACATGGGTGAATATCCAGAACCAGAACGACTCCGGGAATGGGAAGATGGCCGCAAGCCAACGCAGCCAAACGAAGGTTAGCGCGAGCGTGGCAAAAACCGTCCACACGGCCAACAATAGCCACCGAGCCAAGGTCTTCATCTGACGATCACCCTGCCATACGCCTTGAGCGTCGTCCCCGGCACGGGGTGTTGTCGCTGGGCTTTGAGGAGCGAGCGGAGGTGGTGGTAGCCCATGTGGCTCTCGACGGTAATGCACCCTTTGCTGATGCCTTGGCCGCCCTTCGGATGGAGGCGGAATTCGCCGCGCCGTATGGCGGTGCAGAAGGCTTCGTCATCTATCTTGCCGTCAACAGCATAGAGAGCGAACCATTCGTTCTTGTTCCGAAGCGAATCTCTGATCGACCCGAGCATGCCTCCGGATTGCCGATCAACGACGTAGTAGGTTCCGCGGGGAATCGGACCTGTACTTGCATAGCAGGAAAATTCGGGTCGATTCTTATGGTGATCCAGGCCWGAAAACGCTGGAAAAGCCAGAGCGCCGCAGCGCAGCGCACTCATTTCCTTGCCATTCAGTTCAAAGGTGCATTCGAGCATGGTCGTTCTCCATCGAAGTCTCTCAACCGTGAGAGCACGAAGGAGGCTACGCCTGGGGCCTTGCCGCGAACATCATACGAGTTCGAAACTCAGCGCATCAGAGGGCTGCGCGCTTGAGCAGGCGGGCGCGGGGAGCTAACCGCCAGCCGTGGCTATGCCTTCGGGGTGCTTCCCTCTCCCCGTGGGAGAGGGACCGAGGGAGAGGGCAGGCGCATCAACGAAGTCCGGCCATGCGCCGGCGCCGGGCCAGCACCCATCTGCGGGTCAGCCAGGTTCCGATGACCACCACCCCGAACGACAGCCCGAGGTGGATCAGCATGACGAGGTCGTGGGACGATTCACAGTCCCCGAACTCAGGGAACTGGGTGAACATCCAGACCCAGAAAGCTTCCGGAAATGGGATGAGGAACGAGACCCAGTGGAACCACACGTAGGTCAGGCCGAGCGTCCCCACGATGGTCCACAGGCCGAGCAGCAGGTAGCGGATAAGCGTAGTCATTTCACCTCGCAGGCAGTAGAGCCCACGAGGCTAGCGACTCCGTATCGCCGCGACCATCGTACGAGTTCGAAACTCAGCGCACCAGCTGATTGATCTCGATAATCGGCATCAGCACCGCCAGCACGATGAGCGCTTACCGGCCGTCTAATGTCGGCGCAGTGATGTGTTGGATCGACGCAGGGACCGGAACCGTGCAAGGCGGCAAGCCGCCCACGTCCCGATAGCGACCACCACGAACGAGATGCCGAGGTAAATCAAAATGGCGAGATCGTAAGCYGATTCACCGTCCCAGAACCCAGGCGTATGGGCGAATACCCATACCCAAAAGGTATCGGGCAAATGGACATAGCGCCCAAGCTCGTGGATCCAGAGGTAAGTCAGGCCCAAAGTCGCGATGAGCACCCAAAGTATCAGTAGAAGATAGCGCGCGAACCTTGTCATTTGACGACCACCTTTCCATATGCCAAATGTTTGGTTCCCGGAATGGGACTTAGCTTCTGTCCCTTCAGCAGCCCCCGCAGCCGGTGGAAATCCATTGGATTGTCTATCGTGATGCAGCCTTTGCTGATTCCGAGGTCGCCCTTGGGATGAAGCCGGAAGTTTCCCCGCTTCACGGCGTTGCAGTAGGTGTAGTCGTCGATCTTGCGGTCTATTGCGTACAGGGCAAACCAGTCGCCTTTCCCGCTCCAAGCATCCCTGATCGGACCAAGCAGGCCTCCCGATTGCCTGTCAATAATGAAATAGGTGCCGCGTGGAATTGGCCCCGAGTCCAAGGTGCACATGAATTCCGGGCGATTTACGTGCGTCGCCAGGCCTGAAAACGCTGGAAAAGCCAGAGCGCCGCAGCGCAGCGCACTCATTGCCTTGCCATTCAGTTCAAAGGTGCATTCGAGCATGGTCGTTCTCCACCGAAGTCTCTCAACCGTGAGAGCACGAAGGAGGCTACGCCTGGGGCCTTGCCGCGACCATCGTACGAGTTCGAAACTCAGCGCACCAGCTGATTGATCTCGATAATCGGCATCAGCACCGCCAGCACGATCAGCAGCACCACCACGCCCATCGTCAGAATCAGCAGCGGTTCCAGCAGGCTGGTCAGGAACAGCGTGCGGCGTTCCAGTTCCTGGCTTTCGCCGATGGCGGCGCGTTCCAGCATGATCGGCAGGTTGCCGGTGGCTTCGCCGGAGCGGATCAGGTGGACCAGCACCGGCGGGAACTGGTTCTGCGCGGCCAGCGCGCGGGCCAGCGAGGCGCCTTCGCGCACGCGGGTGGTGGCGTCGTCGACGTTGGTTTTCAGCGCGAGGTTGGTCAGCGTTTCGCCGGCGGCCTGCAGGCTGCGCAGGATCGGCACGCCGGCAGAGACCAGGATGGCCAGCGTGCTGGCGAAGCGCGCCGTGTTGTAGCCCCGGATCAGCTTGCCCAACAGCGGGGCGGTCARCAGCCAGCGGTGCCAGGCCAGGCGGACGTCCGGCTGGCGCAGCACGCTGCGGATGACCAGCGTGGCCACCGCGATCACRGCCAGCGCCGCCCACCACCAGTTCCGTACGAAATCCGACAGCGCCAGCATGACRATGGTCAGCGTCGGCAACTTCTGCTTGGTGTTGGCGAACACGCTCACCACCTGCGGCACCACATACGACAGCAGGAAGATCACGATGGCGAAYGCCACCACCGTGACGATGGCGGGGTAGGTGAAGGCCAGCCGGATCTTCGAGGTGAGCTGGTTGCGCGTCTCGATATAGGTCGCCAGCCGTTCCAGCACCACGCCGAGGTGGCCGGAGTGCTCGCCGGCCGAGACCAGCGCGCGGTAGATATCGGGGAAGTCTTTCGGATGCTGGGCCAGCGCCACGGAGAGCGAGCTGCCGCCCATCACCTCGGCGCGGATGCCGGCYAGCAGTTCGTGCAGGTACTGGCGCTCGGCCTGATCGGCCAGCGCGCCCAGCGCCTCGTCGAGCGGCAGGCCGGAGACGATCAGGCTGGCGAGCTGGCGCGTGAACAGCGCCTGCTCCTGCGTGGAGAGCCGGCGCACCAGGACGCTGCTGCCGGTGCGCGGCGCCAGCCCGGCGCCGGCCAGCGGATCGACGGTGATCGGCGTCAGCCCGCGCGCGCGCAGTTGCGTGCGCGCCTGCTTGGGGCTGTCGGCCTCGATGACGCCGCGGTCGGCGCGGCCGGTGGCGTCGGCGGCTTCGTAGCGATAGGCGGGCATGCGGTGCGGCTCCCGGCTATTCGCGCGTCACGCGCAGCACTTCTTCGAGCGACGTGGCGCCGCTGTCGATCCAGCGCTGGGCATCGGCCCGCATGGTGTGCATGCCCTTGGCCAGCCCCACCTGCTTGATCTCGGATTCGGGCTGCTGGCGGTGGATCATGGTCTGGATGTCGGCATCCACGGTCAGCAGTTCATAGACGCCCATCCGGCCCTGATAGCCCGAATGGCCGCACTTGTCGCAGCCCACGGCGTGCCACACGCGCTGGAGCGGCTTGCCCTGCGCGTGCAGGATCTCGGCCTCGGCGGGTGTCACTTCGATCACTTCCTCGCGCTTGCAGTGCGGGCACAGCCGGCGTACCAACCGCTGCGCCAGCACGCCGAGCAGCGACGACGACAGCAGGAACGGCTCGATCCCCATATCGACCAGACGCGTCACGGCCGAGGCCGAGTCGTTGGTGTGCAGCGTGGCCAGCACCAGGTGGCCGGTCAGCGAGGCCTGCACGGCGATCTGCGCCGTCTCCAGGTCACGGATTTCGCCGATCATCACCACGTCCGGGTCCTGCCGCAGGATCGCGCGCAGGGCCTTGCCGAATGTCATGTCGATGCGGGGATTGACCTGGGTCTGGCCGATGCCGTCCAGGTCGTACTCGATCGGGTCTTCCACCGTCATGATGTTGGTGGTGCGCGCGTCGAGCCGCGACAGTGCCGCGTACAGCGTGGTGGTCTTGCCGGAACCGGTCGGCCCGGTCACCAGCACGATGCCGTGCGGCTGGCGCACGAGGTGATCGAAGCCGCCCAGCGTATTGGGCGCCATGCCAAGCTTGGCGAGGTCCAGCCGGCCGGCTTCCTTGTCGAGCAGACGCAGCACCGCGCGCTCGCCGTGGCCGGTGGGCAGCGTGGAGACGCGCACATCCACCGGCCGGCCGCCCACGCGCAGCGTGATGCGGCCGTCCTGCGGCAGGCGTTTCTCGGCGATGTCGAGCTGCGCCATGATCTTGATCCGCGAGATCAGCGCGCCGTGCAGCGCCTTCTTGGGCCGCACCACGTCGCGCAGCGTGCCATCCACCCGGAAGCGCACCACRGACGACGACTCGAACGGCTCGATATGGATATCCGAGGCCTGCTCGCGCGCGGCCTGGGTCAGCAGGGCGTTGATCATGCGGATGATCGGCGCGTCGTCCTCGGACTCGAGCAGGTCTTCCACGGCGGGAATGTCCTGCATCAGCCGCGACAGGTCGACTTCGCCCTCCACCTCGCCCACCACCTGGGCGGCGCTGCCGTCCTGGCGGTTGTAGGCATCGGAGATCGCCGCGATCAGCGCGTCCGGCTCCAGCACGCGCAGTTGCAGCGCGCCGTGCACGCGGGCCACCTCGGCCAGCGCCTGTGGCGCCGTGGCGCGGCTGACCCAGACCTCCACGCCATCGGGGCGCTGGTGGGCGATCAGCAGCGGCGCTTCGCGCGAAAACGAGTACGAGACCAGCCGCGCCGCCATCGGCGAGGGCGGCTCGAGTGGTGCAGGTGCCGGTGCCGACGGTGCCGGCAGGGCGGTGTTGTCGATAGTTTCGGTGGCCATGGTTAGCCTTTAACCGGCGCGTGGCGTATCGGTGGCTTGCGAGCCCTTGGAGATCGGGCGCGGCGCTGCCTGCGGGGCCGGCGACGGCGCGGCAGGCAGGGTCGGGTCCAGCGGCAGCGGGCTCTGCACCGGCCCGTTGTAACGCGGATCGACGAACGGCGCGCCCGGCGCGTCCGCCGGCGGCAGCACTGGGGTGTCCTTGTCGCGTACGAACATGTTAGGCGAGACGAAGCCCTGCTGCTGGCCGCGGATGTACTCGTAGCGGTCCTGCGTCAGGCGGTCGGTGGCCTGTGCCGTGCGCATGATGTACGGGCGCAGGAACACCAGCAGGTTGGTCTTCTTGCGGTTCTTGTTCTCGTAGCGGAACAGGGCGCCGAGGTAGGGAATGTCGCCCAGCAGCGGCACCTTCTGCACGCCGTCGCCGTAGCTGTCCTCGATCAGGCCGCCCAGCACGATGATCTGGCCGTCATCCACCAGCACGTTGGTCTCGATCGAGCGCACGTTGGTGGTCGGGCCCTGCGTGGCGTTGATCGTGTTGGCCACCACCGACGAGGACTCCTGGTAGATCTGCATCTTCACCAGCCCGCCGTCCGTGATCTGCGGCCGCACGCGCAGCGTGATGCCGACGTCCTTGCGGTCGAAGGTCTGGAACGGCGTGACCGAGGCCGAGCTGCCGGTCTGGGCGTAGGAGCCGGTCGTGATCGGAATGTTCTGGCCGATCAGGATCTTGGCTTCCTCGTTCTCCAGCGTGATCAGGTTCGGCGTGGAGAGCAGGTTCACGCTGTCGTTGCTGCCGAGGGCGCGCAGCAGCGCGCCGAGGCCGATGGCCTTGTTGACCACGCCCAGGTTCAGGCCGCCGATGTCCGGCACCAGCTGCGTGGCGGCCGCGATGCCCGCCGTGCTGTCGTTGTTGATGGCCGCGATGGCGCCGGTCAGGTTGATGATGTTCTTGCCGCCCGAGCCGAAGTTCGTGCCCGCGAAGCCGATGGCGTTGCCACCCGAGTTGATCAGGCCCTGCCACTGGATGCCCAGTTCGCTGGCCTGCGTGGCGGTCACTTCCACGATCATCGACTCGATGTAGACCTGCGCGCGGCGCGCGTCGAGGTCGTCGATCACGGCGCGCAGGTTGCGGTAGACCGGYTCGCTGGCGGTGATGATCAGCGCGTTGGTGGTCGGGTCGGCCTGGATCGTGCCGCCGGTGGTCGGCTGCTGGTTGACCGCGAACGACGACGAGAAGGCATTCGAGCCGCCGCCGCCGAAGCCCGAACCGCCCGASGAGCCCGAGCGGCCATAGCCGCCGCTGCTGGACGAGCCGCCGCCGTACTGGCCGCTCTGCGTYGACGCCTGGTTCTGGAACGCGCCGGACGTGGCGGTGTTGGCGCCCGCGCCGGCCGCCCCGCCCTGCTGCGTGGAGCTGGCGAAGCTGGTGTCGGCGGCGACGATGGCGCGCAGCGTGGCCGCCAGCTTSACCGCATCGGCGTTCTTGAGCGGCACCACCCAGATATTGCCGGGGCGGGCGTAGGGCTGGTCGAGCTTCTCGATCAGCTGGCGCGCCTGCTGCACGCGCGCGCGGCTGGAGGCGCGGATCATCAGCGAGTTGGTGCGTGGCTCGGCCACGACCGAGGTGCGCAGGCTGGCATCGCCCCCGGGGGCCGCGCCGCCGCCGGCGCCGCCGGAGGCCGACGGGTCGAGCAGCCGTTGCAGGACCACGGCGGCGTCGCTGGCGATGGCGTTCTTCAGCGGAATCAGTTCGACTTCGCCCGACGCCGGCGCATCCACGGCGGCGATGATGCGGGCCAGCCGGCGCAGGTTGTCGGCGTAGTCGGTAATGACCAGCGTGTTGTTGGCCGGGTAGGCGGTGATCGTGTTGTTCGGTGCGATCATCGGGCGCAGCACCGGCACGAGGTTGTTGGCGGACTCGTAGTTGAGCCGGAACACCTGCGTGACGACCTGATCACCCCGGCTCGAGCCGGCGCCGATCACGGTGGGCGAGCCCTGCAGCTTGGCGTCGGCCTCGGGCACCACCTTGGTGAAGCCGTTGCTCTCTACCATCGCATAGCCCTGCATGCGCAGCACCGAGCCCAGCGTCTCCAGTGCCTGCGCGCGCGACACCGGCTGCTCCGTCACCAGATTCACCGTGCCCTTCACGCGCGGATCGATGACGAAGTTCTTGCCCGTGGCCTGGCCTACCGCCTTGACCACCGAGTCGAGGTCGGCGTTGACGAAGTTCAGCACCACCTGGTCACGGTTCTGCGTGCGCGGCGTGATGTCGTTGGGCTGCGGCGGCTGGCCCTGGCCCTGGGCCCACAGCGGGGCAGGGGCCAGCAGGGACAGGCCGCACAGCAGCGCGGTGGCGCGGGCGCAGGCGGTACGGAGAAAGCGGTGGTGTGCGTGCGTTGTCATCATGGTTCTAGGCGTGCTGCGCTCGGTCAAGGGCTAGTGGTGGCTCAGAAGCGCAGCCGTGTCACGTTGTTCTCATGTCTACCCAGCAGGCTCAACAGCCCTGCCAGTTGCGTGGCGGCGTCGGGGTCGGTACGGGCCGTGCCCTCGAAGCGTGCCTGCCGGCCCAGGGTGCCGCTGCCCTCCAGGTACAGCGGTCCGGCCGTGGTCTTCAGTTGCAGCTTGCCGTCCACGCCGGCCAGGTCCACTTCGGCGCGATAGCTGCCGAGTGGACGTAGCCGGCTCACGGCGGAGGACACCTGGTCGAACTGCAACGTCAGGTGCCCGAAAGTCTGGCTGCCGGTCTTCTTGTCGCCGAACTGGCCGCGCAGCGCGGACCAGTCGATCCGCATCTGGCCGTCCGGCCGCAACGTGTTGAACGGGGCGCCGATGCCTTCCAGCAGCGCGGCCGGCAGGCGGATGGCGCCGGCCTGCGCGGTCCAGCCGGTCGGTGTCACAGCCAGCGTCACCGGGGCCGCCATGGCCTCGGTGTGCGCCAGCGCCACGCGCAGCGTCCCGACCAACAGCGGCCAGCCCGCCACGTTCCATTCGAGCCGGCCCGGCAGGACCGTCGCGGTCTGGCTCCCCGCGCCGGCGGAGAGCGCCAGCGTGGCGCTGCCGTGCCAGATCGTGCCGGCCGCGTCGGCCAGYAGTACCCGGCGCTGCGTGCGGCTGGCCACGCTCTCGGCCAGCCATGCGGCGGGCGCGCAGGCCGCTACCGTCACGGCTACCGTGGCGACGCCCAGCAGCGCCCAGCGCACGCGCTTCCAGCCACGCGCCACGGGCGCGCGCCGGCGCGTCAGACGCAGCGATTCCAGCCGGACCATCAGTTTCGGCCGCCCGAGCCGGGGCCTTGCAGTGTGGCGGTCACGTTGACCAGCGCCGTCGCGCCCACGTAGGCGATACGGGCATCGACCACCTTGAGCCGCTGCTGCGCGCGTACGTCCTGGAGCCAGCCGGCCACTGCGCCGAACGGTACTTTATCGAGTTGAAGCTGCACGGCATTGTCGCCGGTCGGCGCCAGCCTGGTCGGCTTCAGGCCATGCTGGCCCATGCTGTCCTGCAGCGCCTGGGTCAGGGCATCGCCGCGCAGCGTGGGGGCCGGGCTGGCGGCCAGGCCGCGTGCCTCGTGCGCCAGCGTTTCCATCTCGGCAAGGTCCGCGCGCATCTGCGGCAGATTGCGATTCAGGCGGGCGCGGCCATCGGCGGCCGGTTCCCACAGCAGCAGGTAGCCGAAGACGAGCACCAGCAACACGGCGCCGCCGCCGAGGATGGCCTGCTCGCGCGGGTTGCGGGCGTTCCAGAAGGCGTCGAAGCGTTCGCGCCAGCGTTCCGGCACACGCGGTTTCAGGCGCGCGAAGCGGGCGGAGAGGGCGCTGGGCCGGGCGGAGGGACGCGACATTTTCATGATGCGGCCTTCACGGTCCAGCGCGTGGCGCCCTGCGGGGGCGAGCTGCCGCCGCGCGCGGCGTCCGGCGGATTCTTGTCTTCTTCCATCTGCAGGCCGGTCTGGCGCACCGCGTTGCGCAGCGCGCCGGTGTTGGTGCCGGGTTTCAGCGTCACATAGAGCGTGCCCGCGCGGTATTCCAGCGCCAGCAGCGCATCGGGCGGCAACTGCTGGGCGCCGCGCGCGAAGCCATCGGCCAGCGGCAGGAAATCGCCCGGCACGCTACGCCCGCTCGCCGTGCGCAGCTGTTCCACCTGGCGGCGCATCAGCAAGGGCGGCTCGGCGATCTGCGGCACATTGGGGAAGGCGGTGTGGAGCAGGTCCGCCTGCGCGGCCTCGACCCGCTTCGCCTCGTTGCGCAGCAGCAGCCACTGGATATTCACGCCGATGATCTGCACCAGCAGCAGGCCGATGGCCAGCGCCACGGGCAGGCGCCACGCGCGCAGGTTCCAGCGATCCATGCGGCCCTGCGCGAATTCGAACTGGGCGAGGTCGAGCTGGGGATTCTGCAGGCAGTCTTCGGCGCCAACCAGCCAGAGGCGCCAGGCATCGGAAATCCGCGAGGCACGGGCGACCGGCGGCTGCGCGTGGAGTGCCGGCACCGGGGCGTGCGCGYGCGCCGTAGCGTCGCCATGCCATTGGCCGGCCGGAGCCAGCGCCTGCCAGGCCGCCAGCGCGGCATCGCCCAGCATCAGGCCGAAACCCTCGTACTGGCCGGTGCGGGCCGTGACCTGCCACATGCGCGTCGCTTCCGTCGTGGCGGTGGCCGTGACGTCGAGCAACGAGGCGGATTGCGAAAGTGCYGTGGCAGCCGCCTCCACGATCARCGTGGCMGGCTGGACTGGGGCGGTGGGCTTCGATGCAGCCACGGCAGGCGCCGGTTGGGCAGCGCCGGCACCAGCCAGCACGGGCTCGGGCGCCTCGGCGTCGGCCGGCACCGCTTCGACCGGTTCCGGCAACGGCAGGCAAAGCTGCGCGGCCACCACGTGGCGGCGGCGGTGCTTGTGTTCGGCAAAGTTGTCGAGCGCGGCGCGCATCCAGGCGCGGTCCGTCACCATCAGCAGGCGGCGGCGCGCGCCACGGGCGGTCGCCGTCGGGTCCAGCGCCGGCCCGAGCGCGATATGGCAGGGGGCGGCGTCCGTCGCCAGCATGTCCTCGACCAGATTCGGCAGGGCCAGCCGCAGCCGCGCGGGCGGCAGCGGRGGCACCATCGCCGTGGTCAGCAGCACGTCTGAGGCGGCCACGATCAGCACCAGGCGGTCCGCCGCCGGCATGTCGGCGGCCAATGCGTGGCCTTCGCGCAACAGTTCGGGGGCGTGGGGCAGGCCCGGGCGGCGGCTCTTGTCCGCCACCGGCGTGCGGACCAATGCAAAAGCCATGGCGCCAAACTGCCACGGTTGCGGCTGGTCGTGCGGCCGTTGCGGCAGGCGGACGTAGAGGGTGGTGCTCAAGGGTTACCTAAATGGAATCGCTCGGTCGGGGTGGGGCGGCGCGGCAGGCCGCCCGGGTTCGGCGCAACAGCGTACCTTGCCTGTGTGACTAAAGCACGTCAATACAGTCCTGTCTGAATCTGGTCTCGACGTTTGTCCGACATTTATGGAGCATGCCGCACCCGGGGGTGCCCGCATGACTCAGGGCGCCTCCGGCAGGCGGTCGGTGTCGCGCACCCAGAGTACACGGGTGGTGTTGCCGCTCCCGAGCGTGGACGCGCGCTGGACCAACGACACCTGCAGCCGCCGCGCGCGCTCGTGCCGCACCAGACCATACACCAGGAAATAGTGGGTGCTTACCTCAAGCGCTTCGCCGGCGGTGCTGCCGGCCTGCGGCGCGACGGCGCGCAGCTGCGTGCTGATGTCGCCSGTATTGCGGAAGTAGGCGCGGTCGCGCTGGCGCACCAGCTCGCGGGCGCGGTCCAACGGCAGCTTGTCGATGGCGGCGGCCAGTACCTCGGGCTCGGCCGTGTTGGCATTGATCTTGGTCCGTTCGGGCAGGAAGGCGATGAACGGGTCCAGCGCGGCCACCATCTCCGGGTTGTAGCCGGGAATGGCGAGCAGGTCGGCGGCGGTGTCGGGCGGGCGCGGCACGGGCTGGCCGTCGGGCGACGCCCCGCGTGCCGCGCGTACCAGATACTGCGCGGTCGGCTCTGCCAGCGACGGATTCATGCCGAGCGTTTGAAGCAGGCGGCGGTAAACCAGCAGCGAGGGCAGGTCGATCTCCACCACGCGCCCGCTGCCCGAGGCGTTCCAGATATAGAGGTTGTTGAGGTTGAAGCGCGCCTGGGCATCGACGATGCGGCCAGACAGGAACGAGGTCTCCCCGGCCTGGTCCGTGCGCAGCCCGGCGCCGAGGAAGTCGGACAGCCGCGTCTCCGCCACCGGCACCGACCACGGCTCGCCGAGATAGTCGACGTTGGAGCGGCGCTGGTCGTCGCGCAGGATCAGCCGCGCCCAGTCCACGGCCGCGCGCTCGATCCACGCGGCCTGCGCGGTCAGGCGCTGGTTCTCGATCGACCGGATCTGCACCTGTTGGCGCCACAGCATGCCGGAGACGATGACCACGGCAAGCGTCACCATCAGCAGGGCCGTGACCACGGCGGCGCCGCGCTGGTGGGTACGGTGGCGAGGGAGGGCAGGGCGCGCGTTCATAGGCCGGTCATGCAGACTTTCTGGAACCGGCGTGGCGCGTCGCCATCGCCCATCTTTGCCAGCACGGTCAGCTCCAGCGCGCGCAGCGTGGCATTGCCGTTGATGTTGGCGGGGCCGGCGTCCGCGTCGCTTGCGCCAGCGGTGCCGGCTGCGGTTGCGGCCTGCGCCGCCGCGCTGTCGATGGCGCTCTGCTGCATCAGCGCGGCCCGCACCCGGCCGTTCTCGGCCTGCCAGCCGGCCGGCTCCACCCAGACCCGCGCGGCCAGTTCGGCCGTATCGGGCAGCAGTGGCCGCACCTGGGCGCCGCCGGGCGCGCCCTGGCGCAGGTTCACCATCGCACCCTGCACCGCGTTGCGTGAGAGCGCGGGGCGGCTGGCCATACGGACCAGCGTGTTGTTATCCACACGGTAGACCACCACCTGCCAGGCGGTGGGCTGGCCTTCGTCGCGGCGGTCGCGCACCAGCATCARCTGGTTGGCGCCGAGTTCCACGGGGCTGGCCTGGAGCTGGGTGGGATTGGCCAGGTGCTCGCAATCGGACTGGAACTGGCCGTAGAGCACCTTCAGGGCGTCGAGGCGTGCGTCGTGATCGGTCAGGCGTTCGCGGCTGCGCGTCAGGGAATCCAGCGCACGCCAGCCAATCACGGCCATCACGGCCAGCAGGGTGATGGCGACGAGCATCTCCAGCAGCGTGAAGCCGCCACGCCGGCTGCGGGGGGAGGGCCGCTCAGAGGACGCCGCGCGTTTCATTGGGAACCAAAGTGACGAGCCAGGCCAGCCTGACCGATTTGTCGGTGGCCGACGGGTACACGGCAATTTCCACGCGCCGGAACGACGGATTGGGGGTGCCCGAGACCGATTCCTCGCACCAGAGCGGGGTGCCGCCCTGCGGGCAGTCGTAGCCGCGCGTGCCGGGTTCAGGCCAGGTCTTGGAGAGCCGCAGCGTGGCGAAATGGTTCTCGGCGCTGAATTCGGCCAACATGCGCGATTGCAGCGCGGCGCTCGACTCGGTCATCGAGCCCATCGCCCGCATGGCGGCCGTGAGCGCCACKGCGAGGATGGTCAGCGCCACCAGCACCTCGATCAGCGTGAAGCCGGATCGGTATTGCTGGCGGAGGGTCGATCGGGAGGCAGGGCGGCGGCTCATTGCGGCACCGTGGCCTGGTAGCGACCGCTGCCATCGCCGGTGATGTCCACGCGGATGTCGCCGCGCGTGAGGACCAGCCGCTGCGGCTCGTCCACCAGTTCGCGGCCGAATACCAGCCGCTGCGGGCCGGTGCCCACGCGCCGGCCGCCTTCGACGATCATCACGCTGTCCAGCCCCAGCCGCCAGTGGCCGGGCGCGAAAACATCGGCGCGCATCGGCACCCAGCCTTGCGGGGTGGATTCCAGGAAGCGCCAGCCGCCGGCATCGCCCTCCCAGGCCAGCGGGCGGGCGCCCAGTTGGGCGTCTTCCTGGGCGAGTTCGAACAGGCGGGCGATGCGCTGGCCGTCATCGAGCACACGGCCCCGCTCATTGGGCGAGGCATTGACGGCCACCAGGGAGATGACGATGCCGGCGATCACCATGACCACCAGCAGTTCGAGCAGCGTGAAGCCGGCGGGCCGGCGGCGCTGCGGGCAAGGGCGGCGCGGGAGCAAGGCGGGCGTCGCCGGGRCCATGTCGATGAAGGGGCAGGAGGCGGGAGGACTTATTCCCAGTTGCCGATATCGGCGTCGTTGGCGCTGCCGCCGGCCTGGCCGTCGGCGCCAAAGCTGAACACGTCGATTTCGCCGCGCACRCCGGGGTTCAGGTACTGGTAGGCATGGCCCCAGGGGTCTTTCGGCAGCTTTTCGAGGTAGCCGCCGCCCTTCCAGTTGTTCGGCACCGGCTCGGTGGTCGGCTTGCTGACCAACGCCTGCACGCCTTGCTCGGTGGTCGGATAGCGGCCGTTATCGAGGCGATACAGCTTGAGCGCCTGCATGATCGACGAGATATCCTGGCGCGCGGCCACGATACGGGCTTCGTCCGGGCGGCTCATGATCTTGGGCACCACCAGCGCTGCCAGCACCCCCAGGATGACGATCACCACCATGATTTCGATCAGGGTGAAGCCGCGGGCACGGCGCTGGCCATGCGGGCGGGCAGTGGCGGGCGTGCGGGTGGAGGAGAAGTTGGCGAATCTGCGCATCGTGGTGTCTGGCCTTATGGGGATGGACATTCCGCGCCTGACGGGCAGGCACGGCCGGGTATGGCCAGAAAGTATAACCCCCATGGCGTGACTGTTTCGTGTGGGGTGTGGCGTAGCCGGCAGGCATGCATTTATATCTTGCATCTTCAATGCATCTTATCTAGTATTTCAACCACGATGCAACTGACCCGTTTTTCCGACTATGCGCTGCGCCTGCTGATGTATGTATCGCGGGCGGATGGCACCCGGCCGATCACGATTGCCGAGGTCGGCCAGCAATTCGACATCTCGCACAACCACCTCGTGAAAGTGGCCGCGCGGCTGTCGAAGCTCGGCTGGATCACGGCCACGCGTGGCCGCCACGGCGGCCTGCAGCTTGGGCCGGGTGCGGAACGGCTGTCGGTGGGCACGATCCTGCGCGAGCTGGAAGGGCACAAGTCGGTGGTCGACTGCGCTGATCCGCCGTGCGCGCTCAAGGGCAACTGCCGGCTGAAGCTGGCGCTGGACGAGGCCGAGGAGGCCTTCTACCGCGCGCTGGACGGCGTGTCCCTGGGCGATGTCATTGGCAGCCGTACCGCCGAGTCGATCATCACCCTGCATCGTAATTTCCTGAACCGGCGAGCAGCCTGACGGTTCCGGGACATCAGATCCCGGACCCCCGAGCCATGCGCCGGTTTTATTGTGCGATAAAACATGCATCTAGTATGCATGATAATTAATCGGAGTTTTCCAAATGCTGTCGGCAGCTTCCCGCCCCTACATCGATGCCAGCGTTCCCGTGCTGCGTGAGCACGGCCTTGCCATCACGACGCACTTCTATCGAGAAATGTTCGCCGCGCGGCCGGAACTGACCCGGCTGTTCAACATGGGCAACCAGGCCAATGGCGCGCAGCAGCAGTCGCTGGCCTCCGCCGTGTTCGCCTACGCCGCCAATGTGGATCGCGCCGACGTGCTCGCGCCCGTGGTGGAGCGCATYGTCCACAAGCACGTGGCCGTGGGTTTGACCTCCGCGCACTACCCGATCGTCGGCAAGCACCTGCTCGAAGCGATTGCCGCCGTGCTCGGCGACGCCGCCACGCCGCCCCTGATGGCCGCCTGGGACGAAGCCTACTGGCTGCTGGCCGGCGAACTGATCGCCGCCGAAGCACGCCTCTATGACCGCCACAACGTGAAGGCGGGCGAGCTGCAGGCCGTACGCGTGGTGCGCCGCGAAAACGAAGGCGATGCCGTGGTCGCGCTGACCCTCGCCGCCGAGGATGGCRCGCCGCTGCGCGACTTCGCGCCGGGCCAGTACATCAGCGTGGAAGCCAATTTTCCCGATGGCGGCCGTCAGCTGCGCCAGTATTCGCTCTCCGCCGAACGTGGTGTGGCGACGTGGCGCATCTCGGTCAAGCGCGAGGCCGGCAATGCCGAGACCCCGGCCGGCGCCGTCTCCAACTGGCTGCATGACACCGCCCGTGTTGGCACGACGCTGAACGTGAGCACGCCGTGGGGCGACTTCGCGCCCGCGCTGGCTGGCAACACGCCGATGGTGCTGATGTCGGCCGGTATCGGCATCACGCCGATGATCTCGGTGCTGCGCACGCTGGCGCTGGAGAACCCGAACCGTCCGGTGTTGTTCGCCCACGCCGCGCGCCATGGCCGTCACCATGCCCATCGCAAGGACCTGGCCTGGGCGCGCGAACGCATGCCCAACCTGCGTACCCATATCAGCTACGAGACGCCCCAGGACGGCGACGTGGCGGGGCATGACTACGACCACGTCGGCACGCTGCCGATCCACGCGCTGCTGACCACCGAGGAAACCTCCGCGTTCCAGGACGGCCAGGTCTATATGTGCGGTCCGATCGGGTTCATGCAGGCCCAGCGCCTGGCGCTGATCTCGGCGGGGATTCCKGTGGGCCATATCCATCGCGAAGTGTTCGGTCCGGACCTGCTGGACGACCTGCTCTGACCCGCTGACTGACAGCCGACACACGCGTCTGGTACGCTAGGCGATCTTCTTTGATCGCCGGCGTGCCGGCGTACTGTCTCGTGGCCACCCTTTCCCGGTCTCCGCTTCGCTTCGACCTCTCCGCTCCCTGGCTGCCCCGCGTCGCGGGGCTGTTGCTATTTGTGGCGCTGTGCGCGCTGGTGACGCACTGGGTGCTCGCGTTCAGCGCGATGCGCACGATCCCGGTGCCCAAGAGCGCGCGTGTGGCGCAGACGGAGGCAGTAGAGACGGGCGCCGTGGCTACGCTGTTCGGCGGCAGCGCCCAGTCGGGCGTGCGTGACGTGCAGTTGATCGGCGTGGTGGCGGACCTCGATGGCGTGGGCCCGGCCGCCGCCATCCTTTCGCTCGATGGCGGGCCGGCCAAGTCCGTGCGCGCCGGGACGTCGCTGTCGCCGCAGATCAAGCTGACCGAGATCCATGGCCGCAACATCGTGATCGAACGCAACGGCGTGCGGCAGGAAATCGCGCTGCCGCTCCAGACCGGCGTCAGCGCCGGCAGCCGTGGCACCGCGCCGGCGGCCCCGCCTTCCGGGGCTGCCGCGCCGCTCTCCACGCCGCTGCAACCGCCGGCCAACCTCGCACCGCCGCCGTCCGTGACGGCTGGCGCGATGGCGCAACCGGCCCAGCCACCTCAGCAGCCCTATCAACCGCCGCCGCCGCAGACCATGCAGCCGCAGCCCCAGGTGGCGCCGGCCCAGATGGCTCCCGGCGGCATGCCGGAYGCGCCTGGCGGCGGCTGACCCGCCACCGTTTCAAACCATTGCGCAATATTGGCCTGTCTTTCGCCTGTTTACGCGAGTCATCCTTTCTGTGAGGCCCGTAACATCGTATTAAAAGTGCCAACTTTGCGAGATCGTCTGCGTTCTAATCCGTACATGCCCAACATGACGAAAAGGAGCACAGACATGCAACGGACTCACACGACGCACATCCTGAAGAAGCTGGCGGCCGCCTCGGCCATGGTCGTGGTCGCGGGCGCCGCTTTCGCCCAGGCCACCACGCCGGCCCCGGCACCGACCACCCCGCCGGCCGCCCAGGGCCCGGCAGGCGCCCCGCGCGGCGACATGGGCCGTCACCACGGCGGCCCCGGCCACCATGGCGGCATGTGGCTGAAATCGGTCGATACGGACGGCGACGGCGCCATCTCGAAGGCCGAGGCCGACGCGATGTTCGCCAAGATCGATACCAACAAGGACGGCAAGCTCGACAAGTCGGAACTGGCGGCCTACCGCAAGGCGTCGATGGAGGAGCATCGCGCCAAGATGCGCGCCGAGTTCGAAGCCAAGTTCAAGGCGGCGGACAAGAACAACGACGGCGCGCTGACCCGTGACGAGTTCAAGGCCGCGTTCCCGCGCATGGCCAACCGCTTCGACACGATCGACGCCAACCGCGACGGCAAGGTGACTACCGCCGAAGTGGAGTCGAGCATGAAGAAGATGCGCGACGAACACATGAAGCACCACGGCGGCCCTGGCCGCAGTCCGGGCGCCTCGGCCCCGGCGGTGCCGTCGAGCAGCGGCGGCTAAGCCTTCGCCACCCTGCTGGAAAGCGCGACCTTCGGGTCGCGCTTTTTTTTGCCTCAGTACCTCGGAAAGTGCCGAAGTTGGCACCATCCTTGCCTCTCCGGGGCGCACCGCCGGCGCACGTCGAGGGCGGTTCAGGCGGATTCCTCATCAAATAAATTGCGTAGTTGTGCCTGACTTGCTAAATTTGCGCAAAAAAATTGCCGACAAATATACTGCGGAGCAACAAAACGTGAGCAAGGTGGAGCTGGACAAGATCGACCGCAAGATTCTGGAGGTCCTGCAGACCAACGGGAGGCTGACCAACCTGGAAGTGGCCGAGCGCGTGAACCTGTCGCCGAGCCCATGCCTGCGCCGGATCCGCCGCCTCGAGGAAATCGGGGTGATCCGCCAGTACGCGGCGCTGCTCGAGCCCAACAAGATCGGGCTGGGGCTGCTCGCCTATATCAATGTGCGGCTGGAGAAGCAGGGCGGCACGCCCAAGGGCAAGGCGCCGCTGGACCTGTTCCGCGCGGCCATCCAGAACTGGCCCGAAGTGGCCGCGTGCCACGCCATGACCGGCGAGATGGACCTGCTGCTCAAGGTCTATGTGCAGGATATGGAGCACTTCGCCCGCTTCATGCAGGAGCAGTTGCTGGCCCATCCGTCGGTGATCGATGTTCGTTCGAGCTTCGCGCTGGAGTCGATCAAGGACACCACGGCGCTGCCGGTGGCCGGCGACTGATCGACGAAATCGGCTCGTAAACGCAATCGACGCACCACCAGGGTGCGTCGATTCGTCTTGCGATTCGTGCGATAACGGGCCGAGCCGTCAGATCACGTGCTTCTGCGGCAGCAGCGAGCGCCAGAAGCGCAGGCCGAAGCGCCGTGCGTCGCGCAGGTTGCGGCGGACCATGTAGTCGAGGTCGGCCACCTGTTCGTCGAGCGCCTCGGTCAGGCGGCTCACGGTGTCGGCGGGCGGCAGTTCCAGGTAGGCATCGGCCTCGCCATAGGCGTATTGCACCTTCATGCCGGCCTTCTTGGCGATGTGCATCATCGCTGCATTGCGCGACAGGCAGTGCATGTACAGCGTGCGGACATTGGTATTGCGGCCATGCATTGCGGCACGCTCGAACAGCGCGCTGCCGATGCCCCGGCCCCGCGCGCTCTGCGACACCGACACGCCGAACTCGGCCACGCGGCCCTGGGCGTTGTCGCGCAGGTTGGCAAAGTGGCCCACGCCGATCAGCACGAGGTCTTCGTCATAGACGCCGAACACGGTGTCGTGGTCGAAGTCGATGCTGTCGACGTAGCCTTCGATCACATGGTCGCCAACGGACTGGCCAAAACGGAGCAGGCGATCTTCCTCGCCCAGGGCGAGAAAATGCTTGAGCAGGCGCGAGCGGTGATGCGCGGCCAACTCCCGCACCAGAACGGTGGGGCGATGTCCGGAGCGGCTGGCGGCACTGGCCTCGGCGGCACGGCGAAGATCTTCATCGGTTACGGCACCGACGGCCTTGCTCAGTTCGAGCGGGTTCACTTTGGTTTCCTCTTGCTGCGATCAGTATGAAAATAGCACCCACACAGTGAATGCCCAGCCACTTTTGGCGTATCTCGGGGCAAACACTAGGTTGCTGCAATGCGAAAAGTATTGTAGTGGATTTGTCAGGGTCGCGTAAGCTTTCGGGCGCAATGGTCGGCGCAGGAAATTGCATCAGACTGTGACGGCCAAGAAAATCCCGTAAAATCAAGCGGTTGCCGGAGAGGCTACAACGTCATATGGGTGACGGTGTGGATTTGCTGCAACGCCGCACACTTCCAGCGCTCTGTGGTGATCAGACGCTAACCGGAATCTTCGCCTTGCCACCCTCCATGCATGAGCCCCCCATCGTTGTGATCTATGCGCATCCCGCGCCCCGCCGTTCCCGCGTCAACCGTCCGCTCGCCGAGGCGCTGGCCGCCCTGCCGCACGTGGCCGTGCGCGAGCTTTACCGGCTTTATGTGGATTACGACATCGACGTCGTGGCCGAGCAGCGGCTGCTTTCCACCAGCGAGACGGTCGTCCTGCAATTCCCGGTCCGCTGGTACAGCGTGCCCGCGCTGCTGAAGCTCTGGATCGACGAAGTGCTCGAGCCCGGCTGGGCCTACGGGCCAGGCGGCACGGCGCTGCGCGGCAAGTCGATGCTGGTGGTGGTCAGCACGGGCGGCCACGCCGATGCCTACGGGCCGGACGGCTCCCACGGCCATCCGATTGCCGATTTCCTGCTGCCGCTCGAGCAGACCGCCGTGCTATGCGGCATGACCTGGCTGCCGCCGGTGGTGCTGCACGATGCCAACAACGCCGATCCGGAGGCCATCGCGCTGCATGTCGAGCATGTGGCCCGGCATCTGGCGCCGCCCGAGCCGGTACCGCCCGAGGTGGCCTCGGCCGATGAAGTGCCGTCCGAGGAGCCGGAGGACGCGCCATGAACCAGCATGACTTCCTGATTGCGCTGCTGGTGTTCCTGGTGGCGGCCGTGGTGGCGGTGCCACTGGCGCGGCGGCTTGGCCTCGGCGCGGTGCTCGGCTACCTGATCGCCGGCGCGGCCATCGGCCCGTTCGCGCTGCGGCTGGTCACCAATGTCGAGTCGATCCTCCATTTCTCGGAGTTCGGCGTCGTGATGATGATGTTCGTCATCGGCCTGGAACTGGAGCCGCGCAAGCTCAAGAACCTCAAGAAATCGATTTTCGGCTACGGGACGACGCAGCTCGCGGTCTGTGCCGTGGTGCTGGGCATCCTGGCCGCGCTGCTGGGCGCGCCGTGGCAGGTSGCGCTGGTGGCGGGGCTTGGCCTGGCGCTGTCTTCCACGGCCATCGCGTTCGCCACGCTGGCCGAGCGGAACCTGATGGGCACCCCGGCTGGCGCGGCMAGCTTCGGCATTCTGCTATTCCAGGATATYGCCGCGATCCCGATGATCGCCTTGCTGCCGCTGCTGGCCGCCGATGCCGTCGGCGCGGTACCGCATGGCCCGCCAGCCTGGCAGACCGCCGGCAAGGCGGTGGCCGTGATGGCGCTGCTGGTGGTGGTGGGCCGCTACCTGGTGCGCCCGGTGCTGCGCTTCATCGCCCGCACGGACATGCGCGAGATGTTCACTGCGTTCGCGCTGCTGCTGGTGGTTGGCATCGCGCTGATGATGGAYGCGGTGGGCGTTTCCATGGCRCTCGGYACCTTYGTGGCCGGCGTGCTGCTGGCGGATTCGGAGTACCGCCATGCGCTCGAGGCCGATATCGAGCCGTTCAAGGGCCTGCTGCTGGGGCTGTTCTTCATGGCAGTGGGCATGTCGATCGACTTCGGCGTGCTCAGCGAGTCCCCGGGGCAGGTGCTGGGCCTCGTGCTGGGCTTCGTCGCGGTCAAGACGCTGATTCTGGCGCTGCTGGCGCGCCGTTTCGGCATCTCGCGCGGCCAGTGGCTGCTGTTCGGGCTGCTGATCTCGCAAGGCGGCGAGTTCGCCTTCGTGGTGTTCGGCGTGGCCGCCCACGCGGGCCTGCTGCCGCCGCATATGGAGGCGCTGCTGGTGCTGGTCGTGGCCTTGTCGATGGTGGCCACGCCGTTGCTGCTGCTGGTCTTCGACCGCCTGATCGCGCCGCGCCTGCATGCGCTGTCGCGCCGTAAGGACGACGCGATCCCGCCGCAGCACAACCCGGTGCTGATTGCCGGCTTCGGGCGCTTCGGCCAGATCGTCGGCCGCCTGCTGTACTCGCAGGGCATTACGGCGACGATTCTCGACCACGACCCGGACCAGATCGAGTTCCTCAAGGGCTTCGGCTTCAAGGTGTTCTATGGCGACGCCACCCGCGTGGACCTGCTCGAGGCGGCCGGCGCCGGCACGGCCCAGATCCTCGTGGTGGCCATCGAGGGCATGGAAGACAGCCTGGCGCTGATCGACCGCGTGCGAGCGCGCTTCCCGCACCTGAAGATCTACGCACGGGCGCGCCACGTCTCGCACGTGTACCAGCTCAAGGACCGCGGCGTGGAGATCTTCGAGCGGGAGATGTTCGAGGGTTCGCTGATGATGGGCCGCCGCGTGCTGGAGGGGCTGGGCATCGATCCGGCCGACGCGCGCAGCGTGGCCTTGCGCTTCCGGCGTCACAATATCCAGGCGATCGACCGTTTCTACCCGCACTACCGCGACCAGACCAAGCTGGTATCGCTGGCGCGGCAGGCGCGCGACGAACTTGAGGAAATGTTCCGCCAGGACCGCGAACAGCGGCAGAAGCAGGAAGACGCGGAGTGGTCCTGATTCAGGGCTGGGCCGGCGCGCTGCGTGCCAGCCCGTCGGCCAGCCCATTGGCCAGGCCGTTGTCGAGCAGGTCCACGACCATCTCGGCGAACTGGCCGTAAGACAGCTTGCCGCCCGGCTTGAGCCAGGTGAAGGTCCAGTTGATCATGCCGAACACGGTCATCGCCAGCGCGGTCTGGTTCTCGCGCGTGACGCGCGCCGGGTAGGCCAGCCGCAGCTTGCGGGAGAAGGCCGCYACCACGTCGCGCTCGCGCTTCAGGATCAGGTCGCGCTGTTCGTCGGCCAGGAACTTGACGTCGTTGATCAGCGCGATGTGCCGAGTTTGAGACGTTTCGTATTCGGCGAGGAAGGCGCGTAGCAGATCGCCGAAACTCTCGGCGTCGGTACGGCCCTGACGCTCGCTCTCGGCTTCCACCTGGGTGACGATCAGCATCAGCTGGCGCGTGTAGCGGTCCAGCAGGTCGAACAGGATCGCTTCCTTGCTCTCGTAATAGTGATAGAGCCGCGCCTTGGACGTGCCGCAGGCCGCCGCGAGGTCGGCCATCGACGTGCTCGGGTAGCTGCTGGCCGCGAAGGCGGCGGCGGCCAGGTCCAGGATCTGCTCGCGTTGTGCCTCGAAATCGGGCGCCTTGGTTCTTGCCATGGGCCGCTTATTCCGCGCTCGCGCTGAGGGGGTTGCGGCGCAGTTCGCAGGTCTGGAGCGAATCGGCGTTGCCGCGCAGCATGAGCTGCCCGGTGCTGATGAGCTCCCGGCAGCGCCAGAACACGAACCAGTCGCTCGCCAGCAGGCCTTCGATGGCGCCCATGACGCTGGCGACCACCTCGGCGGCCGGCTTCCAGTCCTCGGGCGCGCGCTCCAGGATCACGTCGTCGACGTTATGGTAGGCGGCCGGCACGAGCGTATTGCCCTTCCAGAGCCGCACGTCGGCGTTCTCCTTCACGTTCTGCTGCCACTCGTAGCCCAGCCGGCCCAGCCGCAGCACCGAGACCGGCGCGATGGTCGAGAACCGCCGCGCCAGCCGCGCGGCCGGGTACATGCCGATGGCGGCGAGGTTGCCCTGGGCGGGTACCTCCAGTTCGCGCAGGTCCATCGACACTTCATTGATCCGCTGGGGCGCCTGGTACAGGTGGAAGACCACCCGGCGCAGCATGAGCTGGTCGGAGGCGCTCTGGCCGTGCCAGATGGCGACCTCCAGGTCGTCGCGGCGTAGCGCCTGGAGCTGGTCCAGCGCCTGGCGCATCTCGGCCGCAAAGTCGATATCGGTATGGGGCGCCACCCGCTGCCAGAAGCCGGAGCGGATCAGGCCGGTGCTGTCCACATCCGCGATGGGGCCGACGGCCAGGTCGTCGCGCAGGACGACCACCGGATCGGGACGGGCCGCCTGGGCCAGGGCCTGGCGCAGCGTGTTGCCCGCAACATCGCCGTTGACGACATGGATATATTGCATGACCGTGATTGTATAGGGTGCGACGTGTCCCGGCGGAACCCCGGCCGCCATCGGTCCCGCCGTTGGCGAACGGCCCTGTGGCGGACGATGCGACGCATGGAGCGTGTCCCGCCATTGTAATCACGGCGACAGTCGTGCCACCAGCAACAACTAGCGTTCGTCGTAGCTGACCACCACCCGGGGCGTGAGCGCGCGCGCCTGGCAGGTGAGCACGAACCCTTTTTCCATCTCCCACGGCTCCAGCGTGTAGTTCTTCTCCATCTCGACCTTGCCYTCGAGCACCTTGGCGCGGCAGGTGCAGCAGACCCCGCCCTTGCAGGCGTAGGGCAGGTCCAGACCGGCTGCCAGCGCGGTGTCCAGCACATTGGCGTCCTCCAGCGGCAGGCGCATCTTGTGCTGCTTGCCGTCCAGCACGACCACCAGTTCGGCGGTGCCGGCGTGGCTCGCGTGGTGTTCCGTCGACGTTTTACGAGGCGCGGACGCTAGCGGCACGCCAAAGCGTTCGGCGTGGATCTGGTGCGGATCCAGGCCCGCTTCCTTCAGCGCCGCCTCCACTTCGTCGATCATCGAGGCCGGGCCGCAGACAAAGGCGGCGTCGATATCGTCGACGGGAATCAGCGTTTCCAGGAAGGCGGCCACCCGGGCGCGGTCGAGCCGGCCGTGCAGAAGATCCACCTCCTGTGGCTGGCGGGACAGCACGTGGTAGAGCGTGAAACGGGACAGATACTGGTTCTTCAGATCCTCCAGCGCCTCGGAGAAGATGATGCTGTCCACGCTGCGGTTGCCGTAGACCAGCGTGAAGCGGCTGCGCGGCTCGCGCGCCAGCGTGGTACGGATCAGCGACAGCACCGGCGTGATGCCGCTGCCGGCGGCAAAGGCCACGTAGTGGCGCGCGGCGGCGGTGTCCAGCGGCACGTGGAAGCGGCCATCGGGCGTCATCACCTCGAAGACCTGCCCGGGCGCCACGGTGTCGTGCAGCCAGGTGGAGAACACGCCGTCGTCCACCAGCTTCACGGCYACGCGCAGTTCGCCGCGCTCGTCGTAGTCCTGCACCCCGCAACAGATCGAATAGGAGCGACGCACGTCCTTGCCGTCGACGGGAGCCTTCAGCGTGAGGAACTGGCCCTGCGTGAAGCGRTAGGCGTCGCGCAGCGGCTCGGGCACCTCGAAGGCGATCGACACCGTGTCGGACGTTTCCGGGCGTACCTGCGCCACGCGCAGCGGGTGGAACTGTGGGGTCATCGCGTGTCTGCCTCTGGCTTTCTGGACTTAATACGGCTTGAAGTAGTCGAACGGCTCGCGGCAGTCCAGGCAACGGTGGAGCGCCTTGCACGCCGTGGAGGCRAAGCGCGATAGCTCCTCGGTRTGCGTGCTGCCGCAATGGGGGCAGSCGATGGCCGGGGTTGCGTGGGGTAGGGCGCGTGGGACAAAGCGCAGCGGCCTGACCGTCGCGCTCGCGCCGATCTCGCTGTCTTGCGATCCGCAACGCCCCGGCGGGGCGATGCCGTACGCGCGCAGGCTGGCGCGGCCGGCCTCGGTGATCCAGTCAGTGGTCCAGGCCGGCGCCAGCACCGTGCGCACACGCCACGGCGCCAGTCCGGCGGCTTCGAGCGCGCGGCCCACGTCTTCCTCGATCTGGGACATGGCCGGGCAGCCGGAGTAGGTCGGCGTGATAACCGCCTCCAGCGTCGCGCCATCGTCGGCCAGCCGTACGTCTCGCAAAATGCCGAGATCGCGGATCGACACGACCGGGATTTCGGGGTCCGGCACGGCCTCCAGCGCGGCCCACGCGGCGGCGAGGCGTTCGTCGGCCGAGCGCGGGCCGGTCGCGGTGGCGACGGGGAAGGCCGGTGCGAAGGGGGAGGTGACAGTCGACGCCATCCGCATGACCGGACCCCCGCCTACCACTGCGCGCCGGGGTGGGCGCGTGCCAGCCCCTGCATTTCGGCCAGCAGGTAGCTCATGTGTTCCGAATGCACGCCGAGCTTGCCCGTGGAGACGAACGCCGAGGGCGCCGGCAGGCGCAGCGTGGCGTCCTCCAGAGTGGCGTGGACGATGGCCTCCCAGGCGTCGCGCAGGCTTGCCGTCGGCACGGCCACGCCCTGGTCGGCGGCGGCCTGCTCGACTGGATCGGGCGCGAAGCACTCRTTCATATAGGGCAGCAGGTGGTCCAGCGCGCGCTGCATGCGGACGTGGGACGCATCGGTACCGTCGCCCAGCCGCACCACCCATCCCGCCGCATGCTGCAGGTGGTAGCGCGCCTCCTTGGCCGATTTGGCGGCGATGGCGGCCAGCCCCGCGTCCTGGCTGGTCTCCAGCGCGGGCCAGAGTGCGGCCATCAGCGCCCCGTATAGGAAATTTCTCATGATGGTGACCGCGTAGTCGCGCTCGGTCCGGGCCGTGCCGGCCAGCGGGCCGGTGTGCGGCAGCTCCAGCAGCGTCCAGTTGCGGAACTCGCGTTCCTCGCGCCAGTACGCGTACTCGTCCTCCTGGCGCGCGCGGCCGGTGAGCCGGCCTTCGAGTTCGCCGGCATGGGCGTACAGCAGCCGCGCCTGGCCGATCAGGTCCAGGCTGATGTTGGCCAGCGCGATGTCTTCTTCCAGCGCCGGGCCATGGCCGCACCATTCGGCGTTGCGCTGGCCCAGGATCAGCGCGTTGTCGGCCAGCCGCAGCACGTACTGCAGCGGCGCGGTGCGGGCGAGGTCGTGGGAGCTGTCGAGGGCGCGATCGTCGGCGACGAGGGTCTGCGTCATGGTGCCGGCCTTACATATGGTTGACTTCGTCGGGGAGCTGGTAGAACGTCGGGTGCCGGTAGATCTTGTCGGCGGCCGGATCGAACAGCTCGGCCTTCTCCGCCGGCGCGCTGGCCGTGATGGCGGACGAGGGCACCACCCAGATCGACACGCCTTCCTGCCGGCGCGTGTAGACATCGCGAGCCATGTGCAGCGCCTGCTCGGCGTCTGCGGCGTGGAGGCTGCCGCAATGCTTGTGCTCCAGTCCCTGCTTGCTGCGGACGAACACTTCCCACAGCGGCCATTCCTTCTTGCTCGGGTGCGTCTCAGGTGTCGATTGCGCCATGTCTGTCTCCTTGGGCGGCGGTCAGGCGGCTTCGCGCTGCGGTCGTTCGGCGCGGCGGCGGGCGTGGGCCAGCGCGGCCTCGCGCACCCAGGCGCCGTCTTCGTGCGCCTTCACGCGCGTGGCCAGCCGCTCCTTGTTGCAGGGGCCGTCGCCATTGATCACGCGCCAGAATTCGTCCCAGTCGAGTGGGCTGTAGTCGTGGTGGCCGCGCTCGGCATTCCATTTCAGGCCGGGGTCGGGCGGCGTCACGCCCAGCACCTTGGCCTGCTCGACGGTGGCATCGACAAATTTCTGGCGCAGGTCGTCGTTCGAGATCCGCTTGATGCCCCAGGCCATGGTCTGGCCGCTGTTGGTGGAGGCGGCGTCCGGCGGGCCGAACATCATCAGCACCGGGAACCACCAGCGGTTCACCGCGTCCTGGACCATCTCGCGCTGGGCATCGGTGCCGCGCATCATGGCCAGCAGGGCGTCGAAACCCTGGCGCTGGTGGAACGACTCCTCCTTGCAGATGCGGATCATCGCGCGCGCGTACGGGCCGTACGAGCAGCGGCACAGCGGAATCTGGTTCATGATCGCCGCGCCATCGACCAGCCAGCCGATCACGCCGACGTCCGCCCAGGTCAGCGTCGGGTAGTTGAAGATCGACGAATACTTGGCGCGGCCGGTGTGCAGGGCATCGACCAGATCATCGCGCGAGGCATTGAGCGTTTCGGCCGCGCTATATAGATAGAGGCCGTGGCCGCCTTCGTCCTGCACCTTGGCCAGCAGGATGGCCTTGCGCTTGAGCGACGGCGCGCGGCTGATCCAGTTGCCCTCCGGCAGCATGCCGACGATCTCCGAATGCGCGTGCTGCGAGATCTGGCGCACCAGGGTCTTGCGGTAGGCGTCGGGCATCCAGTCCATCGGCTCTATCTTGCCGTCTTCCGCCATGCGCGCGTCGAACGCGGCCTGGCGCGCGGCGAGGCCGGCATCCTGCGGCCCGCCGAGCGGCGTGACCGTGGGCTGGGCAGGCTGGCCGGGCAGGTCGAGACTCTGCGTGTACATAACGTCTCCTTCTGATGGGTGGCCGCGCGGTGGTTGTTCTTGTCGAGGCTGGACGGCGGCGGCGGGTCTGCTCACTATATATATAAACCGACCGGTCGGTCAATTTAATGGCGTATGGATGGGTGCGCGTGATGGGTGATCCGCCTATCCCATTTTCAGAATCGGCTCATCACGTGGGTTTGGCGCCACGTGTAGTATCGGATGTAGCGGTCGCGGCACGGCTGCGGCGCTTCTCTCTTCTATCGGAGGACAAGGCAATGACTAGCACGGCTTACAACCGGATCGTGGTGGCGGTGGATGGCAGCAGCACGTCCGACCTGGCCCTGCGCGAGGCCCTGCGGGTGGCCGGCGGCGGCTCGACGATCCTGGCGCTCTATGTGGTGGACAACGGCGTGATGCTGTTCGACGCGGGCTACTACGACCCCACGCAGATCGAGCGCGCCTTCGCGGACAGCGGCAAACGCGCGCTGGAGGCGGCCGGCAAGGTGCTGGGCGACGCCGGTGCGACGTTCGAGACGAAACTGGTGACGGAGCCTGCCGTGGCCGGCGACATCGCCGGATCGATCAATGAAGCCGCGCGCCAGTGGGGCGGGGACCTGCTGGTCATCGGCACCCACGGCCGGCGCGGCGTGCGGCGTATCGTGCTCGGCAGCGTGGCCGAGGCGGTGATCCGTCAGGCGACGATGCCGGTGCTGCTGGTACGCGGGCAGGCGGCCGAAGGCTGATCGATCAGTCCGCGAAGCGGAAATGCCCGCTGCGCAGGACGATCTCGCGCGCCTTGGTCAGCTCGAACAGGATTTCCGCCAGATGCTCAATGCGCTGGCGGTGACTCGTGAACGCGGCGCGCAGGTCGTCTTCGCGCGGCGACTGGGCGCCACAATGGTTCTCGAGCGCCTCGGCGGTCACGGAATACTGCGATGAATTGCCATTGACCGTAGCGGGGCACGATAGCGTCAGACTGGCGGCGCAGTAAGACGGAACGCTGGTCGGGAAGGAGATTTGAGCCATGGCGCACCTCGTACTTGTCGGGAACGGGGAAACGGCGGATATCCAATCATTCTAGGATAGTTGCGAGCGCCTGCCCGAACGCCGAAATGCCGGGCTATCTCATCCCGCCTTGACCCCGCGCAAGCGCGAGCGCGTCGCCAGCGCCTGTTCCGCCACCAGGGTGCGCAGCCTGGCGACCGTGTGATGCGCGGCATCGATATGGTTGTCCGCGTAGCCAGCCTGTTCCGCCAGAAATCGGTCAAAGGGCGGATCGGCGGGCGTTAGCGGTGCCAGCCGGGCCGGCGCCACCGCTGCCGTCACGCCGGTGTGACCCGGTCGGACGGCCACCTCGGCCAGTCGGGCCTCCAGATCGCCAAGCAGTGCCTGCACGGCCGGCACGGGCTTCGTGTAGATCTCCCCCGATTCGGTGCCGGCACGCAGCAGCCCTGCCAGTGCGGCCATTCGCCGCGCTGTGGCATGCAGGGTGCGATGAGTGACCGCCAGCGCCGGATCCAGTTCGGCCGCACATTGGGCGAGCGTGTCCTCGGCACGGGTGGAGGCGCGGCCGGCAGCCACGCGCAGCGCCTCGAGCCGGGCTGGCGCCGCCGACAGCGCGCGCGCCGCGCTGATCGAGGCGCGGAGGTAGACCGCGTTGACCGYGAGCGCATCCAGGCTGTGGCGGAACGCGCGCGACAACTCCGCACGTGGCGCCAGCACTACATAGCTGGCCAGCGCGATCAGGCAGCCGATGGCCGTATCGGCGCCGCGCAACGCCGCCACGTGGCTGCTGCTGGCGGCGGGCTCGCCGAGCCAGGAGAACAGGATGACCGCTGGCGTCAGGCAGAACGCGAACGCGCCGGCATTGCCGGCCAGCCGCGTCGCATAGGCGGCGGCGAGGAATACCGCGCTGATGCCGAGCGCCAGCGTCGGCGTGGGGTGCATCAGGCTGATGCCGCAGGCCAGCAGCGCACCGCCCAGCGAACCGGCAAAGCGCAGAAACGAGATCTGCCGGGTGGTTTGCAGGCGCGGGCTCAGCACCATGATCACGGTGACGGCCACCCAGTAGCTGTGATGGACCTGCCAGATCTGCGACGGCAACAGGCTCAGCCCGCCCGCCAGCGCCAGCCGGAGCGCGTGGCGCGACACCCGGGCATCGCGCGCGGCGAGGTCGGCCAGCGTATGCGCCAGGCGATCGAGCATGGCCGTGACGCCGGTATTCGGCCAGACGAAGCGCTCGCGCCATCGATCGAAACCGGGGTGCTGGGCCAGCGCGGCCAGGGCGGATTGGTAAGGGGGCGGCGCGGAGGCATTGGGGCGCTGCGCCACGAGGCCACGCAGGTCGCGGGTCAGCATCGCGCTCAGTGCCGGCAGGTCCGGGGCATGACGGGCGAGGGCCTGGCGAACCTGCTCCTGCGTATCGGCGAGGCAGCGCGCGGCATAGGCCAGCGGCAGGCCGTGGGTGTCGCCGGCGCGCTCGCGCAGTTCGCCAGCGACGATCAGCAGGGCGAAGATGGCGTCGGCCACCGCCACGGCGTAGGCGTAGTGGAGCAATCCCAGCGGGTCTCGCAGGCCACGCCGGGCGGTCACGGCGGCGCGCGCCGCTTCGATACGAAGGCGGATTTCCTGCTTATGTGGCGTGCTGTCGTGGTCGGGCGCGGTAGTCGCCAGGAAATCGGCAAAGCGCAGCAGGGCGTCGTAGACGGCGACTACCTCCGTCCGCGGCCGGGTGTCGCGCTGGGAGGGAATCAACAGCAGGCAAACCAGGCAGGCAAAGACGCCGCCTAGCAGGTAGTCGACGCTGCTCGTCCACGCGTAGGTGGCGATCGGTAAACCTTCGGCCGGCTGCAGGCAGGCGGCGATGAGCACCACATAGAGCAGCTTGAAGCACAAAGCGGCTGCGGGGCCGCGTAGCTCGACCAAACCGGCCACCAGCCCTGCGGCTAGCACCACGAGCAGTGCCAGCAGCGGCGACCCCGAAAGGCTCGCGCCCAGTGCGCTGGCCAGCGCACCGCCGATGCCCACGGTGCCCAGCGCACGCATGCGGGCGGCCGCCGTGCCTTGGCGATCAGCCAGGCAGGTCCAGATCGATGCCGTTGCCGACCAGAGATAACCGTGTTCGCCAGTCAGCCAGCCGGTACCGGCCAGCGCCAGGAAAGACAAGGCGTAGACGATGCCACGCCGCAGGTAGGCGGTATCGGGCCAGTATCGGAGAAGGCGCGCAGCGGTAGGCATCGCAGGCAAATTAGGAGAGCGGCGGGGTGTCAGGGTTATTGCTGATGCCACTCTACGATGCTGATTGGTGCATCGCAACAAAGGTGTGGGTTTTCTGCGATTTGCGCGGCAACTGTGCGCGCTTGCACCACGACGGGGAAAAGTGACGCTGACCGGTGCAGATGTCACATTCGTGATGTAGACCGATCAAAAACCGCCTATCGATCTGAGGATTCCACAGATTTTGGGCAAAAAAAACCCGCGCAAGTGATGCGCGGGTTGGAATCCACCGAGGTGGTGGAGGAGACAGACTTCACTATACACAGGTTGTTGCGACGCACCAAGTCCCGCGTTCRAGAATGACTTCAAAAGCGCACAATCACGTTGCATTGGGACAACAGCGCTATCGAAAGAGGTAGGCGATCCACACGGCGGCGGTCATGCCGACCACATCGGCGAACAGCGCACAGCCCAATGCGTGACGGGTATTGCGCACATTGACGCTACCGAAATAGACGGCCATCACATAGAAAGTGGTCTCGGTCGAACCCTGGATGATCGCCGCGAGTCGGCCCTGGAAGGAGTCGACGCCGTAAGTGCTCATCACATCGACCATCAGCCCGCGCGCGCCGGCGCCGGACAGGATCTTCATCAGGCCGACTGGCAGCGCGGGAACGAAGTCGGTATTGAGTCCCAGCCACGCGAATCCGGCCGACAGGCCCTGCATGAGCACGTCCATGCACCCCGAGGCGCGGAACAGTCCAATCGCCACGAGGATCGCCACTAGATAAGGAATGATCTGCACCGCGACGCCGAAGCCTTCCTTGGCGCCATCGATAAAGGCGTCGTAGACATTGACCCGCCGCACCGCGCCGCAAACCAGGAACAGGGTGATCAGCGACAGGATGAAGGCGCTGCCGGCGAGCGCGGCCAACTGGCTCACCTGATCCGGCGGCGCCTGCCGCAGCCAGACGAACAGCCCCCCGACAGCCGCCGCCGTGATCGCGAACGCGGCCAGCACGGCGGGTTTGAGCAGGTTCAGTCGCTGCACCCAGGCCACGGCCAGCAGCCCGGCCAGGCAGGAGACGCCGGTGGCGAGCAGCGTCGGCAGGAAAATATCGGCCGCATTGAAGCCGGTGAGCCCCTGCTTGACGGCCATCGCCTGGCGGATGGCGATGACCGACGTGGGAATCAACGTCAGCCCGGCCGTGTTCAGGACGATGAACATGATCTGGGCGTTGCTGGCGGTGTCCGGCTTGGGATTCAGCGTCTGCAGCTCGCGCATGGCGTTGAGCCCGAGCGGGGTGGCGGCGTTGTCCAGGCCGAGCAGATTGGCGGACACATTCATCATCATCGCGCCCTGTGCCGGGTGGCCCTGCGGCACGCCGGGGAAGAAGTGACGCAGCAATGGGTTCATGGCCCGGGCGAAGAGATCGACCACGCCGGCCCGCTCGCCAATCCGCATGATGCCAATCCAGAGGCACATGACGCCGGCCAGCCCAAGAGAAATCTCGAAAGCGGTGCGCGCGTTGTCAAACAGGCTGGCGAGCATGGCCGGGAAGACCGCCGTGTCGCCGTGAGCCAGCCGCACGCAGGCGGCCAGGAAGGAAATCAGGAAGAATCCAAGCCAGACGAGGTTCAGTGCCATCGACGTATGAGAGGCCAGTGAGAAGCTTCGCCTTGCCTGCTTACTAAAAAGCAGGCGGCGAAGCTTCGCATCATAGCGTGCGGATTACGCCAGGTCGGCGCCGCGCTTGGCCAGCAGGTCGCGCAGGATGCTGCGGTGACAGTGAGATTCGTCCTCGCAATAGCAACCGAGCGAGAAGTTCGTCTGATGGGACAAGGCTGCAAGGAGATCTAGCGTGCGGCTGGCATCGGGCTCGGCCATCTCGGCACGGTACTTCTTCTCGAAGGCACGCCACGCCTTGCCGTCCGTGGCGGCCTGGGCCTGCGCGACGAGGTCCGTGGATGGTGCAAGCGCCGGGTACCAGACATCGTAATAGTCACGGCAGGCGAACTCAGCCTTTGGCACCCCGCGCGGCGGCCGTCGCACCGTGCCCATGCGCAGCCCCTCATCCTCGGCGCGCGGCGATCCTAATCTCACGATACGGATGGTCATGGTTTCCTCGTTTTGTGCTCTAAACGGCACCTGAGATGAACTTGAGAATTATTTTGCGAAATCGCTTGCCAGCCTGCCATCAGTCGCCTACTATTCGTCCCCTCGCAACACAAACCGCGCTGCAAACGCAGCAGCGACAAGGGTTGCGGGGTTGATGGGTGGTYGGGCTGAGGAGTTTTCCAGCGCTGACCGCRGCGAAAAAAACTTCGCTGACCTGTTGACGAAACGCAGGTTGTTCTTCATAATCTCGTTTCTCTGCTGCGACGCAAACGACGCAGCGCAGACAAGCAGTACCGCCCCCGGCAAAGCCGGTGTGGCCAGTTCTTTAACAACCAAACAACCG